>NZ_JASERH010000135.1:0-34010 GCF_030766975.1 Streptomyces sp. KL116D | reverse complement strand
TAATATATAGTACAAAGTAGGTGGTGGTGTAGTGTGCAGGTGAAGGTGGTCGACACTCTCAAGCTGCTGGACAGATGCCTCGAGCGCTTGTTCTTTCAACCGCCTCTGCACCTCAACGATGGTCACTGAAAGAGTTACGGGTCGGACGGCCTACTGGCACTTCTACGTGAGGGGCCGACACAGCGGAGACGGCGCAACAGACCCTCGTTTGCTTTCATCACAGCTATGCCCCATTTAGCGCCTTTTCTTCCTTTTGCTGGTGCCTGTAGCCAGATTCTCAATGAGTCATATTTTCATCTCCTTAGACAGTTATGATGTACGGTCATGAGCACCGTGGTCCTGCGCGTCACAACGGCTAAAGCGGGCTGACAGCAATGGCAGAGGCCCGCCTTCCCGACCGAACGCAGACTCGTGGACTGGCGCAGCTCCTCGCGGCCTCGCCGTGTCGACAGCTCGCTCTCTTCTTTCCACCTCGGGAGGGCGAGCGGGCGGCGCGCAGCGCCCGTGAGAACTCTCGGCGAAAAGAGGCTCCAGGCGTGAGGTGCCCGGTACGGGCGGGAGTGCGCTGCCCACGCCCTGGCCAGGTGCGCGAACCGTAGCCGGCGTGTGCGGCCTCACCGAGACTTGAGCGCGAAGAGCTGACGGGCGCGGGGCCTCCAGAACCGCCTCGTCGCGGCATCGGCGACGAAGCGGCCCGGTGCGCCGCCGGCTCTCCAGCGGCGCTTCCCACAACCGACGCTGAACGTTTCTGCACCACGGGTGCGCCGCGGGTACGGCAGGGCGCACCCGGTGCCCGCGTGCCCGATCACCAGCGGGCGGCGGCCTCTCGCGAGTGTGGCCGAGGTCGCCACCGCCGACCTGGGCCAGATCGGCAGGGTGAGCGCGACGATCTCGCGCGCTGCACCGCCGGCTCGACCGTCACTCGTCAGCACGCCGCCGGAACGGACCGATGGCCACAGCGCCCGGGCAGTGACCGCCACCCGAGTCCGGAAGCGCCCACCAGGCCGACGCACCGCCGGTAGTCGTCCGTCGCGAATGACGGCGGCGCAGAACCCGGCGCTTCCCGGCATCGGCCTCTCTGACCAGCTGGCGGCGGCAGCGCGCAGCCCGCGATCCACGGGTCGTCCGCAACGCCGACTGTCACCGAGCCGGCCGCCGCGAGCGGGTGCCCCGGGTGACCAGACCACGAGCCGGTCGCGGCGAGGTGGAGCGGCCTTGACCACCAGGTCGTCCACTCGCCGCGTGGGCGCCCGCAAAAATGGAAGGCGCCGGTCGCCTCGCAGCACTGACCGAGCGCGGCGTTCGGGCTCGACCAGCGAGGACCCGGTGCCGGGGTGCTCGGCGCGCAGCAGGGGCGGCGAGGGCCGTCGGGACAGCGCGGGTCGAGCCGTCGCTCGGGAAGCTGAGACGAGACGGACCCACCGCGCGCAGCCCGCGATCGCGGCGACCTCCTCGGCGGCGAGGATGCTGGCCGCGTAACAACCAGGGCTCGCCCTGCCTGCGTCGCCGCATCTGCGCCGAAAGCGAGCAGCAGGGTGCCGGCCGAGGACTCCAGGACCTTCATCTGCTGGCTGACGGCGGGCTGGGTGCAGCCCAGCTCGCGGGCGGCCGCCGAGCAGGAGCCGGTGGCGGCCACGGCGCGCAGGAACAACGGAGATGACGGGCTCGATCATGCATCAATCATAAAGCTGGACCTTGGGTCGAGGGCGCGAGGTAATGCGTAACGGCTTTGGTGCCGGGTCCCGTAGCGTCGACGCCGTCGATGAAGCTTCTCTCTCAACCTGGGCCGCCCGAAGGCCGTCGAGCGCACCGACCAGCCCCGAGGGACGCTGACCGGCACATCGACCAAGCAGCCGGTCGACGCGCGATGCGGGTGGCGGCGCCCGGGCGCAGAAGGGGATCGGCGCGAGCGGGCTCGCCGGGGACGCCGTGCGACCACCACGGCAACCATCGGCGGCGACGACCAGGCGGTAAAATGCGTTCGCGCGCGAGACCTGACGACTGGGAGCGCACGTTGCCGGCCGCCCTCGTGCGCCCTCGGCGAGAACCTCACGATCGGGCGTGGACGTCTCCGGCGCGAAGATCGGCAGAGCGCCGGCGGGTCGGCTCCGAGTTGTCCTCTCGAGGCATTCCGGGCCGATCCGGTGTCGGATCGTTCCGGGGGCATCTGGGCGAGAAGGGCCGGGTCAGGTACCACGCAGGACGGCCGGACCGAGTAAAATCGCCTGTATCGTCGAGCCCTCGGTGATCCGGCGGGGGACGCCATCGAGATCCGCACCGGCTCGCGCACGAGGTCACCGTCGCCCCGTGCCTGGGCCGTGACCACCGAAAGTGGAAGCTGCTGCCGCAGCTGCTCGCGGTGGCGACGCGTTGCACCTGGAGTCCACCCGGCAGGCCCGGCAGCGCGTCGAGAAGCGGGCGCAGGCGCACTCGTAGGAAAACCCAGCTGCGAGTTGAGGTCGCGGCGTCGACCGTCTCGATGATGCGCGGCCCACGGTGCATCGCGCGAGAGCTTCGGTCCATGGCCCGAATCCCCGGCGTAAAGACCCGGCTCTGGCGTGTCCTCGTCGTCCTCGGCTCGCTCGTCGCCGTCCTCGCGCTCGCGATCGGCGGCGGTGTGCTGTGGCTGTGGAACGACGCGAAGGTGAGACGTCGGCACGACGGAGTTCCGTACGAACTGGCGGTGCCGCCGCTCGCCCGGTCCAGCCTCGGGAAGGACGGCACCCGCGTTCGACCTGCGGATGCGGACGGGCGAGAAGGAGAGTTCACCGCCGGCCGAAAGACCGTCACCTGGGGTTTCTTTCGACGGCGACTACCTCGGCCTCACGCTCCGGCGGCGCGGCGAGCAGGTCGAGGTCCGTCCGCAAACGGCTCCCTCGAGGCCTCCACCGTGCACTGGCACGGCATGCACCTGCCCGCGTGGGATGGACGGCGGCCCGCACCAGATGGTCGATCCGGGCCCGGGGACTGGACGCCCCGCTGGACCGTCGACCAGCCCGCCGCCACCCTCTGGTACCACCCGCATCCGCATCGGGCGACCGAGCAGCACGTGCAGCGCGGGGCTCGCCGGGATGTTCTCGTCGACGACGCGAGAGCGAGCGGCTTCGCGCTGCCGAGAGGCGGTGCGGGGTCGGACGAACCCGCCGGTGATCGTGCAGGACGTGAGGTTCGACGGCGCGAAGTGCTCGACCACCGGGCGCACGGATGGTGCGGTCCATCGGCTTCCTTCGGCGACCGCACCACGTCAACGGCACCCGACCGCGTACCGGACCGTGCGCGACGAGCGCGTACGGCTGCGGCTGCTGAAACGCGTCGACGGCACGGACGTACGACCTCGGCTTCTCGGACGGGCGGAGTTCGCGCTCGTCGGGACGGATGCGGCGGTCTGCTGGAGCGGCCCGCGACGACGGACCGGATCCAGCTGTCCCCCAGGGGAGCGGGCCGAGGTCGTGGTGCGGATGGTGCCCGGCGAGCGGACCGTGCTGCGCAGTCACGCGCAGAACGCGACCGCTTTGACGCGTGGCAGAAGCGCGGTTCGCGAAGGCGGGACGACGACTCGTTCGGACGTGCTGCAGCTGCGGGCGGCGGACCGGTTGCGGCCCTCGCCCGAAGTCCCGCTTCTCAGAATCCGGGCGGCTGGAGCTGCCGAAGGCCTGCCGACGCGGTGCCTTTCCCGGCACTTCGACCTCAAGGCGAAGCGGGATCAACGGCCGCCCTCGATGGAGATGAACCAGGTCAGACGACCGTCACCCGCGGCACGACCGAGGTGTGGACCGTGCTGCAACGATCAGCGGGATGCCGCACAACTACCATGTGCACGACGTGCAGTTCCGGGTGGTGGAGGTGAACGGGAAGACACCGCCGCCCGCGCCGCAGGGCCTGCAAGCATCACGGTGTTCCCTGCCCGGCGGGACGAAAGCTAGAAAGCCGGCTGCTGCGCTTCGACGAGCGGGCCCGGGTCGCCGACCCCGACGTGCCGTTCATGCGCACCGTCACCTGCCGGCGCACGAGGATCGGCGGAATGATGCGGAGTCAGTCCGCTCGGTCGTCGATCGAGCGATCAGCGGAGCCAATCAGCGGTTCCGTCAGGAGCTCCACTGATCATCGGCACGCTAGGCGTCACCGTGCTTGCTCCACATGACTACGGCTGTCTCGATCACGGGATCCACCGCGTGCATCGGCGCCGCGTTCGCCCGGCGCCTGGCCGCCGACGGCCCACAACCTTCGTCCTCGTCGCGCGCGACACGAAGCGGCCGCGCGAGCAGCCGACCGAACTGCGACGACGGCACGTGCACTCGAGCGCCGAGGTGCTGACGGCCGACCTGGCCACGGACGAGGCATCGCGGCGGTCGAGGGAGCGGCTGGGCGACCGCAGGCCGCGGTGGACACTGCTCGTGAACAACGCCGGCTTTCGGCAAACAGCGCCGCTACCTCAGAAGTGCTCCACATGGCCGACGAGCTGACCATGCTGAAGGTGCACTGCGAGGCGGTGCTGTGCCGACGTCGGCGGCGACCGGGGCGATGCAGAGAGCGGCGGGCGCGGCGGCGTGATCAACGTGGCGTCGGTGGCGGCGTTCTGCCGCGCGGCACGGCACGGGGCGTCGAAGAGCGTGGGTCGTGCAGTTCACGCAGGGGCGGGCGAAGGACCTGGCGGGCAGCGGGGTGCGGCTGATGGCGCTGTGCCGTTCGTCCGTACGGTTCCACCAGCGGGCCGGGATGGGGACGGACAACATTCCGAGTGGATGTGGCTGGACGCGGACAAAGCTGGCGGCGTCGGCGCTCGCCGATCTGGCCCGCGGCAAGTCCCTGTCGATCCCGGGATCCGCGGTACAAGGCGCTGATGGGCGTGGTGAAGGTGACGCCGCGTGCGCTTCTTGGGGGCATCGTCGCGGACCGGGCGGAAGTACGGCCCGCAGTAGCGGTTCCTTCGTTTGCGGGCCGGTGGCTGGTCGCGCAGTTCCCCGCGCCCCCTGAGAGTGCGCACCTTCGGTGCGACATCTCACACCGGGGGAAGGCTGCGCGAAGCGCATGCCTTCCAGGGGCGCGAGGAACTGCGCGACCAGCCCACCGAACCCGCACCCGAACATGAAAGCCCAGGGCCCGCCTCCCCGGAAAGGGGAGACGGGCCTCAGGAAGGCTGGGGACGGGTCAGTGCGGCGGCCGTGGCCGTGACCGTGGCCTCGGCCTCCTCCTCCGCCGGCTTCTCGACGACCAGGGTCTCGGTCGTGAGGAGCAGGGGAGGCGATGGACGCGGCGTTCTCCAGCGCGGAGCGTGACCTTGACCCAGGGTCGATGACGCCGGCCTTGACCAGGTCGCCGTACTCACCGGTCGCGGCGTTTGACAGCCGGAGCCCTTCGAGCATCGGCGACCTTTGGAGACGATGACGTAGCCCCCGGAGCACCGCGTTCTCGCAGATCCAGCGCAGCGGCTCGGACGGCGGCGCGGCGCGACCGCGACACCGGTGGCCTTCGTCAGCAGGTCTTGTCGTCGAGGTTGCCCCTCGGGGACCTTCACGGCGTGGACGAAGCGCGGGAGCCACCACCGGAACGATGCCCTCCTCGACCACCGCGGCGCGGGTCGCGGTGTGCGTCCTCCAGACGGTGCTTCTTCTCCTTGAGCTCGCCGAGCCTCGGTCGCGGCGCCGACCTTGATGATTTCGCAGACGCCGCCGGCGTAGCTTCGCGCAGGCGCTCCTGCAGCTCTCGCGGTCCCAGTCGCAGTCCGAGCTCTCGATCTCGGCACTGATCTGGCTGACGCGGCCCTCGACCTCGTCGCTGTCACCGCCGCCGTCGACGATCGTCGTCTCGTCCTGGTGATGACGACACGCGGGCGCGGTGCCGAGCACGTCGAGACCGGCGCTGCTCCAGCTTGAGGCCGACCTCTCGGCGATGACGGTGGCACCGGTGAGGATGGCGATGTCGCCGAGCATGGCCTTGCGGCGGTCACCGAAGCCCGGGGCCTTGACGGCGACGGACTTGAAGGTGCCACGGATCTTGTTGACGACCAGGGTCGACAGGGCCTCGCCCTCGACGTCCTCGGCGATGATCAGCAGCGGCTTGACCGGCCTGCATGACCTTCTCGAGCAGCGGAAGGAGGTCCTGCATGGATGCCGATCTTCGAGTTGGCGATCAGGGATGTACGGGTCGTCGAGCGACGGCCTCCATACGCTCCATGTCGGTGACGAAGTACGGGGACAGGTAGCCCTTGTCGAAGCGCCATGCCCTCGGTGAAGCTCCAGCTCCAGACCGAAGGTGTTGGGACTCCTCGACGGTGATGACACCGTCCTTGCCGACCTTGTCCATCGCCTCGGCGATGAGCTCGCCGATCTGGGTGTCCTGCGGCGGACATGGACGGCGATCGCAGCGATGTCGGACTTCTCGTCTCCATCGGGCTTGGCCGTGCGCGAGCAGGGTCGTCGGAGACGGCCTTGACGGCGTGCGTCGATGCCCCGCTTGAGGGCGGCCGGGGTAGGCGCCGGCGGCGACGTTGCGCAGACCCTCCGCGCACCAGGGCCTGGGCCAGGACGGTGGCGGTGGTCGTGCCGTCACCGGCGATGTCGTCCGTCTTGGTCGCGACCTCCTTCACCAGCTCGGCGCCGAGCTTCTCGTACGGGTCCTCGAGCCTCGATCTCACGCGGCGATGGACACACCGTCGTTGGTGATCGTGGGGGCGCCGAACTTCTTGTCGATGACGACGTTGCGACCCCTTAGCCCAGGGTCACCTTGACCGCGTCGGCGAGCTGTTGCACGCCGCGCTCGAGGGCGCGACGGGCGTCCTCGTCGAACCAGGATCTTCGCCATGGGAGCGATTCAAGACTCTCCGAAAGCTAGGGTGAAGCTGTGAACTGCGCGACCCCGGCTACCGTAAGTCGTCGCGTGGTGCCAGGGGCGCAGCTCAGAGCAAAGCGTTCTGCTTCGGGTGAATTGCTTCTCGACGGATCGCGACCGTCGCGAGCCGAGAGGACGAGGTACTCCTCGCCGTTGTACTTCACCTCGGTGCCGCCTGCACTGCTCTGCTGTACAGCACGATGTCGCCGGCCTGGACGTCGAGCGGCAGACGTCGCCGTTCTTCGAAGCAGCTGGGCCTCACGGCCAGGACGACGCCCTCCTGCTTCTCCTTGGCGGTGTCCGGGATGACCAGGCCAGAGGCGGTGGTCTGCTCGGCGTCGAGCGGCTGGACCTGTCAATGCGGTCCTCGAGCGGCTTGAGGGCAGCAGGGCTTGAGTTGGTCGTCACGATCCGGCCTCTTCGGAGAGATCTCACGGGGTTAACTGGTCTGGGGTGGCGAACCGTGGTGGATCCCGTCGTCGCGGGTGCCGGACCCGCTCGTCGCTGCTGGCGTACCTCCCGGTGGGCGCGCAGAGCCAGACTATGACCGCGATTAAGCACTCGGTCCAAAGCGGACTGCCACTGCCTCCGGCCGTGGCGGGGGTTTCTTGCGGGGACTTCCCCGATGCGGCCTGCGCCGCGGGGGTTTCCAGGTGCCGGGTGCACCTCTCCTGATTGCTCGCGCAGTTCCTCGCGCCCTGAGCCACCCGTTTCCCGCACGTAACGCCATGCGGCGCCATGAGTGGTGCCGCAATGGCTCGCGCATGGTGCCATACGTGTGCCATGATGGCATCACTCAAGCGACGGACAGACGGGGGTCGGGTCATGGCGACAACGCGGAAGCAGCAGAGCGAGCAGAGCGCACCCGGCGTCGCGGCCTTCGCCCGGTTCGTCGGCTGCGGGGCGGGGTCGGGGTCGCCGCCAGCTTCGCCGTCGCGGGGCTCGCCTCCTGGATCCCCTGGGCCCTGGCCAACGCCCTGGTCACCGTGGTCTCACGCTGCTGGCCACCGAGCTGCACGCCCGCTTCACCTTCGGCGCGGGACGGCACGCGACGTGGCGCCAGCACGTCCAGTCGGCGGGTCGCGGCGGCCGCGTGCGCAGTGACCTGCCTGGCGATGGTCGTCCTGCAGCAGCTGGTCGCGACGCCCGGTGCCGTGCTGGAGCAGGTCGTCTACACCTGTCGGCCCTCCGCGCTCACCGGCATCGCCCGGTTCGCGGTCCCTGCGGCTCGTCGTCTTCGCGCGCAGCCGCACGCAGGCCGCGGCCCCCGCGCCCGCCGTCCGCCCCGTGCGCTCCGCCGCCCCGGCCGGTCCGGCGAGTCTGCCCCGCCGCCCGACCGGCGCGGGGAGCTACAGGTAGTCCTCCAGCCCGCCACCGTGAAGCCCTGGTCCTGGATGCGGCGCAGCATGCGGACGTCATCTCGGTCAGCGTGGTGCCCTTCAGCTCGGACGGGCCGCGGAAGTGGGCCAGGACGATGTCACCGGGGCGCAGCCGGGCGCCCTCCGCGTAGCCGGTCGTTGATCTGCATCGAGGCGCGCCACAGCACGATCGCGTCGATGCCGCACGCGCCGGCCGCCCGCAGTGTGTGTCCCGTCGTAGCTGCCGTAGGGCGGGCGGAACAGCCGGGGAGTCGTCCCGAACCGGCCCTTGAGGCGGTCCTGCTGGCCCGCAGATCTCGGCGTGCTGGTCGACGTAGCCGAGACCGGGCAGGAAGGGGTGCGTGAGGGTGTGGTTCTGCACGCGCCCAGCCTGCGGAGTTGACCGAAGTGGTCGTAGCCCGAGCGTGCGGCGGAGTCGGCGAGGAACATCGAGATCGGCAGCCGCGGTTCGCGGACCATGTCGACGAACCGGGGGTCCTTCTCGGCGCCGTCGTCGAAGGTCAGGAAGACGACCTTGTCCTCGGTGGGGACCCGGTCGATCACCGGCGGCACCGATCCGGGCGCGCGGGGCAGCGCACCCGCGGGCGGGGGCTCAGGGGCGGCGCCAGCGGGCGGCGAGGCCCTCAGCGGCGATGGGCGTTCGCGGCGGGCGCCCGCCGCGCCCGCCGTCTGTGCCGCGACGGCTCCCGGCCGCGGATGGTGCCGGACCTTCTGCGCGGCCTTCCTGCCCATCCGTTCGATGGGGTCGACGGACTGCACGCGCACCCGGTGAGCAGCGCGGCGGCCAGCGCGCAGCCGACCAGCCGCGCCCCGGCCCGCCGCACCGCAACGGCCGCCCCCCGCCCTGGGAGTTGTCACAGGTAGTCCTCCAGGGCGGGCCACCGCGTACCCCTTGTCGGTGACGTACTTCAGGAACGTGCGGATCATGTCGGGCATCGTGCCCTTCCAGTCCTCGCGTCCCCGGAAGTGCGTGAGGACGATGTCGCCCGGATGGATGTCCGGTCCCACTCGCGGTAGTCCATCCGGCCCACGAACTTTGCCTCGGCGTTCCAGATCGGCGCGTGCCTGATGCCGCAGGCCTCGCGGCCTTCAGGGTGTCCTGGTTGTAGTTGCCGAACGGCGGCCTGCAGAAGAGCGTGGGCCGCTTGCCGTACATTCTTCTCGATGAGGTCCTGCATGCGCAGATCTCGTGCTGCTGCCGCGTAGGACAGCCCCGGCAGGTACGGGTGGGTCAGCGTGTGGTTGTTGAGGGTGACGCCCAGGGTCTGCATCTTCTTGAAGTAGTCGTGCTAGGGGTCTGACCTCGGCATCGGTCAGGAACGCCGTGTGCGGGATCCTGAGGTCGCTCATCATCCTCAGGAACCGCGGGTCCTTCTCGGCCCCGTCGTCGATGGTGAGGAAGACGACCTTGTCGCTTGGTGGGGATCGTCGTGAAGACCGGCGGCAGGCCGAGCCCGTCTGGCCGTCGACCTCGAAAGCCCTTGCGCGCCCTGATCGTGGGCTTCTTCACGGGCGGCCTCGGCGCGGCCAGCGGCACCTTCGGCGGGCCCCAGCGCCTGGCCGCGGCGACCCGCTGGGCCTGCTGCGCCTTGAGCTGCGTGGCGTACGCGTCGAGGGCGCGGGCGGGCGGGGCGTTCAGGCCCTACTGCTGACCGAGGCCGGCTACCGCGTCGTCGCCGCCGGCGGCACGGCCGGTGGCGAGCGCGGCAGCCACGAGGGCGGCGGCCGCGACGCGACGGCCGCCTGCCGTCCGGCCGGTCCCCGTGTCCCCTTCATAGCGGTTTCTTCGCTTTGTCGTACTAGTTGCATGGCGCCGATCCTCGCAGCTCACAGCCCTGTTCAGGGGGCCGACACCGCCGCGCGGCGCGCACCATCCACCGACTGGCGCAATGGTCCGGGTGAGCGCCTTCTCCGATCCCGCCGACCCCGCCGATCCCGCCGGCTTCTCCGCCCTGCTGTCCCCCGAGGTCGCGCCCCGCTCGACGAGCTGCGCGACCACGACCCCGCGCAGGAACTCGCGCTCGCCACCCGGCTGCGCCGCGAGCACCCGGCCGGGCTCGTCTCGGCGGCGCTCGCCCAGGCCCGGCTGCGGCAGCGGGCGGTGGCGAAGTTCGGGGCGCAGGACGCGGCCCGCATGCACTTCACGGCGAACGGCGTCGAGGCAGGCGACCAGGACCGGCGTCGCCACGTACCGCGCCGCGTCCTTCAGGCGCTCGGCGTCCGCTCCGTCGCGTCTGACCTGTGCTGCGGCATCGGCGGCGACGCGATCGCGCTGGCCCGCGCGGGCATCTCCGTCCTCGCCGTCGACCGCGACCCGCTGACCTGCGCGGTGGGCACGGGCCAACGCGCAGGCGCTGGACCTCGCCGAGCTGATCGAGGTGCGGAGGCCCGACGTCACGGAGGTGGACACGGCCGCCTACGACGCGGTCTTCGTCGACCCGGCGCGCCGCGGCGGCCGGGGCCCGTGTCTTCGACCCCGAGGCCTACTCCCGCCGCTCTCCTGGGCCGTGACCGCCGCGCTCAAGGCGCCGCGGGCCGCGCTGAAGATCGCCCCCGGCATCCCGCACGAGGCGATCGCGGCCGAGGCCGACGCCGAGTGGATCTCGGACGGCGGTGACGTGAAGGAGGCCGTGCTGTGGTTCGGCACCGAGCCGGGACGGGTGCGCGCCACGCTGCCGCCGGGGCCGCGGACGCTGGTCGGGCGGGGACTGCCGGATCCGCCGGTGCGGCCCGTGGGGCGGTACCCTGTACGAGCCGGACGGCGCGGTCATCCGGGCGCACCTGGTCGCCGAGGTGGCCGACGAGGTCGGCGGCGGCCTGATCGACGAGACCATCGCGTACGTCACCGCGGACGAGCTGCGGCCCAGCCCGTACGCCACCGCCTACGAGATCACCGACCGGCTCCCCTTCAACGTCAAGAAGCTGAAGGCGCTGCTGCGGGAGCGCGGGGTCGGCGTCCTGACCGTGAAGAAGCGCGGGCTCCGCGGTGGAGCCGGAGGAGCTGCGCCGCAAGGCGATGCCGAAGCCGTACGGGAAGGCGTCGGCGACGGTGTTCCTGACCCGGGTCGCGGGGGCGCCCACGATGCTGGTGGGCGCCCCCGTGGCTCGATCGCCGAGGCTCCGCCCCGGGCCCCGCTCCTCAATCGCCGGAGGGGCTTGAGGGCAGGGGGCCCGGGCGGAGCCCGCTCTCAATCGCCCGAGGGGCTTGACCTGCCCAGCAGGAACTCCCGCTCCCGCTCGTTGCGCGTGAGCGCCGCCGCCCGCTCGAACTCCGCCCGCGCCTCCTCCGTACGGCCGAGCCGCTCCAGCAGGTCGCCGCGCACGCTCGACAGCAAGTGGTAGCCGCGCAGCGCGGGTTCGTCCACCAGCGCGTCGACGAGGGCGAGGCCCGCCTCAGGTCCCTCGGCCATCGACACGGCGACCGCCCTGTTCAGTTCGACCACCGGTGACGGCGCCCGGGCGGCGAGCAGTCCGTACAGCGTCGCGATCTGGCCCCAGTTGGTCTCCTCGTACGCGTACGCCTGGGCGTGGCACGCGGCGATCGCGGCCTGCAGGGCGTACGGGCCAGGGGGCGCCGGAGGCCACCGCGTCGGCCCGGCCGAGCGCGGCGAACCCGCGGCGGATCAGCAGCGTGTTCCAGCGCATCCGGTTCTGGTCCTTGAGCAGGACGGGCGAGCCGTCCGGTGCCGTGCGGGCGGACGCGCGGGAGGACTGGATCTCCAACAGGGCGGCCAGGCCGTGAACTTCCGGTTCCTTGGGCATCAGCGCCTGGAGGACGCGGGCCAGTCGCAGCGCGTCCTCGCACAGGCCGGGCCTGAGGTAGTCGTCGCCGGCGGTGGCCGCGTACCCCTCGTTGAAGATCAGGTAGATGACCTCCAGGACCGAGCCGAGGCGGGCCTCGCGGTCCGGTCCGTACGGCACCTCGAAGGCGACGTTCTTCGTGGCGAGGGTGCGTTTGGCGCGGACGATCCGCTGGGCGACCGTCGTCTCCGGGGCGAGCACCGCGCGGGCGATCTCGGCCGTGGTCAGGCCGCCGAGCAGGCGCAGGGTGAGCGCGACGCGGGCCTCGGCGGACAGCACCGGGTGGCAGCTCAGGAAGACGAGCCGGAGCAGGTCGTCGTCGATGTCGTCGGGGTCGTACGCGGCCGTGCCCGGCTCCTCGTACGCGAACTCCGTGGCCCGGCCGACCTCTTCGAGCTTGCGCGCGTAGTTCTCCCTGCGGCGCACCAGGTCGACGGCGCGGCGCTTGGCGGTGGCCGTGAGCCAGGCGCCCGGGTTGTCGGGGACGCCGGCCGCCGGCCACTGCTCCAGGGCGGCCACCAGGGCGTCCTGGGCCAGCTCCTCCGCTATGCCGACGTCACGGACGACGCGGGTGACGGCCGCGATGATGCGCGGCGCCTCCATGCGGAAGACCGTCTCGATGGCGTGGGCCGTGCTGTCGTGTCGCTCTGTCACGACCCACCATCAGACACCGCCGGAGGCGCCGGGCCAAGGGCCCCTCCCGGACGTTCAGCCCTCCATGATCTGCCGGACCTCGGACGTGACGGTCCAGTGCTCCTCGTGGACCCGCAGGAACCGCTTCGTCCACTCCAGGCACTCGGCCTCGTCCTTGGTCTGCAGGATCGCGTAGCCGCCGACGACCTCCTTGGACTCGGTGAACGGCCCGTCGGTGACGGTGATCTCGCCCTTCTCGTAGCGCACGCGCTTGCCCTGCGCGGTCGGGGTGAGCCCGGCCGTGTCGAGCAGCTACGCCCGCCTTCGTCATCTCCTCGATGAGCGCGCCCATGCGCTGCATCAGCCCTTCGCTGGGGCTCCTCGGCGGGGGCGTTCGTCTCGTCGATGCGGACCATCGTCAGGTAGCGCGGCATGGTGATCTCCTCGGTACGGCGGCCGTTCCTTCCGGCCTCTCACCCCTGCGTCGGACGGGCACCGGCCGGATCGACACGGCCGGCGAACTTTCTCGGGAATTTTTACGGTGCCCCTGATCCACGCCCTGGAAGGGTCGGGGCCCATGCCGTTCGACCACAACGACCACTACCACGCCCTGCTGCTGCGCCGGCTGCCCCGGCACGGCCGCACCGCGCTCGACGTCGGCTGCGGGACCGGCCGCTTCGCCCGCCGCCCTGGTGGCCCCACGGCTACCGGGTGGACGCCCTCGACCCGGACCCGGGGGCCCTGGCCGTGGCGGAGGCGTCCGGCGGCGGTCCCCGCTACCGGCTGGGCGACGCGGCCCGCGTCGCGCTCCCGGCGGCCCGCTACTGACGTGATCACCCTGCCTGGCGAGCCTGCACCACATGCCGTTCGGGACGGTGACGCGCCTGCGGGACGCGCTGGCTCCCGGCGGCCGGCTCCTCGTCCTCGGCTGCTACGCGGGCATCACCCCGTGGGACGTCGTGGCCTCCCCGGCGAACGCCGTCGCCCGCGTCGCCGTCCACCTCGCCGACCGCGCCGCGCGGCCTGACTGCTCCCCCGCCCGGACCGCCGGTCCGGGAGCCGGAGATGACGCTGCCCGGAGGTCAGGGCGGCGGCGGCCCGGCTGCTCCCGGGCAGCGAAGGTGCGCCAACTCCTCTACTGGCGCTACCTGTTGACGTACGAGCGGCCCGATTCCCCGCCGACCGTGGACATTTGACCGCGAAATTACCTACGGTGCGGCCAGTGACGACGCTGCGCAAGACCCTTCCGTGCCCTCGACATCGGTGACGGCTCCGACGGCCGCTGGGCCGAGCAGGTCGGCCCCGCTGTGGCCCTGCAGGCGCTGTCCTGGCTCACCGAGGAGGGCGCACCCGGAGGGCGCCGAGCGCGCCCGGAAGCTGTTCCGCGACGCACCTGCCCGAGCTGCTGCCGGCGCTCGACCGGCTGTCCGGCCAGGTGGACCGGCCGGGCGCCGACACCCCTCCTCACCCTCGCGGCGATCCGCCCGTTCTTCGCGGGCTGCACGCAGCTGGGCGTCCCCGGCACCCTCGTGCGCAACTACGACTTCGAGCCCGACGCCGTCGGGGCGCTGATCGTCCCGCTCGCACTTCCTGCGGCCGGTGATCGGTACGCAGGACGGCGGCTGGGGCCTGCTCAGACGGGATGAACGACGCGGGGCTCGCCGTGTCCCTCACCTTCGGCGGCCGCCCGGTGCACGGCCCGGGCTTCGCCGTCGTCATCGTGCTGCGCTACCTCCTGGAGACCTGCGACACCGTCGACGAGGCCGTGGCCCGGCTCGCCGGCATCCCCGTGAACATCCCGCAGAACGTCACCCTGGTCGACCGCGAGCGCGCGCCGTGACCGTCCACGTCGGCCCGGACATCGAGCTCACCGTGGCACCGGACGCCTGCGCCGCCAACCACCACCAACCTCCCGGTCCCTCGACGAGCGGGAGCGGGCCACCCGCACCGGCCTGCGGCTCATACGATCCGCGCGGCGGGCTCCCGACGTGACGGCTCTGCTCAGGCCGCCGCTGCACGAGAACACCTACGACGACGGGCTCGGCACCGTGTACACGGCGCACTACGAGCCGGGCGAGGGCCGGGTGACGTCACCACTGGCCGCGGGCGAGAGCTGGTCCCCAGTCGTTCGGCGCCTTCACGGAGGGCACGCGGACGGTGGAGCTCAGCGCAGCGACTCCCACAGCTCCGTAGCCTCCGGCTCGTCCGCCACCACCCGGTTGATGTCCGAGGGCGCCCGCACCACCGGCATCGTCACCGTCTTCACCGCCTCGGCCGGCAGCTCGCCCAGACTCCTGGCCAGGCCGGAGTTCGGAGAGCGAGCCGAGGCCGGTGTCCGCGGTGAGGCTGCCGGTCGCGGCGTCGGCGACCTTGTAGAGGCGGGCCGGGTCGGTGAGGCAGGCCGGTGATCGGAGGCCTCGGCGGCCAGCGACTTCACGAGCTCCCGCTGGAGCTTGATGCGGCCCAGAGTCGCTGCCGTCGCCGATGCCGTGCCAGGTGCGCGCGCAAGGCCAGGGCCTGTTCGCCGTCGAGGTGGTGCTGTCCGGCCTTCAGGTCGAGGTGGCTGAGGTCGTCGTCGATGTCCTCGTCCGTCGTCACGTCCACGCCGCCAGGCGCGTCGACGAGGTCGGCGAAGCTCCGCGAAGTCGATCTCCAGATGGTGGTCCATGCGGACCCCGGTGAGCTTCTCGACGGTCTTCACGGCGCAGACCGGACCGCCCACCGCGTAGGCGCTGTTGAACATGACGTTGTGCACGCGACCGCGGTCGTGCCGCCGGACTCCGTCGGGCACGACGGGCGCTCGACGAGGGTGTCGCGGGGATGCTCACGACGGTCGCCTCGGTGCGGTCCGCGTTCAGGTGCACGACCATCGCCGTGTCGGACCGGGCCCCTGCCCTCCGCGCCGCCGCCGAGCGCCCTTTGTTCGCCTTTGCCGGTGCGGGAGTCCAAACCGAGGACGAGGAGGTTCAGGACGCCCTTCTCGACGGGCTCCTGCGCCGGGGACGCCGAGAGGGCGACGCGGCGACCTGGTCGGCGCGGGCCGGGCGGTCGTCGCCGAGGGCCTCTGTCGATGTCGACGCTGCGTATGTTGCGGTCGAGGTGCCAGTACGCCCAGCCGGCCGCTCCCCGCCGAGCACGAGGACGCAGCCGGTGGCGATCGCCACCACCTTCACCGCACGCGCACGGAACCGTTTCTTCTCACTCACGCAGGGGAACGTAAGTCCGAATTAGTACGCCGGTAAACCACTTGGCGCACAGTTCCGGAAATCTCAGCCGGTTCTCAGGCGCCGCTGCTGGTTTCCCCGGAATGACGCCGATAGACGGTCGACTCCCTGGCCCGGAACCCGGAGCCGCTCGTAGAGCCGGTTGGCCGCCGCGCGCTCCGGCCGCGAGGTGAGGTCCACCGTCCTCGCGCCGGCCTCCGCGGCGATCCGGCCGGCCTCCTCGATGAGCCGGGCGGCGACGCCCCGCCGCGCGCGGCGTCGACCACCACGTCCTCGACGCGGCCGCGCAGTCCGGAGGGCAGCGGCAGCAGCGCCAGGGTGAGCGTGCCCACGATGCCCTCGGGCGCCCGCGCGACGAGCAGGACCGTGGCGTCGCCCGTCACCAGCCGTGGTCGACCGCCGCGCGGTCGAGCGGCACGGCCGTCGAGGACAGCTGCGGCAGCAGCCGTCGAAGAGCGTCGACGATCTCCTGGCTCTGCGGCGCTGACGCGCTCGATGCGGATGTCCATCCGCGGAGACTACCCACGGCCCGCCGCGGCCCGTCACACCGCCTCGAACCGCCAGCGGTGCACGGCCCGGGTCACCAACGCGGCGTCGGGCTCGGGCAGTTCGGGGACGGCGGCGTCGTACGCGGCGTCCCACCAGGTGATGACGAGGACCCGGTCCTGCGGCGCGCGAACGTCTCTGCGCCTGACCGGCTCCCGGTCCAGGACCTGCGCCTTCGCCCAGGCCAGCAGCTCCGCGCCGCGCTCCTCGACGGCCCGGGCCTCCCACATCAGCGCGACCGTCACGAGTACAGATTGTCCTTGCTGACCTCGTGCACGTGGTCGTGGGTGGTGGTGCCCCGGCACGTGCGTCTCGGTCACCGGCAGCGAGTGAGTCCGCCGACAGGTCCCACGACGAGGAGCTGCCGGTTGCGGGCCACCATCTCGGCGAGCCGAGCGCGGCGACCATCGCGCCGTTGTCCGTGCACAGCTTGGGGCGGGGCACCCGCAGCCGGGATCCCGGCCCGCCCGCAGCGCTCCTGGGCCAGCGCCCGCAGCCGCGAGTTGGCGGCGACGCCGCCGCCGATCATCAGGTGGTCGACGCCCTCGTCCTTGCAGGCCCGCACCGCCTTGCGCGTCAGCACGTCCACGACGGCCTCCTGGAACGACGCCGACACGTCGCGCACCGGCACGTCCTCGCCGGCCGCCCGCTTGGCCTCGATCCAGCGGGCCACCGAGGTCTTCAGGCCGGAGAAGGAGAAGTCGTACGCGGGGTCGCGCGGGCCGGTCAGACCGCGCGGGAAGGCGATCGCGTCCGGGTCGCCCTCCTCGCGTACCGGTCGATGACGGGCCCGCCCGGGAAGCCGAGGTTCAGGACGCGCGCGATCTTGTCGAAGGCCTCGCCCGCCGCGTCGTCGATGGTGGCGCCGAGCGGCCGCACGTCCGAGGTGATGTCGCTGGACAGCAGCAGCGAGGAGTGCCCGCCGGAGACCAGCAGGGCCATCGTCGGCTCGGGCAGCGGGCCGTGCTCCAGCTGGTCGACGCAGATGTGCGAGGCGAGGTGGTTGACGCCGTAGAGCGGCTTCGCCGAGCGCGTACGCGTACGCCTTTGCCGCGCTCACGCCGACCAGCAGGGGCGCCCGCGAGGCCGGGCCCGGCGGTGACGGAGATCCCGTCGAGGTCCTCGGCCGTCACCCCCCGCGTCCTTCAGGGCGCGCTGGATCGTGGGAACCATCGCCTCCAGGTGCGCGCGGGAGGCGACCTCGAGCACGACGCCGCCGAAGCGGGCGTGCTCGTCGACGCTGGAGAGGCGACGGCGTCGGCGAGCAGGGTGGTGCCGCGGACGATGCCGACGCCGGTCTCGTCGCAGGAGGTCTCGATGCCGAGGACGAGCGGTTCGTCAGCCATGGTTCTTCTCTTCGGTCAGCTTTCTCAGTGGTCAGGCGCATCACGAGGGCATCCACGTTGCCCGGCTGGTAGTAGCCGCGCCGGAAAGCCGATCGGTTCGAAGCCGAAGCGCTCGTACAGCTTCTGCGCCCGGGTGTTGTCCACGCGCACTTCGAGCATCACCTCGGCGACCTCGAAGGCGGTGGCGTGCCGCAGCAGTTCGGTGAGCAGCCGGGAGCCGGGCCCGGTGCCCCCACTGGTCGCGGGCGACGGCGATGGTCTGTACGTCGGCCAGGTCACCGGAGGCGGCCAGGCCGCCGTACCCGACGAGCCGGTCGCCCTCGTACGCGACGACGTACCGCCGCGTCGAGCCGAGGCCGCGCGCGTGCGCCAGCTCAGACCAGAACATGCCGCGCGACCAGGCGTCGTCCGGGAAGAGGTCCTTCTCCAGGGCGAGCACCCGGATCGATGTCCCACCAGCGCATCTCGCGCAGTTCGGCGCTCAAGTCGCTTGGGGTGACCACCTTGTAGTTCTTGGGGGACCTGCGCGTCGGGGCGGCGCAGGCAGAGGGGCCGCGGTTCGAGCAGTTCCTCGCCGGCCGCGAGCCGCTCCCGCGGCGAGGGCGGCGAGGGCCGCGGCGGACACGTGCTCGGGCCCGTGCGCGTCCGGGAACGTGTCCGGGTACAGCACGGCTCCGGCGCCCACGGCGGGCAGCCCGGGCGACCTGCTCGGCGATGTCGGCGGGCCGGTCGACGGCGGCGTCGGTGGTGCGGGTCCGCGGGTTCTCGTACCGGGCCCAGTACACCTCCTTGCGCCGTGCGTCGGTGGCGACGACGAAGGGGCCGTCCACCTGGGCCTCGAACGCGAGCCCGTCCAGCGTGCACACGCCGTGCACGGGGACGCCGAGCGCGAGGCCGAAGGTGTCGGCGGTCATCAGCCCGACGCGCAGTCCGGTGTACGGGCGGGCCGACGCCCACGACGATCCCGGTCACGCCGTCGAGCCGCACACCGGCCTCGGCGAGCACGCGGTCGACGGCGGGCAGCAACAGCCCCCGTGTCTGCGGGCATCCACCTGACTCGACTCCGCGACGACGGACGAGCCGTCGTGCAGGGCGACGGTGACGGCGGGGGTGGCGGTATCCATGGCGAGCAACAGCACGCAAACAGCCTAGGCCCTGTCACGGGTTTCTCCCGTCGATCCGCCCGAAGGGCGGAGCCCGACGGCGCCTGCGTGCGTGCTGCGAGGCGGAGGAGGGAGGCGACGCGGAGCGTCATCGACCGACGACAACGCCGCAGATGCGCGTGCCGGGCGCCGTCAGGCAGGCGGGAAACCCGTGCCAGGGCCTTCCCGGCCCGGAGGGCGGACACGTCCGCGCTCCCACAAGCCTGCGGCAGGGCCCCGGCTGCTACCGTCACCCTGAGGTTCGGACTTTGAGAGGCAGGCACCTGGGTGGCACGGAGCAGCACCGGATTCGTCACCGCGCTGACCGCGGGCGCGCTCCGCCGTGGTCGGCGTCCTCGCCTACCAGGCGTCGGCGAACGCGCCGGCCGACCTCGGCAAGCCGAAGACCGACTCCCCGTCCGCGACGGCGTCCCGCTCCCCAAGGGAGAAGGCGGACCCGATGGTGCTGCCCGGGCAGTCCGGCAAGGGCGAGCGGGTCGTACTCGCTGGGCAAGGACGACCGCGTGGCTGGTCACCCGGCGAACAAGGGCGTGCGCTCGTACCCGGTGACGGCGGGTTCGGTGGACCCGGCGCCCGGTGCGTACACGGTGACTCGCGCTCCGGTTCGGTCATCGGGACGGACGGCGTGCCGATCGAGCACGTCGTGCGGTTCGCCACGGCGCAGGGGCTCGCGGTCGGGTTCAGCGCGGCGGTGGACGGGTCGACGGCGGCGCCCGGTGCGTCGAAGAAGACCGGTGGCATCCGCCAGTCGCGGGAGAACGGCGACCTGATGTGGGAGTTCGCCACGATCAGGCCGCAGCGTCGTCGTGGTGCCGTAGCCGCCGTTACGCGCCGTAGGGGCGGATCTTCGCGTCACGCGGGCGGGTGCCGTGCGACTGCTCGTGGCCCGCGGCGGAGCCGCCGACCGATGCGGCCGCGCGCCCCTGGCAGGCGCGCGCCTGCACCGGCGGGGTCGAGACGGTGCGGGCCGCCGCACACGCCGCCAGCAGGTCCCGCATCGAGAACCCGTCACGTTCCGAAGTCGACATGGACGCCTCCCGTGGGCCGCCGGAGCACGCTAAGTTAGGTAGACCTAACTACGTCACACCCCCATGTGAACACGGCAAAGCCGCGTCGCGCAACATTTTGCCGACGCGTTGTCCGGAATACGCCGCGGGCCGTCGCGCCAGGGGAGCCCAGGTCCGCCTCGGCCCAGCGCGCCCCGATGCCGTTCAGCGTCACGATCCTGACCTCGTCCGTGGTGTCGCCGGTGGCCCGGTCGATGATCACGTGCAGCCGGTCGTCGGACAGCTCCCTCGACCTTGCCGTCGCCCCACTCCACGACGACCACGGGAGTCCGGCAGCGACACGTCGAGGTCGAGGTCCTCCATCTCGTCCAGGCCGCCGCCGAGCCGGTACGCGTCGACGTGGACCGGGGCGGGGCCGCCGGACAGCGGCGGGTGGACGCGGGCGATGACGAACGTCGGCGACGTCACCGCGCCCCGCACGCCCAGGCCCGCGCGCCGAGCCCGCGGGTCAGCGTCGTCTTGCCCGCGCCCAGCTCACCGGTGAGCATCACGAGGTCGCCGGGACGCAGCTGCTTGGCCAGCGCGAGGCCCAACTCCCGCATCTCGTCCGGGGAGTTGACGGTCACCGTGACCGTAGAGCAGGGGTGACGGGGGTGGCGGGGTCAGCCGCCGGGCTGTGCGGTGCTGCCGGTGTCTCCATAACTGCCCCACGGTAGCCCCCTGCGTGACCAGCGCCCGCGCGGGCCAGGAGGTCGGCCAGCCGGTCCGTGACGACCTCCGGGTGCTCCAGCATCACCAGGTGCCCGGCGTCCGGTACAAGGACGAACTCGGCGTCCGGCAGCGGCGCCGCGATCGCCTTCGCTGTGCTCGCTCGGCGTCACCAGGTCCCTGGTCGCCCGCGAGGACCAGCACCGGGAGGCGCGCGAAGTGCGCGAGGGCGGCCGTCTTGTCGTGCCCTGGAACGCCGGGTAGAACTCGGCGACCACGTCGATGGGCGTGCCCTCGATCATCCGCTCGGCGAACCGGGCGACCGCCGGATCGACGTCGGGACGCGAACGAGTACCGCTTGATGATCCCGGCGAACAGGTCGGCCGTCGCCCGCCGCCCCTTCTCGACCAGCTCGGCCCGCTGCCCCAGCACCTTGAGCACCCCGGGCAGCACGCGCCGGATCGCGTTCACCCCGGCCACCGGAAGCCCGTAGTTGACCTCGCCGAGCTTCCCCGACGACGTCCCGACCAGGCCCACGCCGACGACGGTCACGGATCAGGCCGGGCAGCCGGTCGGCCAGCGCCATCACGGTCATGCCGCCCATGGAGTGGCCGACGAGGACGCGAGCGGGCCCGTCGGGCGCGGCCGCGGCGACGACCGCCGCCAGGTCGCCGCCGAGCCGGTCGATGGAGACCGGCATCGCCCTCCTCGACCTGCTCGACGCCGCGCCCGGAGCGGCCGTGGCTGCGCTGGTCCCAGCACACGCAGCGCACGACGCCGCGCAGGGCCGTGCGCGCTGGAAGCGCCAGGAGTCCCGCTGAGGCAGTAGCCGTGGCTGGAAGACGGACGGTGATCAGCGCCCGCAGGCCGGCCAGGCGCCGTCTGCGCGCCCGCGCCGCTCTCCGCCTCCACCTCGTCGACCTCGTAGTGCCAGCTCGGCGCCGTCGTCGGCGCACGCCTCTGCCGGGCAACGCCGCGCAGCGCGGCCGTACGGCCCCGGACGCGTCGAGGGCGTGAGCCGCCGCCGGCGGCGCATCCCGCGCCCGACGGTCAGCCGCTCGACGGCGACACCGGCGGCGGCGCCTCGCGGGCGACCACGCCCACTCGCGGCGCCCGCGAGGCCGGCCCGCCGCCAGGTCGCCGAGGCCGCGGCCTCGGCATGCGCCGCCGTGGCCTCTGCGCTGCCTTCGCCTCACGTGCCGCCTCCTCCGGGGCCAGGGGTCATGCTTCGTCCACGTAGATCGCGCGCGGCACGCGGGAAACCGATCCGCGTGACGAGATCTCTGTACGCGATGGTTCCCGACGCGGCCGCCCAGTCCTCGGCGGCGGTCGGCTCGCCCCCGTCGCCCGGGCCGAACAGCACCGCCTCGTCCCCGGCCGCCGGTTCGTCGCCGCCGAGGTCGACGCGACGAACTGGTCCATCGCGACCCGGCCCGCGACCGTGCGCCGCTTGCCGCCGATCAGGACCGGGCTCCGTGCCGGAGGCGTGCCGCGGGATGCCGTCCGGCGTAGCCGAGCGGGACGAGACGACCGAGGGTCGTCTCCCCGGTGTGACGTAGTGATGCCCGTAACTTGACGCCGAGTCCACCCGGTGCGTGCTACACGAGCGCGCAGGTTCGCCTTCAGCGGTCGCGACCGGGCGCAGCCCGAAGTCGGCGGGCGCGCCGAGCCTGGGCTGGCGAGATCCCGCACATGGCGATGCCGGCGGACGAGGTCGCGGGTCCCCGGGAGGGTGAGCGTGCCCGGCGAGTTGGCGATGATGTGCCGCACCTCCGTGACGCACCTCCTCCGCGTACGCGACCATCTCGCGGGAAGCGGTCCAGCTGCGCGGCGATCGACGGGCGGGCCCGCCCGGCGGCGCACGCGAAGCGGGGACCACAGGCCGGTGATCGCGACCAGGCCCGCCCGCCGCGCGTCCAGGGCGGCGCCCACCAGCTCGCCAGCCGGCGGGCAGGCAGCCGTTGCGTCCGGAGTCCCGTGTCGGCCTTCAGCTGGATCCGGGCGGTCAGGCCCGACTCGCCGTGCGGCGGCGGCTCACTTCCGCAGCGCCCACATGCGCCGCTCACGCCGGACATGTCCAGATCGGCCTCCGATGCCCTTTCGCGCCAGGGCCCGCCGCACCCAGAGCCAGCACATGACGCGCCCGGTCAGCCCGGCCGCGGCAGCAGCTCGAGCGCCTCCTCGGCGGTGGCGGTGCCGCTGATCCACTCGGCAACTCCGCCTCCTGGCGGCGCGCCACCGAGCATGCCGTGCCCGTGCGCGACCGCCTCTTCACACGGCCATGAACGCGGCCCCGGGCGCATGGGCGCGCAGGGACCGCACGTTGCCCTCAGTGCGGCCAGACGATCTCGGCATCGGGCGCGGGAGCGGGGCAGCCACTGCTCCCGTTCATCGTGGGCCCAGTCTCTCAGAGGGGCCGGCAGCTCAGGTACCGGGCTTGCGGCCCTCCCACGTAGACGCGGTCGCCCTCTTCAGGACGCCCCACAGCTTCTTGGCGTCGCCGAGCCGCATGCACCACGCAGCCGCGAAAGTTGAGCGCGCTGTACACTCGCCGCCGTAGATCGCGTGGAAGGCCTGCCCGCCGCTGAAGAACTGGGAGTACGGCATGGGGTGCTGTGGCCAGCGTCGACCAGTGGTTCTGCGGGCTTCCAGTAGACCTCGTGCCAGCCCGTGTGGGTCGCGTACCCGGCCCGCCCGCTGCGGATCGGGCACCGGGCCGAAAGACGACCTTCTGCCCTTTGGTGACCCACACCAGCCGCGCGCAGGACTGACGCGCGAGAGCGGGCGGTACGCGCGCGTGGGGCACTTCTTCGCCGCGTTCGGGTTCTGGCAGTGGCGGACAGAGCTCACTGCATGCGCCCAGGCGACGGGTCCCGCGTAGCCGATGTTCGGGCGGGATGCCCTGCTTGGTCTGAAGGCGTGATGGCCCGGCAAAGTCGGCGGCGACTGCGCTGCCGTCCACCTTTCAGACGCAGCCAGCGCTCGACCCGCGCTGGTGGCGCCGGTCTTCGTGCGGTGGCGCGGCCGGCGCGCCGAGGCTGCTGGCGGCACGGCACCGTCGCCTCGGCGGCACGCACGACTGAGCGGCCGGATCCGAGCGGTGGTTCGCGCACGCCTGACGGCGTCCTCGGCGGCGCTCGGCTCGTACACCCGCGCGGCAGCGCCTGGTCGCGAAACCAGCGGGCGGGTGTCGTACGTGGCGCGGAAAGCGGGATGCCGTGACGAGCGCGCGCTCCTTGCGCGGGGGCGGCGGGCCGGGGCGGGACGGGGTCGGCGGATGTGGCCGCCCGCCGGCAGCGCCGCGGCGAGGCGAGCAGGGCGCGCGACGCCGCCGCGCACGAGGGTGCTGGCCCAGTGGCCGAGGGAACCTGCCGGGCGCCTGATGCTCCGCGCAGCCGCGCGGCGAGGTCTGAAAAGTGCCGTTGATTCAGCTCCGGCTGAACCTAGGTACCGTAAGCAAATACCTAGGGGTCCCTAGTGCTTTGTGGTTCCCCGGGAAGACGGAGCGAGGGACGACGATGATGATGGCTAGGGCGGGTCTCACCCGGGAAAGCGGGTGCGTGGCGGCCGCCGCCGACCTGCGCGACGCCGTCGGCTTCGGAGCGTCCACGATCGCGGCGCTCGCCCGCGGCTTCGGCGTCAGCGCGACGCGAGCCTGTACGCGCATCGTCAGCGGCGTCTCCGACCTGAGCACCCGGGTCAGCGATCCTGTCCGGGCTCGACCTCGCCGACCGGATCTCGGACGCGCCTCGCGGGCTTCGGCCGCCGTGACGCGCTGCTCGCGCTCGCGCACGCGTACCGGGACTTCGCGCTCGCCCACCCCGCCGGTACGCGGCGACGCAGCTGGAGCTCGACCCGTCGGCGTTCGACGAACACCCCGGACTGCGCCGCAACCTCACCTGCGTCCACGCGCTGCTGCGCGGCTGGGCGGCCTGGGCGAGCCCGACCTGACGGACGCGGGCCGGCGTTGCGCAGCACGTTCCACGGCTAGTCACGCTGGAGCTCGCGGGCGGCTTCCGGCACGACCGGGACGTGACGGTGACCTGGGCCCGCGCCCTGGAGGCGCTCCACATCACGCTCACCAACTGGCCGACGGAGGAGAGCAGTTGATCACCACCCACACCCTGCGGGTGCCCGGCGCGACCCTCCACCACGAGCTGCGCGGCACCGGGCCCGTCCTCCTGCTGCTGCTCGGCGCGGGCGGCGACGCCGCGGGCCCCCGACCTGCTCGCGGACGCCCTGGCCGACACGTTCACGGTGCCACGCACGACCCGCGCGGGCTACTCGCGCAGCACGCTCGACGGCCCGGCACACCGAGCAAAGCGGGTACCGGTCCACGCGTGGACGACGCGCCGCCGCCTCCTCGATCGCTGGTCTCCCGGCGTGAACCGGCCTTACGTGCGGGCAGCGCGTCCAGCGGCAGATACCATCGTCACCCTCGCGCTGCTGGCCCGGGCACGGGGAGCGGGTGCGCGTGGCGGTGGCGCACGAGCACGCCGTCGAGCGCGCGCCGGACGCGCGGCCGAGCAGCTGGCGTTCTGCAGTGCGGTGCACAGAGACGTTCGAGCGCACGGGCCCGGAAGCGGCCGGCGAGCGGTTCCTGCGCGGACTCGGCCCGGTCCTGCTGCCGCGCGCGCCACGGACGAAGCCGCCCTCGCCCTGGGCCGTGTGCGGGCGATGACCAGGATGGCGGCGAACGCCCTGGCTGGCGCGCGCAAAGCCACGAGCTAACCGCAGCTTCGCCGCGTACGAGCCCGGATCTCTGACGGCGCTCG
The DNA here is from genome assembly GCF_030766975.1 of Streptomyces sp. KL116D. Taxonomy (NCBI): domain Bacteria; kingdom Bacillati; phylum Actinomycetota; class Actinomycetes; order Kitasatosporales; family Streptomycetaceae; genus Streptomyces; species Streptomyces sp. KL116D. The sequence goes on along the minus strand of NZ_JASERH010000135.1, from coordinate 8,600 downwards.
CGCAGGCCGGGCCGCGCTCACCCTGGCGGCGGGCACGCGGACCCGCCCGCACCTCCCGTAACCGCCCCGCGGCGCTCAACGCCGACCGCCTTCGGGCTCGAATCCGCCGCGTTCCCCGGCGCCCACAACGGCTGGTCCACCCACCCCGCCGAGACCGCCGACCCGCTCGCACCCACCTCCTGGGAGACACTCGATGACATGCGCTACGCCTACGACGTGGAAACAGTCAGGTCCGCCGAACGCGCACTGATGGCGCGGCTCCCGACGGCGCGCGCTGATGCAGCGGGCCGCCGCGGGACTCGCCGCCGCCCTGCGCCGACCTGCCCGGCAAGGTGTACGGGTCCCGGATCGCGCTGCTGGCCGGGTCCGGGGACAACGGCGGCGACGCCCTGTGCCGCGCGCCCGGCTGGCGCGGCGCGGCGCGGGCGTCACGGCGCTGCTCCTCGCGCCCGACCGGGCGCACCCAGGGCGGCCTCGCCGGGCGCTGCGCGCGGCGGGCGGCACCGTGCTCGACGCGGCGGCGAAGGCGGCCGTGGAGACCGTCGGCCGGGCCGACCTGGTGATGGACGGCATCGTGGGCATCGGCGGCAGGGCGGCCTGCGCCCCCGCGCGGCCGAACTGGCCGCCGCCACGCACGGGGCTCGTGGTCGCCGTCGACCTGCCCAGCGGGGTCGACGCGGACAGCGGCGAGGTGCACGGCGAGGCGGTCGACGCGGACGCGACCGTCAGCGTTCGGCACGTACAAGCCAGGCCTCTCATCGACCCGGCGCACGGTTACGCCGGCGCCCTCCGCCAGATCGACATCGGCCTCGAACTCCCGCCTCGCCGAGGCGCGGTTGGAGTCGCTGCAGTGCGACGACGTGGCGGCGCTGCCGCCCGCCCCACCGGCGAGAGCGACAAGTACCGGCGGGGCGTGGTGGGCGTGGTCGCCGGTTCGGCGCGCTACCCGGGGGCGGCGGTGCTCGCGGTCGCCGGGGCGCTGCACGGCGGGGGCCGGGGGCGGTCCGTTACGTGGGTCCCGCGGCCGACGCGGTGCTCGCCCGGTCGGAGACGCTGGTGTCGGCCGGTCCGCCGGCCAAGGCGGGGGCGGGTCCAGTCCTGGGTGCTCGGGCCCGGCCTGGGCGACGACGCGCCGGGCGTCGGGGGACGTCCTGGCGTCGGACGTGCCGGTGCTGATCGACGCGGACGGCCTCCGGCTGGCGGGCGAGGCGGCGGTGCGGGCCGCACCGCCCCACCGTCCCTCACCCCCGCACGCCGGGAGGCGGCGGCCCTGCTGGGCTCGGCCTGGGACGAGGTGGAGTCCCGACGCCTGTCCTCCGTACGGGAAAGTTGGCGTCCCGGTACGGCGCGACCGTCCTCCTGAAGGTTCCACGACGCTGGTGGCGTCCCCCGGACGGCGGCCCGGTCCGGTGAACCCGACGGGCACGCCCCGGCTCGCCACCGCGGGCAGCGGCGACGTCCTGTCGGGCCTGACCGGTTCCCTCCTGGCGGCGGGCCTCCGCCCCTGGACGCGGCATCGGTGGCCCGCATACCTCGCACGGCCTCGCCGCCCGCCATGCGGCGGACGGCGCCCCCGTATCGGGCAGGACGTCTCCTCGGCGATCCCTGCGGTGTGGCGGGACGTGGTGGGCGTCTAGCGCCCAGCCGATCCCCTGCGGGCGGCGTGCGGGTCCGGTGCGTCGTCAGCGCAGTTCCCCGCGCCCTGGCGCCGTAACCGCTTGCGCGGTGAGTGGCCGCAGCTTCCGTCGTGGCTGCTCGCGCAGTGCGCGCTGGCGCCGTAACTCGCATGCCCGGCGGGCGGCCGCGGCTCTACAAAGTCGGTGGTTGCTCGCGCGGTTCCTCGCGCCCCCTCCGAAAGCTGCGGCTTCGCCGCGCAAAGCTCCTGGGCGCACCGGAGTGCTGCCTTTCAGGGGCGCAGAGGGAACCGCGCGAGACGCTAGCGGCCCGCACTCCGCGGACAGCAGATGCGGCAACGCGCACGCAGCCGGCCTCTCAGGGCGCGTGGGAACCGCGCGAGACGCCCCACCGGCCCGCAGCCCGCGACGAAAGCCGGACCCGCTGCTAGCTCCCTCCCGCCGCCACGACCACCGCGGAAGCGGCGCGTCGTGGCTCAGCGACACATGAAACTGGTCACCCCAAGCTCCGCGGCCCGAGCTTTCGCCACGGTCCCGGTCACCCGCATCCGCGGCTGCCCGCTCTCCTCGACCCACACCTCCGCATCGGTCCACCGCAACCCGCCCGGCGCCCCAGCGCTAGCCTTGGCGATGGCCTCCTTCGCGGCGAACCGCGCGGCGAGGCGAGAGCGACCCCCGCCGCTCGCCGCTCGGCAACTAGCAGCTCGCCCCTTCAGGAACAGCCGCTCGGCCATCCCGGGCGTACGCTCCAGGGGACGCCGCGAACCGCTCGATCTCCGCAACGTCGATGCTGACCCCGATGATGCTCATAGCGGGCACCCTACGGCGGCCGGAGCACTCACTCCACGGTCACCGACTTCGCCAGGTTCACCGCGCTGGTCCGCCTCGTTGCCGCGCGCCGTGAAAGCCAGCTTCGCACGCGACGCATCGCAGCGCGGCACCGTCGCGACGAGCGGCTGCAGGGAGCGTGGGTGGCGGGGACCCGGACCACGTGGTCTCGCGCGTGTCACGCGCGCCGTCGCCCTCCCTCCGCAGATCGCCGATCGTCCGCGCGCCCCGATGCCCGGGATCCTCCCTGGATGTTGGACACGATCTTGCCGTGGAGCGCGGCGACCGGCGCGGCAGACCGGCACCACCACGACCACCGGCACGCCCTCCTCGATCAGGGCGATCGGCCCGCGCTTCAGCTCGCCCGCCGCGAAGCCCTCGGCGTTACATGTAGGCGAGTTCCTTGAGCTTGAGCGCGCCCTCCAGGGCCACGGGTGTAGCCGACGCGCCGTCTCAGGAACAGCATCGGTGTCCCGGTCGGCCAGCGAGCGGGCCAGTTCGCGCACCGGCTCCATCGTCTCCAGGACCCGCTCGACCCTCTCGCGCTTCGCTGCGCGCCAGCTCGTACGACGGCGGCGATCTCGTCGCGCGCGTGCGCCCCGCACCTGCCCCAGAGTGCGAGCCGCGACCGCGTAGCAGGCCACGAGCTGCGTCCAGGAACGCCTTCGCCGAGCGCGCCCGCGACCTCGGGACGTGCGTGCGTGCGCAGCACCGCGTCCGACTCGCGCGGGATCGTCGAACCGTTCGTGTTGCAGATGGCGAGGACCGCCGCTGCTCGCGCGCGTGCCGCAGCGCCATCAACGTGTCCATCGTCTCGCCGGACTGCGAGATCGCGAGTGACCAGGGAGCGGGCGCCCAGGATCGGGTCCCGGTAGCGGAACTCGCTGGCCAGCTCCACCTCGCACGGGATCCGCGTCCAGTGCCTCGATGGCGTGCTGGCCGATGAGCCCGGCGTGGAAACGTCCCGCGCGCCACGATCACGACCTTGTCGACCATGCGCAGCACCTGCGGCGGGATGCGCAGCTCGTCCAGCGTCAGCTGGCTCCTCGGCCCCGATCCGGCCGCCGAGCAGCGATGATCCGCGACGGCCTTCGGCCGCTCGGCGATCTCCTTGAGCATGAAGTAGTCGTAGCCGCCCTTCTCGGCGGCGGAGGCGTCCAGTCGACGTGTAGTGCCGGACGTCCGCGGCGCCGTCGAAGTCCGTCACCGTCACCGCGTCCCTGCGCAGCTCGACGACCTGGTCCTGGCCCAGCTCGATCGCCGAGCGGGTGTGCGCGATGCAGGCGGCGTCCGAGGCCAGGAACGCCTCGCCCTCCCCCACGCCGACCACGAGAGCGGCGAGTTGCGGCGGGCGCCCACGACCACGTCCGGGGCGTCCGCGTGCACCACGACCAGCGTGAACGCGCCCTCCAGGCGGCGGCACACCAGCCGCATCGCCTCGGCGAGAGTCGCCGCGCGGCGAGAACTCCTCGGCGAGCAGGTGCGCCACGACCTCGGTGTCGGTCTCGGAGGCAGGACGTATCGCCGCTCGGCGAGCTCGGCGCGGAGCGCGGCGAAGTTCTCGATGATGCCGTTGTGGACGACGGCGACCCGGCGCGTTGTCCAAAATTGCGGGTGCGCGTTGGCGTCCGTGCCACCGTGGGTGGGCTGTGCCGGGTGTGTCCGATGCCGGTGGCGCCGGCCGGCAGGGAGCCCGGTCCACCAGCTCCTTCTCCAGGTTGGCGAGCTTCCGGCCTTCTTGGCGGAGGCCAGCGACCGTCACGCGAGCTACGGCCGCACCCGCCGAGTCAAAGATTCTGGTACTCCGGGCCTGAGCCTGGCGGGACGACGTCCAGAGCCGACTGTGAACCTATACGTATCTCCACGACTCCGCGCAAGCGGCAGCGTGAGCCCGCCAGTCGTCCCAGCGCACACGATCCGGTCCCGCGCGCCCTGCACGAGCCAGGAGGTACTCGACGCACTCCTCGCAGCGCGGCTTGCCCGCCCATCTCGTAGAAGTCAGAGGCAGTCGTCGAGGTCCTCGCCTATGTCCTCGTCGGGCAGCTCGGCCGCCAGCTCGCTGCGGACGTGCCCCGCCCACTCCTCGCTCCGCGTCGCGGCAGCGGATCTGCGCCGTACGAAACCTGGCACGCGCAGCACGGACGCTGACGGCTCACCTCCCGCCCTGCGGGTGCGGCTCTGCCCGCACGTGTCCGGGACGGTATCGCCGCCTCACCTCAGGTCCATACCTGTGCACGACCTGTGACGGACGGTGCCGACAGCGTGGCGTGACGCACCCCACCCCGCCCCTGTCCACACAGCCGTAACAATGGACTGTGATCTCTCCGGTCTCCGAACCCCTGCGGAGCACCCACCGGCACAAGCCGGAGGCGACTCACGTCGACCTCACCCGCTACGGAATGGAGCGCGCTGCGAGACAAGACGCCGCTGCGCTGAGCGCGCGGCGGAGGTGGGGAGCGGCTGCGCGGCCTCGGTGACGTGATCGACCTGACCGAGGTCCGCGACATCTATCTGCCGCTCCCGGCTCCCTCAATCTGTACGTCGGCGCCACCGACGGTCTGCGCAGCGCCGTGAACACCTTCCTCGGCGACACCGTGCAGAAGGCGTCGCAGGCGGGCACCCTGCTCGTCATAGGTCGCGGGCTCGGTGGCGGTCGGCAAGTCGACCGTCGCGCGTCTGCTGCAGGCGCTGCTGTCGCGCTGGCCTGAGCACCCGCGCGTGGAGCGCGTCGGGCACGTGACGGGTTCCCTGCTCCCACCAAGGAGCTGGAGGCCCGCGGCCTGATGAGCCGCAAGGGCTTTCCCCGAGTCGTACGACCGCCGCGCCCTCACCCGCTTCGTCGCCGACATCGATGCCGGCAAGGACGAGGTGACGGCCCCCGTCTACTCTCGCACCTGATCTACGACATCGTGCCCGGCGAGAAGCTCGTCGTGCGCCGCCCCGACATCCTCATCGTCGAGGGCATCAACGTGCTGCAGCCCGCCCTGCCCTGGGCAAGGACGGCCCGCACCCGGGTCGTGTCTCGCCGACTACTTCGACTTCAGTGTGTGTGACGACGCGCGAGGAGGGACATCGAGCGCTGGTACCTGGAAACCGCTTCCCTGAAGCTGCGCGCGACGGCCTTCCAGGACCCGTCCTCGTACTTCAGGAAGGTCACGCAGGTGTCGGTGGAGGGAGGGCCCTCGACTACGCGCGCACGACCTGGCGCACCATCAACCGGCCGAACCTGCTGGAGAACGTGGCCCCCCACCCGCGGCCGCGCCGGTCTCGTCGTCCGCAAGGGCCCCGACCACACAGGAGCGGCTGCGCCTGCGCAGCTCTGACGCACGATGCGGAAGGCGCGCTTCCTGATCGAGCGCGCCTTCCCGTGGGTGTCTCGGCCCTAGCCCGAGCGCCGACTTCACGACGTCCGCGAGCCGTCCCGCGACGCGCCGCCGCCTGCTCGATGTCGGCCGCTCGACCATCACCTCCGGACCAGCGGCTCGGTGCCCGAGGAGCGGAGCAGCACCCGCCCCGTGGAGCCGAGCCGCGCCGGCGTCGGCGACCGCCGACGCCAGCTCGAGGAGGTGGTACCCAGGGACTTGTCGACGTCCGGCATCGTTGGTGAGCACCTGCGGCAGCCACGCTCCATCGCCGCCCGCGGGGTCACTGCAGCGACCGGCCGGTCTGCGCGACCCCGCGCCGCGAGGAGCAGGCCGGTGAGCGTGCCGTCACCGGTGGTCGCGATGGTCGAGCACGTGATCACGTGGCCGGACTGCTCGCCGCCCAGCGCGCGTAGCCGATGCTCCTTCTATGTTCTCCAGCTACGTTACCGGCTCGCCGACCGCGCGGTCTGCACAGCGGGATGCGTCGCTCCCATGGCCAGCGCTGAGGCCGAGGTTCCGACATGACGGTCGTCGCGCGACGACGGTGTCCTGGCGCAGCCGCCGCGCTCGCGCAGCGCGAGGAGCGATCACGGCCCATATGATCTGGTCGCCGTCGACCTCGGACCCGGTGTGGTCCCGCGGCGAGGCGGCGGTCGGTCGCCCGTCGTGCGCGATGCCGAAAGTCGGCGGTAGCTCGATGACGGCGGGCCTTCCAGCAGGTCGAGGTGGGTCGACCCGCAGCCGTCGCTGATGTTGAGCCCGTCGGGCTCGGCACCGTGAGTGCACGACGCCCGCGCCGGCTGCGGTGAACGCCTCGGGCGAGTAGACCACGGACGCGGCACCGGTGCGCCTCGTCGAGGACGACCGCGCTCAGAGGCCGTCGAGCCGGCTCGGCAGCACACCGACGAAGGTGCGCGATGGCGCGGTCGGAAGCCCCTCGCTCGCACGATCTCCCACGCGGCCGACGCCGGCGCCGGTGGGACGGTCCCAGGGAGCGCCCGTGCGGCGCTCACTCGTAGGCCAGACTGCGATGCGGTCCTCCAGGGTCGTCGTCAGCCTGGTGGGCCGCCACGGGCGGAGCGAACTTGATGCCGTTGTCGGGCAGCGCGTTGTGACTCGCGGAGAGCATCAATGCCGAGGCAGTCGGCTCCCAGCGCAATCGGCGAGATGCGCCACCGCGGGGGTGGGCAGTACACCGACGCGCGCAGGACGTCGACGCCGGCACTGGCCAGGCCCGCCACGACCCGCGGCCTCCAGGAACTCGCCCGGGAGGCACGCGGTCACGGCCGACGACGGCGACCGGACGGTGCCCCCTCGAAGCGAGCCCCGCCTCACCGAGTACGTGTGCCGCGGCGATCCGGCGAAAGGCCGAGCGCCAAAGCCGGCAGGTCAGGTCCGCGTTGGCGACACCGGCGCACGCCAACGTGCCGAAGGAGTCGTCCCACTCGGTGTCCTCCACAACTACGCGTAGTCGTCCATAGCCGAACGCTGGCGGCGCGGCCGCCGGGGCGAGGCGGGAAACAAACGAGCAGGCAGCGAGAGATTTCAGCGCTTGCTGTACTGCGGGGGCCTTGCGGGCCTTCTTGAGACCGGTGGCCTTCTTGCGGCTCGGACCGCACGGTCGTCACGCTTCAGGTAACCGGCCTTCTTCAGCGCCGGGCGGTCGTTGTCCACGTCGGCCTCGTTCAGCGCGCGGGCCACGCCGGGGCGCAGGGCACCGGCTCCGACCGGAGACGCCGCCACCCGAGATGCGGGCGATGACGTCGTAGCGGCCGTCGAGCTCCGAGCACCTTGCCGGGCTCGTTGGACTTCCCTGCTGGTGGACCTTGTTCGGGAAGTGGTCCTTCGAGCGTGCGCCTGTTGACCTTCCGCTTGCCCGTGCCGGGCGCGCTGCGAATCGCGATGTGCGCGTTCTTGCGACGGCCCAGGCCGGCGGCCGGCTGCGGGTCGCAAGCGGGCGAGGTTGAACTCCGAGGCGTACTCGCCCTCGACGGGCGCGCGTCCGACTCTCGGTGGTGTAGCTCCCGACGTCGACGATCTTCTTCGACCGGCACGTCTCGGCGGTGATACTCTGGCCACGATGCTCCTCAGGTGCTTTTCTGTCTTTGGGGGTGTGGCCGGAACTGCTGCGCGACCTGCGATCTCGAGAACGGCACCGGCTGCTGGGCAGCGATGCGGAGTGCTGGTCGCCCGAGCAGACCTTTCAGCTTCGAGAGCATCTGACGCCCCAGGGTGTTTGCCCGATCATGCCCTTGATGGCCCTTCTCGACGGCCTTCTCGGGGTTCTTCGCCGGCAGCTCGTCGTAACGGACGGAGCGCAGACCACCCAGGAGAAGCCGGAGTGGCGGGCACGCCAGCTTCTGGGTGTCTTCTTTGTTGCCCGGACAGGTGAACGCTGTCGGCGTTGATGATGATGACGAAGTCGCCCATGTCCCATGTGCGGAGCATAGGTCGGCTTTGCGCTTTTGCACACGGAGGAGGGTCGCAGCAGTGGTGTGGCCAGACGTCCCAGGACGACGTCCCTGCGCGTCAATGACGTGCCACTGGCGAGGTCACATCGCCACGAGCCCAAGGGCTGTACGTTGCGCACTTCTGCAGCCTTCTTCTTCAGTGGATGGGTGCTGAACATGGCATCACCGAAGCGATCGTGCAGCTGGGACGACAGTGCCGGGTTCAGCGCCCGTGAAGCGGCGCAACGAAAAACGCGAAAGCGTTTCACGATAAATGCGAAAACGGTTAAACACCCAATCAGATTCGAACGAAGTACGCAGTG
>NZ_JASERH010000134.1:0-12511 GCF_030766975.1 Streptomyces sp. KL116D | reverse complement strand
ACCGCGCGGGATCACGTCGTCCTCGCCGGCGAGCGCGAGCGAGCGGTGCCGCCCGCCGGCGCGATCTCGGCCCGTCGGTCGCCGCGGTCGCGGTCGCCGGCGTCGCGGTCGTGCCGCTCGCCCGGTTCGGCGGCGGCGCGGTCGCCGTCCCCCGGCCGCGTGTGGCCGACGGGCCTGCCGTGCGAACTGACGAGCTTGGGAGTACGCCGCCGCGGCAGCGGTACGAGGCCGCCGGGCGCCGCGTCGCGGGCATCGTCGTCGGTGTGGCCGGGGCCTCGCCCCGGCCCGTCGTCGGCGGCCTGCTGGTGCTGCTCGCCGGGCACGCCGGCGACGGGGCGGCGCGGGCGGAACAGGTCGCCGCGCTCGCTGTCCTCGTCCCCCAGGGCGCCGGGGAAGGAAGTCATGTCCGAGGTGGTCAGCGGTGCTTCCAGTTCCACCGGTCCGTCGAGCACGGAGGCCGGCAGGCCGGGCAGCGCCCCGGTCCCCTGCTTCGGGTCCCGGCCGGCCGGGGTGGCGCGGCGGGCCGCGTCGGGCCGGTCGAGGCGGAATCCGGCGCCCTCGGTGTCGGGGGCGTCCGTGAGCAGCGTGTCCGGGATGAAGACGACGGCGGTGGTGCCGCCGTAGGGGGACGGCTGGAGGGAGACGCGGACGCCCTGCCGCTGCGCGAGGCGGCTGACCACGAAGAGGCCGAGCCGGTCGGTGTCGGAGAGTTCGAACTCGGGGGTCTCGGCGAGCCGCAGGTTGGCGTCGAGGAGGGCGTCGGCGGCCATGCCGAGCCCGCGGTCGTGGATCTCCAGCGTGAACCCGTTCGCGACACGCTCGCCGAGGACCTGGACGGCGGTGTGCGGCGGGGAGAACACCGTGGCGTTCTCCAGGAGTTCGGCGACGAGGTGGGTGAGGTCCGCGACGGCGGGGCCCGTGACGGCGACCCTGGGCAGCCGGCGCACCTCGATGCGCTCGTAGTCCTCCACCTCGGCGACGGAGGCCCGCACGATGTCCATGAGCTGGACGGGCTTGCGCCACTGCCGGGACGGGGCGGCGCCGGAGAGGATCACCAGGCCCTCGGCGTGCCGGCGCATGCGGGTGGTGAGGTGGTCGAGGCGGAACAGGTCGGCGAGTTCGTCGGTGTCCTCGGTCCTGCGCTCCATCGTGTCGAGCAGGGTCAGCTGCTTGTGGAGCAGTACCTGGCTGCGGCGGGCCAGGTTGACGAAGACCTCGGAGACGCCGCGGCGCAGTTCGGCCTGTTTGACGGCGGCTTCTACGGCGGATCTCTGCAGGGTGTTGAGGGCCTGGCCGACCTGGCCGATCTCGTCCCTGTCGTAGTCGAGGCGCGGGGCCTCGGTCTCCACGTCGACCTCCTCGCCGGCGGCGAGGCGGCGCATCACGCCGGGCAGCCGCACGCCGGACGCCTCGTGGGCTTCGAGGCGCAGCCGGCGCAGGTCACGGATGAGGCTGCGGCCGATGCGGACCGACAGGAACAGGGAGAAGAGCAGCGCGAGGAGACCGAGGACGCCGGCGATGCCGGCCCGCAGGAACACCTTGACGGCGACGGGTCGGGCCCGGTCCTGGTAGCGCTCGGCGGCCTCGGTGTTCCGGTCGGAGAGTTCGGCGAGGACCGGCCCGGCCGCGGCGTCCCAGCTGCGGGCGGTGACGCCCTTGGGGGCGCCCGGCGCGCCGTTCGCCACGGCCTTCTCCGCGGTGCGCAGCGGGTTGGTGTCCGGGCTCTTCCAGTACCGCTCGAAGCGGGCGCGCTCGTCCTCGGGGAGCAGCGCGAGGCTGCTGTCGTACAGCAGGGAGCGCTGGGCGATCAGGTCGGAGACCTGGCGCAGCTCGGCGCGGTCGAGCCGGCGGGCGACGAGGCCGGAGCCGACCAGCGCGTCTTCCTGGGAGAGCAGTTCGCGGGCCTCGATGACGCCGACGAGGGCGCGGCCCTGGCGCTCCGTCTTCGAGTCGTCGAGGGCGGTGATGTCGAGCAGGAAGTCGTACGTCGGCTCGATGAGCCGGGTGTAGAAGTCGAGGGCCTGGGCGCGGGTCACGGTGCCCTCGTCGACGTTCCGGCGCAGCGACTCGATGCCCTCGAAGCCCTCCACGACGGTGTCGAGGGTGGCGCGCGCGTCCCCGTCCATCTCGTCCCGGACGTCGGCGTCGCGGGCCTTCTCCTTGATCCCGGCCATCGCCTCGTCGGAGGCGCTGCGCCGGGTCCGCAGCGTCGACTGGGCGTCGGAGGCGCGCGGGTCGGCGAGGTAGACGAGGGTCTGGCGGCGTTCGTCCTGCAGCACGCGGCCGGTGTCGGCCAGGGGGTAGCCGATGGCGTCGGCGACCTTGTCCGCCGAGAGCAGTTGTACGGCGGCGCGGCCCGTGATGACCGAGGCGAACACCCAGATCGCCGTCAAGGACAGCAGCGGCACCAGCAGCAACGCCACGATCTTCCTGCGGATGGACTTCCCGCGAAAGCGCATGGCCTCCCCCAGATCGGCCCCGTGCGGTCAGGGGCACACATGTGCGTCAACAAACGGCGCGAGCCTACTACTGAGACACGAACAACTCGAAGACCTGTCCGGATGCTGTTCGCCTCAACACCGGTGCGGACGTCCGGAGTTGTCCGGTCATTGGGGGAGATTGCAGGCCGGAATTCATAGGGTTCGGAACGATCACAATCAGCCTTGATCGGTGGCCGGTTGGCCGGAATCCCTCTCTTTTCGGCATCGGGTCAGGACACTTGGCCGAATTCGGGAATCTTCCGGAGCTCTCGTTCGTCCTACCTCCAGGCGGCACGAGGGGCAGCACGCGGAAGCCGAGCAGGCTGCGTAAAGCGGAGCAAACCGGGCAGTCAGTGTGCAGGGCCGATGCGGGGGCATCGGTTCCGAAGGCCCGGGAGCGGTGGGGAGTGACGTGGTGATGGGTGAAGCGGGGCGACGGGAGCTGTGGGTCGACGAGCCGGCGAAGCGGCGGCGGATGCCTGACCCGGTCCGCACGGCCGCGGTGCGGGCGGTCCTCATAGTCGCGCTGACGCTCATCCAGGCGATGGTCGCGGTGCTGTGCTCCCTGACCGAGTCCTGGCTGGCGTTCCCCATGGTGTTGAGCAGCGTCGGGAGCACGGTGGTGGCCACCTGGGGCGTGCTCGACGTCTGGGTGACGCGCCAGGTGTGGAACCAGCGGCACGGCGTCGTCTCGGTCCCGGCGAGCACGGCGCGCCGGCTGCGCAAGGAGCGCCGGCAGGCCCGCCGGTCCGCCCGGCGGGCTCCGGAGAACATACGAGGACGGGGCACGGCCGGGCAGTTGACGCATACGTGACGCTCGCGGGCCGGGCAGGGGTCAGATCGCGCCGACCGCTCCCACGACGGCTCCCGGTGCCGGGCGGGTCTCGGCGCGGGCCAGTTCACGGCGGATCCGGGTGAAGGGGCGCGGCATGTCGAGGGCGAGGACAGCGGTCACCGACCCGTCCCGCTCGTAGTGCGCGAGGAAGCGGCCGTCCCGCGGTGAGCCGCTCACGATCCGGACGGTGTCCCCCGCGCGCCGCCGCCCGGCGTACTGGATGCGGCTCCCGTACTGGTCGGACCAGAAGTAGGGCAGCGGGCGAGCGAGCTCAAGGGTGCGTCCGGCGAGCAGATTGCGTACGGCCGCGCGGGGTTGGGCGGTGGCGCCGGTCCAGTGCTCGGCCCGCACGCCGTCGGCCCTGGCCACGTCGCCGACGGCCACGACCTGGGGAAGCGAGGTGACACAGCCGCCGTCGCAGAGCACACCGTCGCGCACGGCGAGCGTCGAGCCCGCCAGCCAGCCGGTGTTCGGCACGGCACCGATGCCGACGACCACGAGGTCGGCCGGGCAGCACCCGGCCGTCGGCGAGGGCGACGCCGGTGACCCGCGGGCCGGGCCCCTCCCCCGGCTCCGGACCGACCCGGCCCGCCTCCCGCAGTCCGGTCACCCCCACCCCGGTGATGAGTCGGACACCGCCTCGCTCGTGCAACTGGGCACATGCGGCGGCGAGTTCGGGTCCGAGCTGGGGCAGCAGGGGCAGTGGGGCCGCCTCGACGACCGTGACGTCGTGGCCGAGGGAAGCGCAGGACGACGCGGTCTCGGCACCGATGAAGCCGCCGCCGATCACCACGACGCGCTGCGGACCGTCGAGCAGGTCGGCGCGCAGGGCCCGGGCGTCGTCGAGAGTGCGCAGGGTGTGCACACCGGCCGGTGCGGGGCCGGGCAGCCGGCGGGCGCTCGCACCGGTGGCGATGACGACGCCGTCGCAGCGGACGGTGCCGCCGTCCGCCAAGTGGACAGTACGGCCCCGGGCGTCGAGTCCGCGGGCACGGACGCCGAGGAGCCACTGCGCGCCGAGCTCCCGGGTCTCCTCGGGGTCGGACAGGGCGAGCCGGTCCTCGGCGGCACGGCCGGTGAGGAAGTCCTTGGACAGCGGGGGGCGGTCGTAGGGCGCGTGCGGCTCCTCGCCGACGATCACCAGCCGGCCGTCGAATCCCTGCGCGCGGAGTTCACGCGCCGCGTACAGCCCGGCGAGGGAGGCGCCGACCACGGTCACGGTCCTCATGAGGCAGTGCCCTTCTGTTGACGGTGGGCCCGGCGGGCGGCACGCGGCCTACGCCGCGCTGTCCGCCGACGCGGCCGGGTGGACGTGGATCACGCCGTCGTCGACGGTCACCCGGTGCGTGCGCACGGGGCGGCGGGCGGGCAGGCAGGTGGGCTGCCCGGTACGGAGATCGAATGAAGCCTCGTGGAGCGGGCATTCGACCAGACAGCCCTCCAACCACCCCTCGGACAGCGAGGCGTCCTGGTGGGTGCAGGTGTCGTCGATGGCGTACAGCTCACCCTCCGTGCGGAACACGGCGATGGGCGGGACGGTGTCGATGCGGACGGACTCGCCCACGGGGAGGTCTTCGAGGCGGCAGACGGGAATCACGGGCCCCCCTCTCGGTCCAGGACTCTTCGGTAACATGATGTTCCACATGGCGCATGAGGGAGCGCTATGCGCAACAGAATCCGGTCGGGCGCCCGCATGCGTCAAGGGCTTCTCGAAGATGCGACCCGGCAACGGGCCGTCAGATGGTGGGAGTCGAGCTATGACCCGCAAGCAACCGCAGGTTGAGCCGGGTGCGCCGGTCACGGAGAAGCAGCCCAGGGGAACCAGCGGCGCCGTCCAGTCCGTGGACCGCGCCGTGAGCGTCCTGGAGAGCCTCGCGCGGCACGGAGAGGCCGGAGTCACGGAGATCGCCGACGAGTTGGGCGTGCACAAGTCGACCGCGTTCCGGCTGCTCGGCGTGCTGGAGAACCGGGGCCTGGTCGGGCAGTCCAAGGACCGCGGCAAGTACTACCTGGGAGCCGGGGTGCTCCGCCTCGCGGGGGCGGCGGCCGTGCGCCTGGACATCTCGCAGGAGGGCGGCCCGGTCTGCCGCGAACTCGCCGACGAGGTGGGCGAGACCGTGAACATCGCGGTGCTCGACGAGGACATGGCGGTCAACATCATGCAGGCCCGCGGCGCCGCCTCGGTCACCGCGCAGAACTGGCTGGGCCGACGCACCCCGCTGCACGCCACGTCCAGCGGAAAGGTGCTGTTCGCGCAGCTCCCGCCGGTGCTGCGCGAGGGGTTGCTCGCGCGCACGCTGCCCCGGTTCACCGCGCACACGATCACCGGCACGACGGCGCTGCGGGCCGAGCTGGAGGCGGTCGAGGACCAGGGGTTCGCCGTGGCCGTCGAGGAGTTGGAGCTGGGGCTCGCCGCGGTGGCCGCGCCGGCCAGGGGCCACGACGGCAAGGTCATCGGGGCGATCAGCGTCTCGGGGCCGGTCTTCCGGCTCACCGAGGAGAACCTGCCCGCGCTCGCCAAGCGCACCGTGGCCGCCGCCGCGGAGCTCTCCCGGCGGATGGGTCACGGCTTCTGACCGGACCGCACCGTTTCACGAAGGCTTAACTCCGGCCTCCCGACGGGGCCTTCACGGGGTCTTGACGGGGTCGTGACGGCCTTCCCACTATGGCTCCCATCGCCTCGCGTCGTCTCTCATCGCGCAACGCATCCTGCACTGCGCAACAGCGGAGGAGTTGGGCTTATGCGCGACAACGTGGTGTCCCCGGTCCGAGCGAGCAGCACCGCCGCCCCCGACTCCCGGATCGTCATCATCGGCGCCGGCATCGTCGGCTGCGCGCTCGCCGACGAGCTCACCGCCCGCGGCCGGCACGACGTCACCGTCCTCGAACAGGGTCCGCTGCCCGCCCCCGGCGGCTCCACCTCGCACGCTCCCGGGCTCGTCTTCCAGACCAGCCCCTCCAAGACCCTCACCGCCTTCGCCCGGTACACGGTCGAGAAGTTCAACGCCCTTGAGGTGGACGGACTCTCCTGCTTCAACCCGGTCGGCGGCCTGGAGCTGGCCACGACCCCCGAACGCTGGGCCGACCTGCACCGCAAGGCGGGCTGGGCGGCGTCCTGGGGCGTCCGGGGCGAACTGGTCCCGCCCGCCCGCTGCAAGGAGCTGTGGCCGCTCATCGACACGTCGACCGTGCTCGGCGGCTTCCACACCCCCGACGACGGTCTGGCCCGCGCCCTCCTCGCCGCCCGCGCCCAACTGGAGCGCGCCCGGCGGCGCGGCGCCCGCTTCCTCGACCGGCACACCGTCACCGGCATCGAGCGGCAGGACGGCCGCGTCACCGCCGTGATCACGGACCGCGGCGCCTTCCCCGCCACGCACGTCGTCTCCGCCGCCGGATTCTGGGGCCCGGTCATCGGCCGTATGGCGGGCGTCGACGTCCCCCTGCTCCCCCTCGCGCACCAGTACGCGAAGACGAAGCCGATCCCCGCCCTCAAGGGCGTGAACGACCCCCGCACCGAAGCCTCGAAGCCGATCCTCCGCTTCCAGGACCGCGACCTGTACTTCCGTGAGCACACCGACCGCATCGGCATCGGCAGCTATGCGCACCGGCCGCTGCCCGTGGACCCGTTCGCGGTCCTCGCGTACGACGAGGCGCGCGCCCGGGCCCAGGACATGCCGTCCTCGCTGCCGTTCACCGCGGAGGACTGGGCACCCAGCTGGGCGGACAGCCGCGCGCTGATCCCGGCGCTGCGGGACGCGGAGATCGAGACGGGCTTCAACGGCGTCTTCTCCTTCACCCCCGACGGCATGCCGGTCCTCGGCGAGGCGCCCGAACTGCGCGGCTTCTGGCTGGCGGAGGCGGTGTGGGTGACGCACTCGGCCGGGGTCGCGAAGGCCGTCGCCGAGTGGATGGTCGACGGTCATGCGCAGACCGACCTGCACGCATGCGATCTGCACCGCTTCGAGGACGCCCAGCGCTCCCCCGCCTACGTCCAGGACCGGGGCGCCCGGCAGTTCATCGAGGTGTACGACGTCATCCACCCGCTGCAGCCGATGGACCAGCCGCGCCCGCTGCGCGTGAGCCCCTTCCACGCCCGGCAGCGGGAGCTCGGCGCGTACTTCCTGGAAGGCGGTGGCTGGGAGCGGCCGCACTGGTACGAGGCCAACGCCCACCTCGTCGTACCCGGCGGACCCGAGCGGGACGCCTGGTCGGCCCGCCACTGGTCACCGATCGCCGCCGCCGAGGCCAGGGCCACCCGCGAGGGGGTCGCCCTCTACGACATGACCCCGCTGCGCCGCCTGGAGGTCACCGGCCCGGGCGCGCTCGCCTTCCTCCAGCACATGACCACCAACAACGTCGCGAAGAAGCCGGGCGCGGTCACGTACACGCTGCTCCTCGACGAGAAGGGCGGCGTCCGGTCCGATCTGACCGTGGCCCGGCTGGCGCCCGACCACTTCCAGGTGGGCGCCAACTCCCCCGCCGACCTCCACTGGCTGCGCCGCCACGCGCCCGCCGACGTCCACCTGCGGGACGTCACGTCCGGCACCTGCTGCATCGGCGTGTGGGGGCCGCTCGCCCGCGACCTCGTCCAGCCGCTGACCCGCGACGACTTCTCGCACGAGGGCTTCGGCTACTTCCGTGCGCGGCGGACGCACCTCGGGCACGTGCCGGTCACCGCGCTGCGGGTCAGCTACGTCGGGGAGCTCGGCTGGGAGCTGTACACCACCGCCGATCTCGGGCTGCGCCTGTGGGACACGCTCTGGGAGGCGGGCCGTGCGCACGGGGTGATCGCCGCCGGTCGGTCCGCGTTCGACAGCCTGCGCCTGGAGAAGGGCTACCGGGCCTGGGGCCAGGACATGACCGAGGAGCACACGCCGTACGAGGCCGGGCTCGGCTTCGCCGTCCGCCTGGACCGGGGGGACTTCCTGGGCCGCGCCGCCCTGGAACAACTACCGCCCCCGACACGCAAGTTGACCCCGCTCCTGCTCGACGACCCGGCCGCCGTCGTCCTCGGCAAGGAACCGGTGTCCGTGGACGGCGCACCGGCCGGTTACGTGACCAGCGCCGCGTACGGCTACACCCTCGGCCACTGCGTCGCGTACGCCTGGCTGCCGCCGCTGACCGCGGGCACCGCCGTGCAGATCGCGTACTTCGGCGAGAAGGTGCGGGCCACGGTCGCCGACGAGCCGCTGTTCGACCCGAAGATGACGCGCATCCGCCGCTGACGCCCCTCAGGAGACCGCCGATGCCCCCCGTGCCGACGACACCGACCGGCCCCAGCCTGATCGCCACGCTCCCGGGCCGCCACTACACCGACCCGGGCCTCTTCCGCACCGAGCAGGAGCGGATCTTCGAGCGCATGTGGTTCTGCGCGGTCCGCTCCGGCGACCTCGACCGGCCGGGCGCGTACCGGACCGTGCAGGTCGGCCGCGAGAACGTGCTGGTCACCCGCGCCCGCACCGGCGGCCTCAGGGCGTTCCTCAACGTCTGCCGCCACCGCGGCGCACGCCTGTGCACCGAGCCGCAGGGCCAGGTCCGCCGCACCCTCCAATGCCCGTACCACGCCTGGACGTACGACCTCGACGGCCGGCTGATCGCCGCGCCCAACCTGATGAAGATGCCGGACGTCGACCGGTCCGCGTACGGCCTCGTGGGCGTCGCGCTGCGCGAATGGCTCGGCTACGCGTGGGTGTGTCTCGCCGACGAACCGCCGTCGTTCGAGGAGACGGTGATCGGCGCCGCCGTCGAACGGCTCGGCGACGCGGCCGCCATCGAGCGGTACGGCACCGCCGGGCTCGCCCTCGGCCGACGCATCACGTACGACGTGAAGGCGAACTGGAAGCTGATCGTCGAGAACTTCATGGAGTGCTACCACTGCGCGACGATCCACCCCGAACTCACCGAGGTCCTCCCGGAGTTCGCGAACGGCTACGCGGCCCAGTACTACGTCGGGCACGGCGCCGAGTTCGGCGACGGGGTGAAGGGCTTCACCGTCGACGGGAGCGAGGGGTTCGGTCGGCTCCCCGAGATCGGCGACGACCACGACCGCCGCTACTACGCGATCACGGTCAAGCCGACCGTCTTCGTGAACCTGGTGCCCGACCACGTGATCCTGCACCGGATGTTCCCGCTGGCCGAGGACCGCACGGTCGTCGAGTGCGACTGGCTGTACGCGCCGGACGTCGTGGCGTCGGGCGCGGACGTGTCGAAGTCCGTCGAGCTGTTCCACCGGGTCAACGCGCAGGACTTCGCCGCGTGCGAGCGCACCCAGCCCGCCATGTCGTCCCGGGCGTACCGGGACGGCGGCGTCCTCGTGCCGACCGAGCACCACATCGGGAGCTTCCACGCGTGGCTGCTGCGGCAGGTGGACGCCACCGACGACAGGCCCTAGCCCACCTGAGTCTGCTCCGCGGGCCGCTTGTACATCCGCGTCGCGGTGATCTCGCCGTGCACCGTCTCCCCGTCCGGATCCTGCTGCGGCAGCCCCGGGCGCAGGTGCTCCTCCACGCTGATGTACTTCAGTCCTGCCCGCAGGTCCGCGTCGTTGCGCAGCCGGATCACCAGCGGGAACTCGGCGAGCGCCGTCGTGTCGAACAGACCGGTCGTGTACAGGAGCTGGACGCCCAGCGCGTCGGACACCGCGCGCTGGAGCTCCAGCAGGTACGTGGCGTTGGCGCGGCCGATCGGGTTGTCGAGGAACAGGGTGCCCGCGTGCCGGTGCTTGTCGCGGCCCCGGTCGTTCGACCGGAGCGCCGCCATCGTGCAGTACAGCGCGATGGCGGCGGTGAGCAGCTGGCCGCCGGAGAACACGTCGCCCATCTGTCCGACCGGTACCCGCTCGGCGCGCAGCACCGCGTCCGGCTTGAGGATCTCGACGGCGACGCCCTTGGGCTGCAGGGCGGCGCTGACGCCGCGCAGCAGCAGGGACATGCCGTCGCGCCGCAGGTCGGAGTTCTTCTTGACGGCGGAGCGGGTCGCCTCGTCGATGACCTCGCCGAGCCGCTCGGTGAGCGTCGCCTGGTCGGGCTCCTCGAAGCGGATCCGCAGGAACTCCTGCCCCGACCACTCGCCGAGTCCCTCGGGGAGCCGGGAGAGCCGCTGGGCGGAGCGCAGCGTGGCCAGGGCGGACTCGACGAGTCCGCGCAGGCGGTCCACGATCGAGTCGCGGTTGCGCTCCAGCTGCGCCAGCTCGTCGGTGAGGACGCGGAGCCGGGGCGCGAACGCGTCCGCCCACTTCTGCGCGTGCTCGGGCAGCGCCGACGCGGGCAGCTCGCGGATCTGCTGCCGCGCGGGCGTGCGCACCTGCTCGTACCGGGTCGCGTTCGCGTGCCGTACGAGGATGTCGCTCGCCTCGCGGACCGCGGCCTCGGCGGCGGACAGGTCGGCGGCGCAGCCGCGCAGGGAGCGGCGGGTCTCGGCGGCGGCCGTGCGGGCCTCCTCCAGGCTGCCCGGGTACGGCTCCGGCTCCTCCTGCTCGTCGGTGTCGGCGGTGTGGTCGCGGAGCAGGTCGCGCAGGAGCGCGGCCGTCTCGTCGAAGCCCCCGGTGCCGTCCTCCGCGGTGCGGTGTGCGGCGAGCAGCTCGGCGTGGGCGCCGCGGGCGGTCTGCAACGCCTCGGTGCGCGTGGCCAGTTCGGTGGTGGCGGTGCGCAGCAGCGACTGCGCGTGCTCGGTGTCGCGCGGTTCGAGGTCCTCGGGCAGCTCGGTGTGCGCCTCGCCGTCCTCGGGTGCGTGCCGCTCGGCCTCGCCGCGCAGCCGGCCGAGCTGCTCGCTCGCGGTGGAGGCGCGGGTCTCCAGGAGCTGGACGTGCTCCTCGGCGCGGGCCGCGGCGGCCTGCCGGGACGGGCCGTCGGAGCCCTCGGGCGACTCCAGGAGCGTGGCGGCGCGGGTGCGCACCTTGTTCGTCAGCCGGTTCAGCTCGGCGAGCGCGGCGCTCTCGTCGCTCTCGGCGCGCGCCTGCTCGGCCCGCAGGTCGGCGCCGACACCGACCTTCTCGTACACCTGGGACGCGGCCCGGTAGGCCTCGCGCAGCGCGGGCAGCGACGCCTTGGGGGCCTCGAACTCCGGGCCCACGGGAACATCGTCGGGGGCGCCGGCGATCTCGGCGCGCTCGGCGCGCAGCGTGCGGGCGGTGCGGTGGGCGTCGTCCGCGGAGCGCTGGGCGGCGCGGCGGTCCTCGTCGGCGGCGCGCGCGTGGTCCAGGCAGGACTGGGCGCGGGCCTCGAACTCGACGGCCTCGTCGGCGAGTTCACGGACCTTCGCCTGCCAGGCGGAGCGCTCGCGCAGCCGGTAGGCGAGTCCGGCGAGGGCGTCGGCGGCGCGACGTGCCTTCTGTGCCGCCTCCTGCCGCTCGTCGCGCACCCGGGACGCCTCCGCGGCGGCCTCGTCGGCCTCGGCGCGCACGGTGCGGGCCTCGGCGAGCTCGGCCTCCGTCTCCTCCGCGAACGTACGGGCCTCGTGCGCGGCGGTGGCGAGTTCGGCGAGGCGGCCGGCCGGGCAGCCGGAGCGCCAGGAGGTCAGGCGCGCCGCGAGCTCGCGGTCCTTGGCGAGGCGGCCGGCGAGCGCCCTGATGTCCTCGTCGCGCTGCGCGGCGCGGCTGCGCAGGGCTTGGCGCTCCTCGTCGGCGGCGTGCTCGTCGTGCATCGCCGGGTTCGGCGGGACGAGGAAGACCGCCTCGTCCGACGCGTTCTCCGCCGGGGTCGGCGCGAGCAGCGCGGCGGCGGTGCCGACGGCGACGGCGGAGCGGGGCAGCAGCGCCGCGCCGGCGAGTACGTCGCGGGCCCGGACGTGGGACGCCGGGTCGGTGATGATGACGCCGTCGACCAGTTCGGGCCGGGCCGCGAGCACGCGCGCGTGGTCGGCCGGGTCGACGGACTGGGCGAGGTAGCGCCAGCCGGGCAGGGCGGGGACGCCGTGCTCGCCGAGGAACTCGACGGTGGCCAGGACGTCCGGGCCCGGCGGCAGCAGGCCGCCGTCACCGAGGGCGCCGAGGATGCGGGAGTCGTCGGCGGCGGCCGTGCGCAGCTCGAACAGCTGCCGCTCGGCGGAGGCGACGGAGTCGTCGAGGAGGGTCTTGAGGTCGTCTGCGGCGCGGTCCACGTCCTCGGCGGTGAGCGGCGCGTCGGCGGCCGCGGCCCGCGCGCGGACGGCGCCGGGGAATCCGGCGCTCGCCGGCCCGCCCGCCGGGCCGCTCACCCCG
>NZ_JASERH010000133.1:0-19317 GCF_030766975.1 Streptomyces sp. KL116D | reverse complement strand
ATTATGCGTTCGTCAATTGGGTGTTAACCGTTCGCATTTTATCGTGAAACGCTTTCGCGCGTTTTCGTGCGCCGCTTCATCGATCGGTGCATCGCGCTCCCCAGGACCGGTGAGCGCCTCCATACGGAGCGCAGTAGCCCCGGCGCCGGTGGTCAGGATCGGTGCACGCAAAGACGTGCCCGGCGGCGGTGCCGGCCGGATTGCCGGGGCCGCCCAGGCTGTGGTCGATCGCTCGGTGGCGCAGGCCGCGAAGCGTCCAGAGCCCGCCCGCGCCGTCGACGACGAGGCGCCGTCAACTCGCCGTCGGCGGAGGCGAGATGGGGACCGCAGCGCGGCGACCGTGGCCGGCTTTGCCACCGCACGTCATCGCCGCCGCATCGCATCGAGCATGATCGCGCGCAGGCGTGGGTCAGTCTCTTCGGCGTCCCCGAGGACAGCGGCACGGCGGACCAAGGGCACGATCCGCACCCGTAACCGAGCGTCCCGACGTCGTCCAGATTTCCCCACGATGCTGCTTTTGCTTTTGGAGTGCACTCAAGAGATCTAGCGGGAATTGGCGACGGTGATGGTAGAACCACTCCGCACCTGCCTCGACAGGGTCGACGTCGCGGCAGGCGCTCGAGTCACGAGGTCCGCCCGCGCCCGAACGGCCGGTGACCGCATTACGATCAGTGAGGTCGTCGCCATTTCACCGGGCTGACCGCGCACCGCACCCTCCGCTGGTGCCGAGCGGATCGGCCTGACTAACGCGACGTCGACCGCTGCGCACTCGGCCAGCGCCGCTACAGCAACCGCCGACCTGGACGCTGGCTCGCCTTCGTCAACAAGCTCCGGCTCACCGGGACGCCCGTGGTTCACGATGGTCCGCTACGCCGAGCTGAGTGCGCCTGGGCAGAGACCTTCGCCGAGCGCCAGGAACCGCCTCGAGGTCGACCCGCCGCGACGTCCCGGAACCCGCCATGGCCGAACTCCAGGACACCCCTCGCCGTGCTCGACCGCAAGATCGACTTCTATGCCGGTACCGTCCGGCGCCCGGAAAGTGGGATTACGACCGCATGAGTTGATACCGGGAACGGGACGCCGCAGGCAGGCGGGCGGCGCATATCCACGTTGAGTTGTGGAAGCAGCGGGCCCGTGGTGGGCGCTCAGGGCGGCTGCTGGGCATGAGCTGGGCCTACGGTCCGACGGACGCCGACGGAGCCCGGGCCACCCTGGAGCGGGCCCTGGAACTCGGCGTCACCCTGTACGACACCGCCGCTGACGCCTACGGTGCCGGTGAGAACGAAGTTCCTCGCTCCTTTCGGTCGGCGCGTGCGCCGCGACGAGGTCGTCCCTGGCGACCAAGTTCGCCATCGGACTCGACCCGAGCGACGAACAAAGCGCGTCATCAGCAACGATCCACTCCTGCATCCGTCCCGCGACTGACGCAGCCTGGAGCGCCTGGGCGTCGACTCCGGTCGACCTGTACTACATGCACCGCCCGGGACGGAAGGTGCCGATCCGAGGAGACGGTCGGCGTGATGGCCGAGCTTCGTCGCCGCGGGCAAGGTCGCTGGCACCTCGGCCTCAGCGAGGTCACCGCCGACGAACTGCGGGCCGCGCACGCCGTCCCACGAGCCGCCGCCGTCCAGTCGGAGTGAATTAAGCCTGCTCAGCCGCGACATCGAACGGTCGGTGGTGCCCGCCGCCGCCGACCGCGCCGCCCGGACGGTCCTGTACTGCTCTGGCCGTGGCTTCCTCACCGCGCGCCTTCGTCAGCGCGCCGACAGGCGATGTCCGCCTGACGGCTTCCGCCGCCAGCGCTCCCGCTTCACCGGCGACAACGCCGCCGCCAGCGCGACCCTCCTGGAACCGGTCCGCCAGAGTCGCCGACGCGCGACTGGCGCCACCCTCGGTCAGATAGCCCTGGCCTGGGTGCAGCGCCAGCCGAGACTCCTCGGACACTCTCCGTCGTCCCGATCCCTGGTACCGCGCAAGCCCAGCCGGGTCTGAGAGAACACCTGCGGCGACCCGTGTGGTGCCTCGCCACGCGGCGAGAGTTGGCGCTGCTCGAACCGATCGCCTCCCAGGTCACGGGCGACCGCTGCGCCGGCACCAGCCTTCACGTCGGCGGGCCGCGAGCATGCCGGACCGGAGTCCCGACCAGCCGCGCCCTCGGCTGACTCGACGCACGGCCGTCGGGCGCCGGGCCGCGGCCGGTCGCCACCCTCGCCGCCACCGCAGCACGCCCGGGCGGCGAGCGGCGCACGAAGCCCCTCATGCCAGCCCAGCGCGAACACCGCGAACCCGGCGGCGAGCACTCCGGCCAGCGCCCACCGCCCCCGGCTCGCACGCTTCCACGGAACTCGAAGCCCCGTGCGTAGCGGCCTATCAGCGCGAACAGCATCCGCAATTTCAACCTGGCAGCCAGGCGAGACGGACCGCTATCCAGACCAGCGTGTCGGGGCCGTCGTAGAGCCCAGTATCGCCCGGCGAAGGAGGCGGGGACCGCCGCCCGCGAGCATCGCCGTCTGGTGCCAGCACAGGATCGTCATCGCCGACAGATTGATGACCACGACGGGCGCCCAGAGCGCGGGCCGGCGCAACAGCCGGCCGATGCGGTCCGCACCAGCAGTATCGCCGCGCCGCTCTGCGCGGCAGCCAGAGAGACGGTAGCGACGGCGGATGCAGTTCGTCGGAGCCTCGCCAGCACCACCATCGAGGCCAGGTAGTGGAAGGCGAGGAGCGCCGCGAACAGCGCGCCGTACCTCCGACGAGCAGTGCCCAGGCGCCCCGCCTGCCGAGCTCTTCTCGCCCCAGCAGACGCCCAGTTGATAGGCGAACATCCAGCCAGCAGCAGGTTCAACAGGCTCAGCCACGAGGAGCGCGTGGCCGAGGCGAGCGGACCGTACCGGAGGAAGTCCACGACGGCGACCGAGCCGTGAGCGGCGCCGCCGCCCGAACGCCGAGCCTTCTCGCGGCCCGGACGCACCACGGAGTGAGCGCCGTGATCACGGTGTAGACCCCGACGAACCACAGGGCTGTATCACCAGCGTGGAACCCGTCCACCAGGTCGTCCCAGCTTGAGGGCATTACAGGACCAGGATCATCGCGGTAGACCCGCAGTCACCCCAGCGCAGGCGGCCCAGGCGGGCGAGCCTGCCCGCAGCCAGCCGGCCGTCGAACCACGCTCCAGGCCCGGCGGTACGAGAGGACCGACGCGTACCCGCCGACCAGGAAGAACACGCCCAGCATCTGCAGTAACAGCTCAGCAGCGGGGCGAGAAGAAGCCGAAGGCGGCCAGCAGGCTCGCATTGTGCAAGGCGCCCTGGGCGTCGAGGAGAAAGCCGCCGAGGAGCCAGTGGCCAGTCGGAACGGCGAACAGCGCCAGAGCGCGCAACCCGTCCACCGCCCGGTCCCGTCGGCCGGGGTCTTCGTGATCGCGGCGACCGCGGAAGAAGCGGACGCCCGCAAGGTGGTCAGGCTCATGATGATGCTCCGGTGATTGGCGATGTCGGCGAAAGGCGTGCAGCGAGTCCGTGCCGGGTGCGAAGTAGCGCCGGTGTGGCCCTCCGGCGCTCGGTGGGCACTGGGCGGGCGCCGAACGAGGAATCGGTGGGATCGGCGCCGTGGCCGAGGCCGAACGGCTCGACGTTCGGCACCTGCGCGATCCAGTCGGTGTCGTCCCGGGCCGCCCACACCCGGGCCCCGGTGTGCAGATCGAGCTACGCTGTCGGCGCGCGCAGTCCGGAGCGAGAACCGGAGCACGACGAGGTCCGGACGCGGAGCCGGGCCGCGCGCAGCCCGCACAAGACCACCGACCCAGCCAGCTGTGACAGAAGACGGCGGGCTTCGGCAGAGGCCGGGCCGCGGCGAGCCTGCACGAAGCGCGCCAGCCCGGGAGGCGCTCTGCCTCGGCGAGCCGGCCTCGTGGCGGCATCGGGGGCCGAGGCCCAGCGGCGTGGTGTATCCGACCCACGCCACCACGGCCGATGCCGTCGCCCGAGGCCGACCTGGAGGGACCGCGCCATGCCGGCAGGCGTCCCGTGCACGTCCCCGGCCCGGTCGAACGGGCAGGTCGATGCCGTGTCCGAGCCGGGCACGATCACGGAGACGTGCCGGGCCTTCACGCAAGTCGTACACCTCGGCGACGTGACCGCGGCCACGGGGATCGAAGGCGAGGATCCGGCGGCCGGGGAGCGAGCAGCTCGGCGCACCGCTCGGCGAGCGACGCGCGGTCTCCGGCACCTGCGGTGCGTGGAGGAGTCCGCCGCGTCGGCCGGGGCCCGGGCCCGCTCGGCCCGCAACGCCATCCCGCTCGGCTCCGCGTATCGCAGGGCGGTCGGCGCGATCCAGATTGCCGACGACCGATTTCGGATGCCGGACCGCGAGCTCGTGCCGCTCCGCGCCGTGCCTCAACACACGGAAGAACGCGGCGACTTGAGGCAGGGCTCGCCGTCGCCGGATCAGGCAGGAGTCGCGCAGCGAGCGTCCGCGCGCCAGGACGCGCGCTGCCCGGCGGCGGACCGGTCAGCAGGCGCTGCTCGTGCCCCGACGCTCCAGCCCGCCGTACCGGCGACGATGGTCGTCGTGAGCGCCGCGGCGACCAGCGTGCGGCGGCGTCGCGTCGTTTCCAAGAGCCCAGGCCCATCGCCCGTCTCCCCTCCGTCTGCTTGGCGTGACGAGGGGAAGGCAGAAAAGACGGCCTGGGGCGGGACGATCACACCACGGAGCCAACTTTGCAGGTGATACCTGGGTATCCGTGTCTGATACCGCAGTAGTGGCGCGACCGCACGGCGCCTCACAATTCCTCGCAGGATGAACTGATACCGCGGACGTCACCGAAGGCACGGGCCGGACGGGAAACCGGCCCGCGGCGCACGAAGTGCTACCCGGGCAGAGGCTACTGGCCGCCGGGCGTGACGAGCCCCGACTCGTACGCGAAGATCACGGCCTGGGCCCGGTCACGCAGTCCCAGCTTCGCCAGCACCCGGCCGACATGGGTCTTCACGGTCTGCTCGGCGAGCACCAGCTTCTCGGCGATCTCCTGGTTGGACAGACCGCGCGCGATCTCCTCAGAACCTCCAGCTCCCGCGGCGTCAGGCTCTGGAGCTTCGGGGAGAGGTCCTTGCGCCGGCCGGGTCCTGGCGAAGTCCGCGATGAGCCGCTTGCGACGTCGGCGCGAGCAGCGCCTCACCCGCGGCGCTCCACCTTCGGCACCCGCGGCGATCAGGTCGGCGGGCGGCGCGTCAGCTTCAGCAGGAAGCCGGACGCACCGGCGCACCAGCGCCGCGGCCACACGTAGTCGTCGATGTCGAACGTGGTGAGACATCGGCGCCGCGGGACGGTGCGCCGCAGCCCGGCGGCTGCTCGCGGCTCCTGCGCCGCGGCGAGATCCGTCCATCTCCGGCATCCGGACGTCCATGAGAACGACATCGGGATGTGGAGCGGCTGGCCTCGACGCCCTTCTTCCCGTCCGGCCTCACCCACGACGTCGATGTCGCTCTGCGCGTTCAACAGCGCGGCGAATCCCGCCCGCACCATGGTCTGGTCGTCGACGATGATCACCCGGATGGTCGCCCGTGCCGCATTCCTTTACGCCGAGGGAGATCGGGCACGGTCAGCGAGACGGGCCGCCACACGGAACCCTCCGTCGGGCGGCGGTCCCACGTCCAGCGTGCCGCCGACCAACCGTACGCGCTCACTCATCACGACCAGCCCGCATGTCCCGTGCCACCTGACTCGATCGGGGGACAGTGGCTCCGTCGCCGGCCCGTTGACCACGATCGACCGCCAGCAGGGCGCCGTCGTCGAACGCGATCGAGATGTGTCCGCCCGCGCGCCGGAGCGCGTGCCGCACCACGTTCGCCAGCGCCTCCTGCACGATGCGGTACGCCGACAGAGTCCACTCCGCCGGTGGCACGTCCCTCAGTTCGCGCACCAGCGTGAGCTCCGGGAACGACAGGTCGGCGGGCACGCCTGCCGCATCGTCGCGTCGGACCAGCTGCTCGCAGACCAGCAGGCCGCGGCTGGCACTAGGTCGCCCTGGGCGTCCTCGCTAGCGCAGCACCGCGATGCAGTGCCGCGCTCTCGTCAACGCGCCGCTCGCTGCGCGCCCGCGGCGATGGATTCGAGCACCTCTACGGGTCGCATCGGTCAGACCCTGCAACCGGCGTACGGCGCGGAGTCCGCCTGCGCGGTGATCACCGACATGTGGTGGGCGACGACGTCGTGCAACTCATGCGGGCGATCCTGGCCCGCTCCTCCAGTGAAGCGTGCGGCGGGTGCGCTCGGCGGCCTCGTACTGATCGTCTTCCCTGCTCGACGAGCTTGCGGCGGGTCTCGCCGCGCTCGCGCACCAGCGCGCCCGGGAGCAGCACGACGCCGCTCAGGGACGCGATGGGGAGCACGCCCGTGTCGTGACTGCTAGTCGTCCCGGAGGAGGCCGACGGCGATGCTCGCGACGACGGTGACCAGCCAGGATGCCGATCAGCGTGCGTCGGCTCTCGCGCAGCGCCGGGCGATGCACAGCACCAGGTGCGCCACGACCGCCCATGGGCGTCCAGGGCGAAGGGCGGCCCGCGTCCCCCTGGAACAGCGATCGTGCCCAGGAGCTATTGGCGGCGTCATCAGGTACCAGGCGGTCAGCGGGCGACCGGAGCCGCCAGAGATCAGCGGGGCGCACCGCGACGGCGATCGCTCCGGCGAGACCGCCGCCCACCCCGTAGTCGTTCGACAGCACCCGCGTCGTGACCGGGATCAGTGTCACGGTGAAGCTCACCGCGACGAGATAGGGCAGCAGCCGCATCCAGCGCTTCGGTGCCTGTAGCCAGCAGGGCTCGGAGCGGTCACCGTCGACGGCAGACCGTCAGCGCCGCACCGGCGGCGGCCAGTCGGTCGCCGACGCGCCGCAGGGCGCCGGGCAGCCGCCGACGGCCCCGCTCGTCCGGTCTTCGTCCGGAGGGCGCGGCGCCGGGTCGGGAGAGATCGGTGCAGTGCCTCATGGCCAGTTCAGCGTAGGCAATGAGCAGGGCGCGGCTGCCGTCATACCGAGGTGCTCACCGCACCCCCTACCCAGGTATCACAGAGCGGTGCGGGCCCCGGCCGTCACAGCTCCGCGAGCAGCTCCGCCTTCTTCGTCGTGAACTCCGCGTCGGTGACCAGCCCCGCCTGGTGCAGCTCACCGAGATGCCGGATGCGCTCGGCGATGTCCGCCGGATCACGACGGCCGGCCGACGCCGTCTCCGCACGCAGCTGCCCGCCGGCGGCCGGTCCGGCCGTGCGCACGGCCGCCAGCACCGATGCCGCGAAACGGCGGGGACTCGTGGACCGGGCCGTAACCGAGGCCGAAGACCACCGCCGCCGGATCCTGGTCGGCCTGCCCCGCCTGCTCCGTGGCCGCGTCCCGGTGCAGCAGCCGCAGAATGCCCCTCGAACAGCTCGGGCGAGCGCCACTCGACACCGCTCAGATCGCCGACCGGGAACGTCTTGTCCCCGGCCTTCCACTTCGCCGACGACGCCCCCGTCCAGAACCAGCGGAAGGACACCGACCTGCCGTCGAAGGACGCCTTGCCGTCGTACGCCTTGAACTGGAGCGGCGCTCGGGCGGCGCCACCAGATAGCCGTCGGACCGGGTGTCCTCGTCGGCGACGAGCTTCTCGCGCAGTTCGTCGGCGTAGTACTCGGCGAAGCGTCTCCCGCTCGGCGGGCAGCGCCAGGCGGTACGGGTCGCAGCCCTCCTGAGCCGCCCCGCCGCCGCGTCCATCAGCGGATCGGCGCGGTCTCGGCTCGGCGTGCAGCACCGCGGTCCCGCGCTTCCCGGAGTCAGGGTCACCGCCGCTATCGCTTCCAGAGGGATGCGGCGCTCGCCCAACGCCTGAAGGAGCTTCGGCGTGCGGATCCCCGTTCGAAGCGGATGAGCACGGAGTCTGTCTCGAACTCCCAGGCGGCATGAAATCCGGCCAGTACGTCACCCATGCGGCTCATCGTATGCGGCACGCGCGCCTCCGTCGCCTGTTGCGTCGGACCACTGTTCCGCCGTTCTCTACGCGCGTCAGGTCGAGGCACCGCCGGAAAAAACCCTCCGGCAGTCCTGGTTCGCGCCGGCACACCGCACCGATCGGTAGAGCCCAGTTCAATCTCGGCAGAGTTGCTCAGGCTCTCGGTGCCGCGGCACGAAGTATCCCAGTGTGTCCCTTGGCGTTCGCCGCCGAGACGACACGGGCCCCGAAGGCCGTGGGAGACGGGATCGGCGCCGTGACCGAACCGCCCACCTCCATGTTGGGCACGTCCTGGATCCAGTCGTCCTTGTCACGGGTCGCCCACAGCGCGTGGGTGCCCAGGCCCGAGGCGTTGTCGGCCCCGCATCCCGGGCTGCCCGGCCACCGCGATGTCGCTGACCCGCGCGGGCAGGCGGTGCGCCGCGACGCCGCACACCACGGACCCGTAGCTGTGGCAGTACAGGGCCCACGGGCGAGCTGCCGGGCAGGCCGCGCAGCATGGCGTTGAGCCGGACCGCACCGTCGTCGGCGCGCATCGAAGGTCGCGGCGTCCACCCAGGCCGACGGGGGGCCGTGTAGTCGGCCCAGGCGATGACCGCGGTGCGCGTGCCGGCAGGCTCGCGGTGCGCTCGGCGGCGTACAGCGAGCGAGCCATGCCCACGGGGGCCGAGGTACTTGCGGAACGTGCGCTGGAAGGTCAGCACGTTCGTGTCGACCCCCGGCACCACGACCGAGACGCGCTGCGCCTTGTCGAGGTCGCCGAGGACCTCGGCCACCCTGCCGTTGCCCAGGGGTCGAAGGCGAGGATCTTGCGGTCGGGGTGCGCGAGCAGCGCGAAGCGTTTCATGCGCTGCCTCGCGTCGGCGTGACCGACGGACGACAGCCTGTCGTCGTGCATGCGCTGGTACTCGACCCTGCGGGCCTGACCGAGCGCGGTGCGGCTGGCGCTGTACCGCAGCTGCGCGGGCGCACTGTTCATGTTGCCGACCGCGAGCGGATAGCGGACGGCAGGACATTGCAGCTGGTGGGGCGTGAGCGAGGCGAAGAAGTGCGCGAGGCGGGTGGGGAGCCGTCGGGCGCGGGCAGGAGCGTGTCCGTTGATGCGGCCGTGCTCCCAGGCGGTGAGCAGCGGTCCGCAGGGGCGATGCGACGCCCCGGTGGTGACGCACCGCGGTCCAGCCGGTGGTCGCCAGCATGACGAAACACGATTTCGGCCAGCGCGAGCAGTGCGCCAGACGTTGAGTTGGGGGGACGAGTCGAAGGAAGTCACCGCGGGACACCCTAGGAGAAGCGCGTGGGACTCCGTGCAGCAGGTGAGGCACATCACGTTTTCAGCGGTGTACTTTGGGTAAAAAGCGGACGTAGTTGCGGTCAAGCCCTCACGGTGAGTGAGGGGGCCCGGGCGCCCCACGCGCGCGGGAGTGCGACCTGGCTCACTCCCGCGCGGCTCACTCGGTCGGGCTCACGTCCGGCCAGGGCGCCAGTGTTCGCCGAGCGACGGCTTCAGGTGATCGAGGGTACGACTCGGTGAGCGCGCGGATCGCCTCGACGCTCGCGTCCTCTCCCGCGCCCCACAGTCGTCCGGT
Organism: Streptomyces sp. KL116D; assembly: GCF_030766975.1. NCBI lineage: Bacteria > Bacillati > Actinomycetota > Actinomycetes > Kitasatosporales > Streptomycetaceae > Streptomyces > Streptomyces sp. KL116D. Next base: position 9,752 of record NZ_JASERH010000133.1, on the reverse strand, counting down.
CATCCGCATCACACCGCTGAACGCGGCCACGGCCACCCGCGGGCGTGGGTCGCTGTCGACGTCGAGGCCCCTCGCGCTCGGCGATCACCCGCGCGGTCTCCTCCTCCAGTTCGATGGAGCGGCGCAGGTGGGCGGCGAGGAGGGAAGGGTCGATTCGATCATCTGGTAGGTGCGCATGTGGAGTTCGACCGGAATGACCTCCTCCACGGAGCGGCTCAGTGCGTCCCACGTACCGAGGACGGCCTGCCGCATGGCCTCGAACGGGCTCTCCTCCAGGGGGCGTTCGCGCAGCGCGGCGACGAAGCGGGACTCGACCATCTCCTGCACGGCGAACGCGGCCTCTTCCTTGTTCGCGAAGTACCGGAAGAACGTGCGCTGCGAGACCTCGCAGGCCTCGGTGATCTCATCGACCGTCGTCCGGTCGAAGCCCTGGGACGTGAAGAGCTCAAGTGCCGAGCGCAGCAGGCGTTTCGCGTCCGCTGCTTCTTGAGCTCACGCAGGTTGAGTCGCGCCGCCATGGTCCTCTTTCTCACTGTTTGTGCTGGCTCACCTTGGTGTGAGCGACGTGACAGTTACCGACTTGTGAAATGCTTTGTCAACTGTCAGCAGCTGTCACTAGCCTCAGAACACATGACTAGTCAGACCACTGTCGACAAGGCGGACCGGGTTCCGGAGCCCGAGCCTGTCCCGGCACCGGCCAGAGGGCTGCGCGGCCACCCCTGGTTGACTCTCTTCTCCGTCGCGATCGGCGTCATGATGGTCGCCCTCGACGGCACCATCGTCGCCATCGCCAACCCGGCCATTCAGAAGGACCTCGGCGCGAGCTTCGCCGACGTCCAGTGGATCACCAACGGCTACTTCCTCGCCCTCGCGGTCACGCTGATCACCGCGGGCAAGCTCGGCGACCGGTTCGGCCACCGGCAGAACCTTCCTCATCGGTAGTGGTCGGCTTCGCCGCCGCGTCGGGGAGCCATCGGCCTCTCCGACAGCATCGCGTTCGTGATCACGTTCCGCGTGTTCCAGGGTCTGTTCGGCGCGCTGCTCATGCCTGCCGCGCTCGGCCTGCTGCGGGCGACGTTCCCCCGCCGAGAAGCTGAACATGGCGATCGGCATCTGGGGCATGGTGATCGGCGCCTCGACCGCCGGTGGTCCGATCCTCGGCGGTGTGCTCGTCGAGCACGTCAGCTGGCAGTCCGTCTTCTTCATCAACGTGCCCGTCGGCGTCCTCGCCCTCGGACTCGGGCTCGCCATCCTCCTCGACCACCGGGCGGAGAACGCGCCGGGTCCTTCGACATACCCGGCATCGTGCTGCTGTCCGGCGCGATGTTCTGCCTCGTGTGGGGCCCTCATCAAGGCGCCGGCGTGGGGCTGGGGCGACGGCATGACGTGGACGTTCATCGCCGCGTCGGTGCTGTGCTTCGCCCTGTTCGCGGTGTGGGGAGACGCGAGTCGCCGAGCCGCTCATCCCGCTGGGCCTCTTCCGCTCCCGTGCCGCTGTCGGCCGGTGTGGTTCTCATGGTGCTGATGGCCATCGCGTTCATGGGCGGCCTGTTCTTCGTCACCTTCTACCTGCAGAACGTGCACGGCATGAGCCCGATCGACAGCGGTCTGCACCTGCTCCCGCTGACCGGCATGATGATCGTCGCCTCCCCGCTCGCGGGCGCGATGATCACCAAGGTCGGCCCGCGCATTCCGCTCGCGGGCGGCATGGCGTGCACGGCCGTCGCGATGTACGGCATGTCCACGCTGGAGGCGGGCACCGGCAGCGCCATCATGTCCGTCTGGTTCGCCCTGCTGGGCCTCGGCCTCGCGCCCGTGATGGTCGGCGCCACCGAGGTCATCGTGGGCAACGCGCCGATGGAGCTGTCCGGCGTGGCCGGCGGGCTCCAGCGAGGCCGCGATGCAGATCGGCGGCAGCCTCGGCACCGCCGTGCTCGGTGCCGTGATGGCGTCGAAGGTCGACAACGACCTCGCCGAGGGAACTGGGCGGACGCCAAGCTCCCGCCGCTCACGGAGGCCCAGTTGGACCAGGCGTCCGAGGCCGTCCAGGTCGGCGTCCCGCCCGTCCCGCCGAACACTCCGGCGGCCATCGCCGGGAAGATCACGGACGTCGCGCACGACACCTTCATCTCCGGCATGAGCCTGGCCTGCCTGACGTCGCCGCGAGTGTCGCGGTCGTCGCCGTCCTCGTCGCGCTGCTCACCAAGCGCGGTGAGAACGCGAGGCGGGCGCGGGTGCCGCGCACATCTGACGGCGGACGGACGCCCGTCCGGGCCGCCGGGACCACGGCGCCGGACGCACGTCTTCAAGCCGTGGACAGGGCGCTGAAACCGCCCTTGTGAGGGAAGCCCCGGGAACTATCCGACTTTCGCTTTATCCGGGTGACGTCGCCCGGCGACCCTTCCCGGAACCAGATCTTCCGGGCCAGAGTGTCAGGCAAGTGATCAGTCGCGAACGCAACTGGTCGATACGACACAGGGGGTTGAAAGCACATGCGTGCATCCATGCCCATCACCGTCGCCGCTGCCGCACTCGCCGCGGTGGCCTCACTCCCGGCCTCGCCACCGCGGCGGCGCCACCGAGCGCTCGGCGGCTGCGCGGCGGGGGAGTTGTGTCTGTGGAGCAAGACCGGGTTCAAGGGCAGCGGCACGGCTATGAGCTGTCCGGGATCGACATCGAGAGTTGCGTCGCGCTGCCGGAGGGGAGCAGCGCGGCGTCCCTCGCCAATCGAACCGGCCGTCCCGTGACCACGTACCAGTCCGCGGAGTGCGCGGAGACCGGGGAGTTCCAGACCTATCCCGGCAGCGGTACCTGGGAGCCCGAATCGCCGTACCGGGCGCGGGCGTTCAAGGTCTGGGAGAGATGACGGAGACCCGCGCGCAATAGAGGCGGCCCGCGCGATAGACCGCGGAAAGCGGGGGTACCCGAAGCATCGCCCGAGTCCGACTAACTCAGGGGGTGATGATGGCGGGCTTCGGACATACCACGCGCAAGCACCCCGCTCACGTGGCCGCACCGGGTCACGGACCGGGCCGGACCGCGCGTCGCTCGGAATCATCGGCCTCGTCTGCGCGATCGCAGGGCTCTTCGTCCTGGGGATCGTGCTGGGACCAGTCGCCGTCGTCTGCGGCTGGCTGGCCATGGGCCGTCGTTGGACCGGTACGAAGTCGGTGCCGGCCCTCGTCGCGGTCGTGCTCGGCGCGATCGAGACCCTGCTCGCGATCATCTGGCTGGCCACGGCGGCCGGCTCTGCCGCAGGAGGACTGTTCTGAGCGCGAGCCGTTGACCGTTCCGAGCGGTCGACCAGAGGCAGCCCAGGGTCAGTTCCGGGGCTGTCGCGATCGCACCTGGGTTGAGGGGTGCGGCACGCCCGGCTCGCCCGAGGCCGCGAGCGAGGAAGCGGTCCCCGGCCGGTCCGTTCTGGGCCGGTCCGCCGTCCCCGGCTGACACGCCGTCCGCGGCTGGCCCGCCGTCCCCGGCTGACCCGCCGTCCCCGGCCGGTCCGCCCTACCCGGTCGGTCCGCCTGACCCGCCTGACCCGCCAGGCCAGGCACCCCGGAAACCCCAGGTACCCCCGGACACCCCGGACACCCCGGACACCCCAGCCACCCCAGCCACCCCAGCCACCCCAGATGATCCCGGCTGCCCCGACAACACCGCCACCTGGGCCCTGTAGCGCCCGTACTTCCTGTGCGAGGCGCCTCGATCGCCTCCGTCTGGCGACGCTCCTCCCGCGTCGTCCTTCTCAGACTCGGGAGATGAACCACGCCGCGATGTTGGCGGTGACCACACCGAGCAGCGCGATGCCGGACAGCATCAGACCCACCGCCAGCACCCGACCCATGCCCGTCGTGGGCGCGTGATCGCCGTAGCCGACCGTCGTCATCGTGGTGAACGACCGCAGACGGCGTCGCCCAGCGTCTTGATGTTGCCGTTCGGCGAGTCGCTCCACCGAGCACCGCCAGTGAGCCGAACATCAACAGGCCCACCACGGCACCGGCGACGTACGTCGTCAGCAGCCTATCTGCTCCGCCATGCGGGCCCGCCGGCCCACCAGGAGCGGCGTCGACTACCACGCAGCAGCCGCGAGGGGCTGCGCCAGAGGAAGCACCACGGCAAGGAGGTCGAGCGGGTGCGAGCGCACGAAAGTATTACGGTCCTGGGCGAGGAAGAGCCGGACCACGTAGTCGAGGCAGCGCCCCACACCACCCACGACGACGGTGCACGCCTCGTTGACGGCGTGCAGGCGTCCGGCCGGACGATGAGGGACCGCGTAGGCGACGCCGAAGACCAGGGCGAGTGCGAGCAGCGGTCGCTGCGAGCGCCGCTCATCGGATCCGTGCCGTTTGCTCCTTCATGCGCGCATCGTAGAAAAGCCGGAGGGCGGCGGGACCACGGTCCGCCGCCCTCGAGAAAGGAGCGCCAGGCGTCGCCGCCGGCCGCGCCGGGATCGGCGGCCGTGACGTCGGCGCGCTGGTACCGGTCGATGGCCTGCTTCAGGACCGAGCGGTCGACCTTGCCCTCACGCGCGAGCTCCGTGAGGACCGCGACCACGACCGACTGCGCGTCGATGTGGAAGAAGCGGCGCGCGGCGCCCGGGAGTGTCCGCGAAGCCCGAAGCCGTCGGCGCCCAGCGACTGAGTACGTGCCCGGCACCCAGCGGGAGATCTGGTCGGGGGACGGACCGCATCCAGTCGAGAGACCGCGACGAACGGGCCCTGCGCGCCGGACAGCTTCTGCGTGACGTGGGCGTGCGCTGCTCCTCCTCGGGGTGCAGCGGGTTGTGGCGCTCCACCTCCACTGCCTCGCGGCGCAGTTCGTTCCACGAGGTCGCGGACCACGTCGGCGCGCACGTTCCACTCCTGCGCCAGGGATCTGCTGGGCCTCCAGGGGCCCACGGGGACACCGGCGCCCGACGCCATGATCTGGGCGGGATCGAGCCCGACGTCCCGGTGCTGATGCGGTGGATGCCCTTGAGGATGCCCTCGGCGTCGACGTCGGCGGCGGCTCAGCCGGGTGCTGGATCGGCTCGTTGTAGACGGTCGGTAGTAGAAGACGTCCTCGCTGTCCCGCCGTACATCCGGCGCAGACCGTCCTTGACGATGTGCGCGATCTCGTAGGCGTACGCCGGGTCGTAGGCGACGAGGCCGGGATTGGTCGAGGCCAGCAGCTGGAGTGGCCCGTCGGCGTGCTGGAGGCCCTCGCCGGTCAGATCGTACGGCCCGCGGTGGCACCGAGGACGAAGCCGCGCCGAGCTGGTCGGCCATCTGCCAGAACTGGTCGCCGGTGCGCTGGAAGCCGAACATCGAGTAGAAGACGTAGACCGGGATCAGCGGCTCGCCGTGCGTCGCGTAGGCCGAGCCCGCGGCGATCAGCGACGCCGTGCACCCGCCTCAGGGGATGCCGTCGTGCAGCATCTGGCCGGTCGGCGGCTCGCTTGTAGGCGAGCAGGAGTTCGCGGTCCACGGACTCGTACTGCTGGCCGAGCGGGTTGTAGATCTTCGCGCTCGGGAAGAAGCGAGTCCATGCCGAAGGTGCGGTACTCGTCGGGGGCGATCAGCACGAAGCGCTTGCCGATCTCCTTGTCCCGCATCAGGTCCTTGAGGAGCCGGACGAACGCCATCGTCGTGGCGATCGACTGCTGACGAGCCCACTTCATTTCACCCGCGTACGTCTTGTCGTCCGGGAGCTGCAGCGCCTTGAGCGCACGACCCGGTCAGGGACTATGCCGCCTAGCGCCGGCAGGTCGTGACATGTACTGGATCTCTTCGAGTCGCGGCGGGTAGGCAGCATGGCGCGCGCGCCCTCACGGGCGTTCAGTGATCGGGATGTGCAGCCGGTCGCGGAAAGCCCTTCAGGTCGTCGATCGTAGCTTCTTCATCTGGTGCGTAGCGTTGCGGCCCTCGAAGTCAGGCCCAGCGTCCAGCCCTGACGGTCTGCGCCAGGATGACCGTCGGCTGTGCCCTGTGCTCCTTGGCCGCGGTGGACGCCCGCGAAGATCTTCGGTGGTCGTGGCCGCCGCGGCCCAGGTGCAGGATCTGGTCGTCGGTCATGCCCTCGACCATGCGCGCGCAGCCCGTGGTCGTCGCCGAAAGAAGTGCGTGGCGGATGTACGAGGCCGGGCTCAGTGGCGTACGTCTGGAACTGGCGTCGGCGTCGTGTTCAGCCTGTTGACCAGCACGCCGTCGCGGGTCCTGCGCGAGCAGCGGGTCCCAGCCGCGGTCCCAGACCAGCTTGATGACGTTCCAGCCGGCACCGCGGAAGCTGGGACTCCAGCTCCTGGATGATCTTGCCGTTGCCGCTGCGGGCCGTCGAGGCGCTGCAGGTTGCAGTTGACGACGAAGGTGAGGTTGTCCAGGCCCTCGCGGGCGGCCATGGAGAGCTGGCCGAGGACTCGAGCTCGTCCATCTCACCGTCGCCGAGAAGGCCCACACACGCGACCTTGAGGTGTCGTGGCGCGCCTCCATGTAGCGGTTCATCCGCCTGGAAGATCGCGCCGGCGCCGGGCCCATCGAGACCGTCGGGAACTCCAGAAGTCCGCATCAGGCGCGGATGCGGGTGACGATGAGGCCGTGTGCGCCTTTTCGACTTCTCCTGGCGGAAGGTGCCGAGTGCTGGTCTCGGTGCAGCCGGTCCAGCAGGATACGCGCGGGCATAGATGCCGGCGAGGCGTGGCCCGCGAAGGAAGATCTGGTCGCCGCCGTCCCCGTCCTTGCCACGGAAGAAAGTGGTTGAAGCCCACGTCGTGACCAGGCGACGCCGCGACGGCGAACGTGGCGATGATGGCCGCCAGGCGTATGCGCCGGGCGTTTCGCTGCGCGCGCGCGAGACCATCACCGCGGCGTTTCCCGGCGCGTCGCGTTCGATCCCTGCGCATCGATCTCTGCCTTCGCCGGGAGAAGACCGGCCGTCGCTCGTCGCGATGTGATGTCATGATCGTAAAGATACGTGCATGCGCATCTCGCACGTACTGCGCATCTCGCGGGCCCGCTCGAGTCCAGGCGCATCAGGTAGCAGGCGCGCTCGCGGCGCTCGTCGACCACTGCTGACGTCGAGGAGTCGAGCCACTCTTCGGTCTCCTCGGGATCGAAGTCCGGGACCTGGCTGGGAAGGCCGCCAATGATGATCGGCTGCGATCGGATCCGGAAGCCACGCTGTTCCTTCACTTGTCGGTGATGCCACTGTTCCACTGGTCAGGTACGCCGTTTGTCCATCGATGTACCTCGAAATCGGAATCGTCATCTCTACCGAGAGGTAAACGGGACGGCCGGCGAGGTGACCCATGAGAGGGCTACGGACAAATCCCTCAACGATACGCCCATGTCGCTCAGGTGTTCTGCGGGAGTCGCTACGGCCTTCGAATTTACGCTGGGTGTACGGGCCAGTACGTCAAACCCGGCGATCGCTGTGGCATACATCACTGGTCTGCGGGGGATCCTTGACTGGAGTTGCGGTGACACCGCCTGGAACGTCACCGTTTCGGCGGTCTCGGGGCCGGGTACTTGCGCGATCCGTCGCGCACGTGTGGACTACGGCCAACGCTCCCAGCGCGTACGCGGGGCTGCAGACAACTTCGTAAACATGATCAGGAGGCAATCCGTGAGCGCGACCGCGGACCACGCGGAGACGAACCTGCCGTAGGCTCGGTTTCCAGCCCGACATGGTGGTCAGGAGATCGGCTACGACGACGGGACGCCGATCAGGAGCTCCGCGAGGCCATTGAGCGGCCACAGCGCACCGAGCTCGTCGACGCAGGACTATGACGACGTGGCCGGATGCCGTGGTGCTCTGGTTTCCCCGCGAGACGACGGGGACCTGACCGATGCCCTGGTGGATGCCATCGCGTCCATGGACGAGAGGGCGGTCTGCATCCTCTCTCAGCACCAGACCGGCGCGTGACGGCTACGTCGAGCCCAGCGAGCTCGGCGAGGCCGCCACCGCCGGACTCTCTCAGACCAAGAGCATCAACGCCGGGCAAGGACTTTGGAACGGCAGTCGGCTCATCACGCCGAAGGGCGGGCCGCCAGAAGCGGTAGCTCGGCGGAACCGGTATCCCCATGCGAGGCCTTCGCGGGTCTGCGCGCGCCGCGGGAGCTTGTGCGTTCACGGCGCGGTGAGCCGTCACCGAGAACGCCGGTTTCAGCCAGCTAGGCGAAGCCACCGAACAGTCACCGAAGGGATGCTTCCACCATGGCGATCGAGGTCGGCACCAAGGCTCCGGAGTTCGAGCTCAGCGAACCAGCGACGGCGAGACCGTGCGGCCTCGGACTTCCGCGGCGAGGAAGAACGTGGTGCTGCTCTTCTACCCTCGTCGCCTTCACCGTGTCACACGGTGAGCTGTGCGCGCTCCGCGACGAGCTGCGGTTCGTCAACGGACGAGCTGTGCAGCTGTCCGCCGTCTCCAACCTCCCCGTTCGCGCTGCTGCGCCCGCCGAGCAGGAGGCCTCGGAGTACCCCTGCTGCTCAGCGACTTCTGGCCGCACGGCGAGGCCTCGCGTGCCTACGGTGTTTTCGACGAGGAGAAGGGCCACGCGCGGTGCGCGGCACCTTCATCATCGACAAGGAGGGCGTGGTCTCGCTGGACCGTCGTGAACGGCCTGCCGGACGCCCGCGACCGAGTACGTCGAGGCGATCGACGCCCCAGACTCGACACGGTGAGAGCCCGCGGGCGGGAACCGTCCTAGACCGGACGTTGATCGATGCCAACTACTACCTCCCGCCCTACAGACCATAGGGAGGACCTGTGGGGTCAGCCTCAGCAAGGGGCGGCAACGTATCGCTGAGCAAGGAGGCCTGGCTGGCGTCGTCGTAGCTCGGGTTGGGACGTCCGACCACCAATGGCGCTGACGACCGATATAGCGCCATCCTGACGAACGCGGGGCAGGTCCGCGACCAGGATTTCAAGCCTCAACAACCGATGAGCGCCGACGGCTCGGTCGAGCACACCGGTGACACCTCACCGGTGAGCGGTGACGACGAGCAGGTCAAGGTCAACCTCGCGACGGTCCCGGCCGACGGGACAAGATCGTTCGGTCTCGATCTACGACGCCGAGAACCGCCAGCAGTCTTCGGCCAGGTGTTCTCCGTCATTGGCGAATGATCAGTGTGTGCATCAGCCACCACAAACCTCTCAGATATCTCACTATTGGGATCACCATAGTGTTCAGAAACTATTCTATGCTGATAGATGGGGTTCTAAATGCATATCGATATAGAGACTCTAAAATCAGGTCTCATCATTTGGGTTTCTGTTTGTCAGATGTCAGAACGTGACTGTACCAGCTCATCCGTCAGCATGCTCATTCAGTATAGATGATAACAAATTACCAACTAAGGATACCCAATATAGAATCTGCCTGTAAGAACGTCTCTCACCAGATATTATAAATCCTTAAGATCACTGATAGTCAAGCTGGACTCTTCTTTCAGCATTCAAACCACCTGGATCTCTGGTCACTGCTGATGCATGCAGTCCATGGTGGCTTGATGGTTCCATATTCACAGTAACTGCAAGCCCAGGAACAAGCTCAGGTAAAGCATGGGGGACATCAGGTAAAGGATGTGATGACATATAGATCATCAGTGGATCTCCAGTGCCAGCAGAACTGGAACAGATCATTCTTAAATCCACATAGATCACATGTGCTGGATAATGCAATAGATACCAGTATGCAGATCATATATGTCATCTAGTCAAATGGGCTCTATGGTGTGATGGAGATCATGCTGACCTCTCAAGGTACCTCCTAGAT
>NZ_JASERH010000132.1:0-47359 GCF_030766975.1 Streptomyces sp. KL116D | reverse complement strand
GGTCCTTGACGAGGCCGGCCGCCGCGAGCGCGACCGGCCGCCGTTCGCCCTGGACTACCTGGCCCTGGTCGACCCGGCCGACTTCACCGACGTGACGGACGGCTTCCACGGCGAGGCCGTCCTCGCCGTCGCCGCGCGCGTGGGCACGACGCGGCTGATCGACAATCTGCCCCTGACGTTCGGAGGTCACCAGTGAGCAGCACAGGCATACGCCTGCACGCACCCGCCCCCGGCTGGTCCGTCGACGCCGACGTGGTGATCGTCGGCTCCGGCGTCGCGGGCCTGACCGCGGCCCTGCGCTGCGAGGCCGCGGGCCTGCGCACCGTGGTCGTCACCAAGGCCCGCCTCGACGACGGCTCCACGCGCTGGGCGCAGGGCGGCGTCGCGGCGGCGCTCGGCGACGGCGACACCCCCGAGCAGCACCTGGACGACACCCTCGTCGCCGGCGCGGGCCTGTGCGACGAGGCGGCCGTACGCACCCTCGTCACCGAGGGCCCCGACGCCGTACGCCGCCTCATCGAGACCGGCGCCCACTTCGACGAGGCCGAGGGCGGCGCGCTCCAGCTGACCCGCGAGGGCGGCCACCACCGCCGCAGGATCGTGCACGCCGGCGGTGACGCGACCGGCGCCGAGATCTCCCGCGCGCTCGTCGAGGCGGTCCGCGCGCGCGGTCTGCGCACCGTCGAGAACGCCCTGGTCCTCGACCTGCTGACGGACGCGGCGGGCCGCACCGCCGGCGTCTCCCTGCACGTCATGGGCGAGGGCCAGCACGACGGCGTCGGCGCCGTCCTGGCGCCCGCCGTGGTCCTCGCGACCGGCGGCATGGGCCAGGTCTTCTCGGCGACGACGAACCCGCACGTGTCCACCGGCGACGGCGTCGCCCTCGCGCTGCGCGCGGGAGCCGAGGTCAGCGACCTCGAATTCGTCCAGTTCCACCCGACCGTGCTCTTCCTGGGCGCGGACGCCGAGGGCCAGCAGCCGCTCGTCTCCGAGGCCGTGCGCGGCGAGGGCGCCCACCTGGTGGACGCGGACGGCGTGCGCTTCATGGTGGGCCAGCACGAACTCGCCGAACTGGCGCCCCGCGACATCGTCGCCAAGGGCATCACGCGCCGCATGCTGGAGCAGGGCGCCGAGCACATGTACCTCGACGCGCGGCACTTCGGCGCCGACATGTGGGAGCACCGGTTCCCGACCATCCTCGCCGCCTGCCGCGCCCACGGCATCGACCCGGTCACCGAGCCGATCCCGGTCGCCCCCGCCGCCCACTACGCCTCCGGCGGAGTCCGCACCGACCTGCACGGCCGCACCACCGTGCCCGGCCTGTACGCGTGCGGCGAGGTCGCCTGCACCGGCGTCCACGGCGCGAACCGGCTGGCCTCGAACTCCCTGCTGGAGGGCCTGGTCTACGCGGAGCGCATCGCGGACGAGATCACGCGGCAGCACACCGAGAACCACCTCCACGCGCGCGTGCCCGCACCCGTGCCGCACCCGGAGACCCCGACCCACCCGCTCCTCCCGCCGGAGGCACGTTTCGCCATCCAGCGCGTGATGACGGCCGGCGCGGGCGTCCTGCGCTCCGCGGACTCCCTCTCCGATGCCGCGGCCCAGCTGGGCCGCATCCACGCCGAGGCCGCCAACTCCCTCGCGGAGAACGGCAAGACGGCCGAGCCCGGCGTCGACACCTGGGAAGCCACCAACCTGCTGTGCGTGGCCCGCGTGCTGGTCGCCGCGGCCCGCCGCCGCGAGGAGACCCGCGGCTGCCACTGGCGCGAGGACCACGCGGACCGCGACGACACGAACTGGCGCCGCCACATCGTCGTTCGTCTCAATCCGGACCGAACCCTGGCCACCCACACCACACCCACCGCAGACTTCCCGGCAACGGCAAAGACCCCTCAGGAGCAGTGACCGACGTGAGCGCCACCCCCGACCTTCCCCTGGCAGACGTCTCCGACGGCGGCTGCGGCGACAACTGCGGCTGCGCGCACGACGGCGCCGACGACGCGATGGAGTGCGGCCTCGACCCGTCGCTCGCCCAGCTCCTCCTCGACGCGGGCCTGCACCCGGTCGAGGTCGAGGACATCGCCCACATGGCGATCGCCGAGGACCTCGACGGCGGCGTCGACGTCACCACCGTCGCCACGATCCCCGAAGAGGCCGTCGCCACCGCCGACTTCACGGCCCGCGAGGCCGGCGTCGTGGCGGGCCTGCGCGTCGCCGAGGCGATCATCTCCGTGGTGGCCACGGACGAGTTCGAGGTCGAGCGGCACGCCGAGGACGGCGACGAGGTCGAGGCCGGACAGAAGCTCCTGTCGGTCACCACCCGCACCCGCGACCTGCTCACCGCCGAGCGCAGCGCGCTCAACCTCCTGTGCCGCCTGTCCGGCATCGCCACCGCCACGCGCGCGTGGGCGGACGCGCTGGAGGGCACGAAGGCGAAGGTCCGCGACACCCGCAAGACCACCCCCGGCCTGCGCTCCCTGGAGAAGTACGCGGTCCGCATGGGCGGCGGCGTCAACCACCGCATGTCCCTCTCCGACGCGGCCCTCGTCAAGGACAACCACGTGGTGGCGGCGGGCGGCGTCGCCCAGGCGTTCCAGGCCGTACGGGACCGCTTCCCCGGCCTCGCGATCGAGGTCGAGGTCGACACGCTCCACCAGCTGCGCGAGGTCCTCGACGCGGGCGCCGACCTGATCCTCCTGGACAACTTCACGCCGGGCGAGACGGAGGAGGCCGTGGCGCTCACCGACGGCCGCGCGCTCCTGGAGTCCTCGGGCCGGCTCACCCTGGAGAACGCCGCCACGTACGCGAAGACGGGCGTCGACTACCTCGCGGTCGGCGCGCTCACCCACTCATCGCCGATCCTCGACATCGGCCTCGACCTGCGGGAAGCGACCGTCTGATGCTGCTCACCATCGACGTGGGCAACACCCACACCGTCCTCGGTCTGTTCGACGGCGAGGAGATCGTCGAGCACTGGCGCATCTCCACGGACGCGCGCCGCACCGCCGACGAACTCGCCGTCCTGCTCCAGGGCCTGATGGGCATGCACCCGCTGTTGGGCGACGAGCTGGGCGACGGCATCGACGGCATCGCCATCTGCTCGACGGTCCCCTCGGTCCTGCACGAACTGCGCGAGGTCACCCGCCGCTACTACGGCGACGTCCCGGCGGTCCTCGTCGAGCCCGGCATCAAGACCGGCGTCCCGATCCTCATGGACAACCCCAAGGAGGTCGGCGCCGACCGCATCATCAACGCGGTCGCGGCGGTCGAGCTGTACGGCGGTCCCGCGATCGTCGTGGACTTCGGCACGGCGACGACGTTCGACGCGGTGTCCGCCCGCGGCGAGTACACGGGCGGCGTGATCGCCCCCGGCATCGAGATCTCCGTCGAGGCGCTCGGCGTCCGCGGCGCGCAGCTCCGCAAGATCGAGCTGGCCCGCCCGCGCAGCGTCATCGGCAAGAACACCGTCGAGGCCATGCAGTCGGGCATCGTCTACGGGTTCGCGGGCCAGGTCGACGGGGTCGTGAACCGGATGGCCAAGGAACTGGCGACCGACCCGGACGACGTCACCGTCATCGCGACGGGTGGGCTCGCGCCCATGGTGCTGGGTGAGGCCTCGGTGATCGACGAGCACGAGCCGTGGCTGACCCTGATCGGCCTCCGCCTGGTCTACGAGCGGAACGTCTCCCGCCTCTGAGCGACCGACTCTGTCCGCGGCTGGGTGGGAACTGCGCGACCAGCCCCCACCGGGCCCGCACCCGACGACACACCCACACCCCCACGGCGCGCACCCACCCCAACCCGGCGAAGCGCAACGCCCGGGAATTGCCGGTTAACCCGATTTGCCCGTAATAGGCCGTACCGTCGCTCCATGCCCACGCCCTACGGAAACCGCGGCGGCATGGCCTTCGGTGCAGAAGAGCTGCGTGTGCTCCGACGCGCCCTCGCCCTCGCCCTCCACCCCAGCCCCGCCTCGGACAAGGACGTCCGGGACTGTCTCCGGCTCGCGGAGTCGGTCGACGACGCCACGCAGGAGGCCGCCCGCATGCGGACCTTCCTCCTCGCCGACCTCGACCGCTACCGGGCCGCCCTGCCCGGCTCCGTCACCGGCTACCTGAGCCTCCTGGAGGACGCCCTGGCGGCGGACCACCGGCCCGGCGCCGACGACCTCGCGGCGCTGCGCGCCCTGCGCGGCAACCCCGCCGCGGCGGCCCTGCTCGACCGCTGCCGCGCCCTCGCCGAACAGGGCGTACGGGACCGCCTGGAGGCCCGGCACCGGCCGCGCGTCCCGGCCTCCCGCACGCACCTGCTCGCCCTGCCCGGCGGCCTCCTCGGCGCGGGCGACCAGCCGGCCAAGCCCAAACCGGCCCCGCCGCGCCCCGTCCCCACCCCGTCCGAGGCGTTCCCGCCCAAGCGCCGCCCCGTACAGCCACCGGCCCCGCCGCAGGAGTTGGCGGCGGGCTAGCTACTCTGGGGGCATGGACTACGTCTCCGCGCTCGTGCCCCCGGTAGTGATGGCCGTGTTCTTCATCGGCCTGATCGTGACGATCGTGAAGTCGCAGGGCGGCGACAGGAAGGCCAAGGAGGACGCGGCCGTCGACGCCGCCATCGCGCGCGCCGAGGCCGCCCGCCAGCAGGACGCCACCACCGCCTGACCGGCCCGCGACCAGCAGCGAAGCCCTGCATGGGGGCGCCCATAGGGCGCCCCTTTTGTCATTGATCGATACCTGTCGCCACGTCCGACGGTGAATTACCGGCTTCTCCCACTATTGTGCTGCTCGTGCCGCGCCCCTTGGGAGAACTCGAAGACGCAGTGATGACACGGGTGTGGAAGTGGAACCGCCCGGTGACGGTCAGGGAAGTCCTGGAGGACCTTCAGCAGGAACGGTCCATCGCCTACACGACGGTCATGACCGTATTGGACAATCTCCATCAGAAGGGCTGGGTGCGCCGCGAGGCGGAAGGCCGGGCCTATCGATATGAGGCCGTCTCCACCCGGGCCGCCTACTCGGCCGCGCTGATGAACGACGCATGGGCGCAGAGCGACAACCCCGCCGCGGCCCTGGTCGCCTTCTTCGGCATGATGTCGCCGCAGCAGCGCGAGGCCCTGCGGGACGCCATGCGCATCGTGCAGCCCGAAGTCCCCGCCGAAGTGCCGCCCGAAGTGCCGCCGGAAGTCCCCTCAGGACCCGGGGAAGCGGCCGGGCGGCCCGGGCGATAGCGTCCGGTCATGCCAGCAGAGCTCCCCGAAGTCGGCCCGGGCGTCGAATCCGCCGCTAAAGCACTCACCGTACGCAGGGCCCGCACGGCCGATGTACCGGCCGTGCGCCGGCTCCTCGACGCGTACAGCCGACAGGGGATCCTGCTCGACAAAGCCACCGTGACGCTTTACGAGGACATCCAGGAGTTCTGGGTCGCGGAACGCGACGACAACGCCGAGGTGGTCGGCTGCGGCGCACTCCACATCATGTGGGAAGACCTGGCGGAAGTCCGCACACTCGCGGTGAATCCACTGGTCAAGGGCGCGGGCGTGGGGCATCAGGTCCTGGAGAAGTTGCTGCAGACGGCGCGCTGGATCGGCGTTCGCCGGGTTTTCTGTCTCACCTTCGAAGTCGAGTTCTTCGCCAAGCACGGCTTCGTGGAGATCGGTGAGACGCCCGTCGATACGGTGGACACCGATGTCTACAGCGAGCTGCTGCGTTCCTATGACGAGGGCGTCGCCGAGTTCCTCGGTCTCGAACGAGTGAAACCGAACACCTTGGGCAACAGCCGGATGCTTCTGCATCTGTGATCGTCGCGTTCGGTATTCCGGCAAGCACAGACGACCCGGTCCCTATGTCCGAAACGCGCATGTTTTCGGCCCCGGTCGGGCAGCGTACAACTCCGGGATCTCTCCCGGATCTCGGCCAGGGGTTTGTGTTTTTCCGGCAAAAGCGGTTTGCTTTCCGACGTACTGCAGTAGTGCATATAACAAGGGGACGGCGAAACAGCGGCCGCGGTCGCAGGGGGGCCGGCCCTTCAGATATCGATGAAAGGAAATCCGGTGGCACAGAAGGTTCAGGTCCTTCTTGTCGATGACCTCGACGGCGGCGAGGCGGACGAGACCGTGACGTTCGCGCTCGACGGCAAGACGTACGAGATCGACCTCACCACCGCGAACGCGGACAAGCTTCGGGGTCTCCTCGACGCGTACGTCAAGGGCGGCCGTCGCACCGGTGGCCGTGCCGCGGGCGGCCGGGGCAAGGCGCGCGCCGCGTCCGGTGGCAACCAGGACACCGCCCAGATCCGCGCGTGGGCGAAGGACAACGGTTACGAGGTCAACGACCGGGGCCGCGTCCCCGCCTCCATCCGTGAGGCCTACGAGAAGGCCAACGGCTGACGCGTCGGCTCCGTATATGCACGGCGCAGTCGGGCGCGGTGGCAGTGGGTCGCCGCCGTGTCCACGAGTCGTACGAGATCGGGGGCGCCCCCACCGCCCCCCACGACCGACCAGGTCGAGACGGCCGTCAGGGTCGTCAGAGCCGGAAGCACCGGTTCCATCTCGCGTCCGGGCTCGGGGGGCCGCACCCACACGGCGGCCTCCTGCGAGCCCGACCATCCCGGGGGCGTCGGCGCGTCGATGAATCCGCCCGACCCGATCCCCACGAGGTCGAGGGGCAGCGTGCCCCATTCCAGCCAGTCGAGCAGCCCCGGCAGTTCGTCCGCGCTCCCCGCGGCGACCAGTAGCTGCATCGTTTCCCCACGCACCGCCACCGGCGACCGGGGATCGCACCTGCGCAGCATCGCGAAGCCCGCGTCGGCGGGCAGCTCCAGCACGTCGAAGCGGAGCCCCGTGCGCAGCCGCACCCCTTCGGGCCCCACCGTGGCGGCCCAGCCGAGCTCGTCCTCGTACCACTGCTGAACCGGATCCGTCCCCGCCGGGGCGTCGAGCGGGCGACGGGGGGTGGGGACGGTGGTGGCGGTGGTGGCGGTGCCTGCGGGAGGAGTGGGGGCGGCCATGTCCGGGAAACCGCCGGAGGGGCTCCGGAGTTACGCAACGTCGCGTTCTGAATACCCTGCGTGTCCGAAATGGGGGCGTAAGGGAGTGTTCAATGGCGCAAGGATGTTCGCCCGTAGCGGAGGGAACCGGCGCGCGCCGCATGGAGTGTCAGTCAGTGCGGGTAAGACATCCCTAGTGAGAGGGGCGACACGAACAGGTTGGGCGTCTCGCGTTCGCCATCGGCGTAGCGGCGGTGCGGGTATCTGCCTGGCCTGCGGGAACATCGTCTCGCACCATCGGGTTGGAGCAGTTGTCGGCGTTCGGGGTCAGGAGGAGCCTCTTGTTCTCGGCCGGGTGTCGGCAGTTGGAATGAGCGGTCCCCGCTTGCGGGACTAAGCTGCGGAAGGACAGGGAGGGGACAGCCCCCTTACTGCCTGACCGCTCTGAGGAGCGATTAACGATGTTCGAGAGGTTCACCGACCGCGCGCGGCGGGTTGTCGTCCTGGCTCAGGAAGAAGCCCGGATGCTCAACCACAACTACATCGGCACCGAGCACATCCTCCTGGGCTTGATCCACGAGGGCGAGGGTGTCGCCGCTAAGGCCCTGGAGAGCCTCGGGATTTCGCTCGAGGCGGTCCGCCAGCAGGTGGAGGAGATCATCGGCCAGGGCCAGCAGGCCCCGTCCGGCCACATCCCCTTCACCCCCCGTGCCAAGAAGGTCCTGGAGCTGTCGCTCCGCGAGGCCCTTCAGCTGGGCCACAACTACATCGGCACGGAGCACATCCTGCTCGGCCTGATCCGTGAGGGCGAGGGCGTCGCCGCCCAGGTCCTGGTCAAGCTGGGCGCAGACCTCAACCGGGTGCGGCAGCAGGTCATCCAGCTGCTCTCCGGCTACCAGGGCAAGGAGACCGCCACCGCCGGCGGTCCTGCCGAGGGCACGCCCTCCACGTCCCTGGTCCTCGACCAGTTCGGCCGCAACCTGACGCAGGCCGCTCGTGAGTCCAAGCTCGACCCGGTCATCGGGCGCGAGAAGGAGATCGAGCGCGTCATGCAGGTCCTGTCGCGCCGTACCAAGAACAACCCGGTCCTGATCGGTGAGCCCGGCGTCGGCAAGACCGCCGTCGTCGAGGGCCTCGCCCAGGCGATCGTCAAGGGCGAGGTGCCCGAGACGCTCAAGGACAAGCACCTCTACACCCTCGACCTGGGTGCGCTGGTCGCCGGTTCCCGCTACCGCGGTGACTTCGAGGAGCGCCTGAAGAAGGTCCTCAAGGAGATCCGCACCCGCGGCGACATCATCCTGTTCATCGACGAGCTGCACACGCTCGTGGGTGCGGGTGCCGCCGAGGGCGCCATCGACGCGGCTTCGATCCTGAAGCCGATGCTGGCCCGCGGTGAGCTCCAGACCATCGGCGCCACGACGCTCGACGAGTACCGCAAGCACCTGGAGAAGGACGCGGCCCTCGAGCGCCGCTTCCAGCCGATCCAGGTCGCGGAGCCGTCGCTGCCGCACACCATCGAGATCCTCAAGGGTCTGCGCGACCGCTACGAGGCCCACCACCGCGTCTCGATCACGGACGAGGCCCTCGTCCAGGCCGCGACGCTGGCCGACCGGTACATCTCGGACCGCTTCCTGCCGGACAAGGCGATCGACCTGATCGACGAGGCCGGTTCCCGGATGCGCATCCGCCGGATGACCGCGCCGCCGGACCTCCGCGAGTTCGACGAGAAGATCGCGGGCGTGCGTCGCGACAAGGAGTCGGCCATCGACTCCCAGGACTTCGAGAAGGCAGCGTCTCTCCGCGACAAGGAGAAGCAGCTGCTGGCGGCGAAGGCCAAGCGCGAGAAGGAATGGAAGGCCGGCGACATGGACGTCGTCGCCGAGGTCGACGGCGAGCTGATCGCCGAGGTCCTCGCGACCGCGACCGGCATCCCGGTCTTCAAGCTCACCGAGGAGGAGTCCTCGCGACTCCTCCGCATGGAGGACGAGCTCCACAAGCGGGTCATCGGCCAGAAGGACGCCGTCAAGGCGCTCTCGAAGGCGATCCGTCGTACGCGTGCGGGTCTGAAGGACCCGAAGCGTCCGGGTGGTTCGTTCATCTTCGCCGGCCCGTCCGGTGTCGGTAAGACGGAGCTCTCGAAGGCCCTGGCCGAGTTCCTCTTCGGTGACGAGGACGCGCTGATCTCCCTCGACATGTCGGAGTTCAGCGAGAAGCACACGGTCTCGCGTCTCTTCGGTTCGCCCCCCGGCTACGTGGGCTACGAAGAGGGCGGCCAGCTGACGGAGAAGGTGCGGCGCAAGCCGTTCTCGGTGGTCCTCTTCGACGAGGTCGAGAAGGCCCACCCGGACATCTTCAACTCGCTGCTGCAGATCCTGGAGGACGGTCGCCTGACCGACTCCCAGGGCCGCGTCGTGGACTTCAAGAACACGGTCATCATCATGACGACCAACCTCGGCACGCGGGACATCTCGAAGGGCTTCAACCTGGGCTTCGCGGCCACGGGTGACACGAAGACCAACTACGAGCGCATGAAGAACAAGGTGTCGGACGAGCTCAAGCAGCACTTCCGTCCCGAGTTCCTCAACCGTGTGGACGACGTCGTCGTCTTCCCGCAGCTCACGCAGGACGACATCCTCCAGATCGTCGACCTGATGGTCGGCAAGGTGGACGAGCGCCTGAAGGACCGGGACATGGGCATCGAGCTCTCCCAGTCCGCCAAGGAGCTCCTCTCCAAGAAGGGTTACGACCCGGTGCTGGGCGCGCGGCCGCTGCGTCGCACGATCCAGCGCGAGGTCGAGGACACCCTCTCGGAGAAGATCCTCTTCGGCGAGCTGCGTCCGGGGCACATCGTGGTCGTGGACACGGAGGGCGAGGGCGAGAACAAGACCTTCACCTTCCGCGGTGAGGAGAAGTCGGCCCTCCCCGACGTCCCGCCGATCGAGCAGGCTGCTGGTGGCGGTGCGGGTCCGAATCTGAGCAAGGAGGCGTAGCCCCTCCGGGAGCTGTCGGCTCCCGTACGGAGTGAAGCCTGACATGGGTGGTGCAGGGGTTTCGGCCCCGGCGCCACCCATTGTCGTGTCTGCGCCTCTCGGGCACGGACCCGCATTTACGACATCGAGAAACGAATCTGTGGATGCGTGGCGCGGAGCCGGGCCAGGCTGGAGCGGCCGAGCCCGGTCTGTGCGGTGACGACTCTCGACCTGAGGCGCAGGTGCGTCAGCGCCGGAAACGTCTCGAGGATGCCCTCGACGCTGTCCATGTCGGTGAGTTCCCGCAGGCTCAGCGTGGTCACGTTCGGGATCGGGGGAAGCCCCGTCGTGCCGACGACCGAGAACATCGAGGTCTCAACGGTGTCGATCGAGGTCGAGTCCCGCACGAAATTCCAGAACAGCATCGGGCGCAACGGGGAGTGCACCGAGATCGAGGTCAGAGATTCCCAGGCCTCGAGGCCCCGGGTGTCGATCAGGCGGAGATCCGGCAGGGCCAGTCGTGTCACGGCCGAATGCACGGGCAGGGCCGCCACCGTCGTGACGCTCGGTGTGGCCAGCGTCAGGGAGCGCAGGGTGGACAGCTCCGGGATCCAGTCGAAGGTGCCCGGCGGCAACTCGGTACGGAGCGAGAGGGAGAGCTGCTCCACGGCAGGCAGGCCCGCGACAGCGGAGATGTCGGTCAAGGCGGGGAGGCTGGAGCTGATGTTCAGGGTCGTCAGGTCGCGGCCGGCCTTCCAAAGGAAATCCAGGTCGCAGAGGTCGGGCAGGCGCAGTAGATGCAGGAGATGCGTCTTCGGCAGGCGGGTCTCGTCCAGTTCGGACGAGGTGAAGGGGCCGCTGAGGACGAGGGCCCGGCTGCCGGGCAGTTCGTGTACCAGGCCCAGCTGTTCCCGCGTGCTGACGTGGATCGGGACCCGCGCGGGCATCCGGCTGATGACGTCCCTCAGGTACGGAGCGGCGGGAAAGTTCGCCCACGCACCGACGAGGCGGGAGAGCGCCGACAGGGAGACGCCCGAAGTGTCGATGAGCCGGCGGGCGTACGGCACGGCCTGAGGGCCGCCCACTTTGCCGACCAGGTCGGCGATCGCGCTCTGCTGAGCGGGGTCCAGCTTCTCGGGGTCTGGAAGGAACGAGAGTACGTAGGGCCCGAGGCGGGCGAGCTGGGGCACTTCCGTTGCGGTGATCATGGCCACGAGTCCGGAAATCCGGTCCCGGATCCGGTCCCGTAGATCGGCCTCCAGCCATGCGGCGTGCTCTGAGCACAGGGCCGCAAGGACGTAGAGCTGGACCCGGAGCCGGTCCGAGGCGGGCGGGGTCTCCGCTTTCTCCAGGAGATCGTCGAGCAGCTCGCCGATCTCGCGCCGGCAGTGCCCGGAGGCGAGCAGGATCACGTCCTGCCACAGCTCGTCCTCCGCGTTGCGGACGAGTTCGGCCAGTGAGCCGCTCTCGACGAGTTCCTTCGCGGCCAGGAAGTCCTGGAACGTGCGGTGGATGAACTGGTAGGTGTCGTTGCCGTGCTCCTGGAGCAGGCCGGAGCGGTTGAGGAGGTGGGTGAGGACCGCTTCGGGCATGCCCTGGACGCGCACCCGTTCCATGCCGACGAGCGCCATCTTCACCTGCGGCAGGGCCTGGGCGTGGGTGAACTCGGACTGGCCGCCGCGCACCAGCCACACCGCGATGCGCTGGAGGATCTGGTGGTGCTCCTCGACCGTCATGGTGATGCCGTCGGGGGCGTCCACCCGGCGCCGCATGTCGCGATTGCCGAGCAGCATCCCCAGCGCCGACTGGTACAGCTTGAAGCGCGTCTCGGGCAGAAAGCCCTGGAGCCGGCGGTGCAGTGCGCAGATGACCGCGCACAGCAAGGGCGTACGGGCGAGGTCGCGCAGGGTGGAATTGTGGCGGAACTGCTGTGACAGCTCCGCCTCCAGCTCGCTCACGAGCTCCGGGTCGTCGTCCAGTCGTGCGGCGCGGTGCCAGGAGGCGATGAACTCCTGGATGTCTTCGTCCCGCATCGGCAGGAGGCGCAGCTCCTGGAAGTTCTCCGCCCCCAGCCAGTCCGGCTCGACGGCCAACGGGCGCACCGTGGCCACGCAGCGGGTGCGCGGATAGCGCGTGAGAAGGGCGGCGAGCCAGCGGTGGGCGTCCTCCCTGTCGGCCTGTGGTACCTCGTCGAGCCCGTCCACGAGCAGCAGGCCGCGGCCTGCCATGAGGACCCGGCCGACCCACCCGTGGGGCGGGTCGTCGACCATCAGGCGGGCTACCGACGGCAGTTGCGCGGGTCCTGGGAACGCCTCGGCCTGGGCACGTAGCGTCCGCAGCGGGACGATGAACGGCACCAGCCCGTTGAGCTCGGCGAGGCGCGGCCCCAGGGTGCCGTCCGCGACGTGAGCGGCCAGCCACCACACGAGGGTGGTCTTGCCGGCGCCGGCGTCGCCGCGCACCAGTACGCGCGGCCGGTCCGCGAGGAGCGCGTCGATCCGCTGGGCGGAGCGTCCGGAGAACGAAGGGCGTCGGGTCGTGACCGTGTCGAGGTTGCGTGCGTCCGCCTCGGATGTCCGGGGCGCCGCCTCCAGACTCAGATAAGCGGTGTCGAGGTCCCACTCGGACTCACGACGGCTGAGGTCGTCGAGGCCGAAGATCTTCATCTTCCGGTAGGCGCTCGCGACCGCCAGCGCGTATTCGCGCTCGTACTCACGGTCGAGCGGATGGTGGTCGCTGATCGGCTCCGGCTCAGGGAGGTCGTACGGGATGCTCGGCAATTCGGACAGGTCACTGATCAGGCTGCCCTCGGCGCGCAGATGGCCGCGGCCCCGCGGGATCTCGGTGACGATGCCCAGGAGTACGTCCCCTGCGAAGACCGGTGCGCCGGACAGCCCGGCGAGCGGGCTCGTGCCGTCCGCCGGCTCCACGGCCGGCGCCCGGTCGAAGGCGAACGTGAGCAGGGTGCGGGGGCGGGCCGCGGCGGGCAGCACCGTGCCGGTGAACTGGTCGGCGGCCAGGTGCCCGGCCGTGCCGTGCCGTTGGATGTCCGGGAAGCCGACGATCTCGCAGTCCGGCAGTGCCCGGTCGGTGGCCAGGCGGCCGACGCGTACGTGCGCCGTGCTGGGCAGATCCGCCGACGTGTGCAGCAACGCGGCGTCCCGTTCGTCGTCACGCCAGATGACCTCGGAGGGGATGAGACCGCCGTGGTCGGGGTGGGCGACCTTGGGCGCGAGGTCGGCGCCGACGACGTGGGCGCAGGTCAGGACGAGGCGGGCGTTGAGGGCGGCGCCGCTGCCGCGGAGCTCGCTCAGTACGGCGACCGCGCGGCGTGCCGGGGTCATACGCCGGTGTGAGGGTGGGGGATCCGGTCGTCGTCGGCAGGGCCGAAGGGGGAGGCGGCATCTGTGGAGTCGGTGGCGGTCGGGCGGGTGCTGCCGACCTTCCAGGGGGCATTGGTCGCAGCGTCGCGCGGGGTGAGCGTGAAGGACACCCGATGCGTGTGACCGGTGGCACGTGAGACGTCGGCACCGGCTTCGGCGACCCAGGCCTTGATCTTTCCGCCTCCCTTGGCCTCCCGACGCAGCTCCAGAGCGAACTCCATGTCGATGGGACCGACCTCGAAGGACAGGGCTTTGCCCGCCCCGCGCTCGGCTGCCTCGATGAGCTGGTCGCGCACGGAGGCGACCGCGTCGGCGAGCTCGATGCCTTCGAAGGTGCTGCGGTGAGCCCCTCGTGCGGTGCTGTTCGCGCCGTCGCCGACGTCGGCCGATGTGGCGTTGCCCATGTGTCCCCCCGGTCCTGCGCAACTGAGCAAGTCCCTTGATTTTAGCGAGATTTACCCCACTCAGGCGGTCGCTTTGCCCTTCGTGCGGCTGGTGGTGGCCGTGCTGCGCCGGAACTCGCCCCGAGGGTAGCCCCGGTCACATTCACCCCCGGTTGGATCTTGCCGCCCGGTGACATGCCGCACAGGCGATTTGTCCGGTACTAGGGGAAATAGTGGATGAGGGGCGGCGCGGGGTGGCTGTTACGGGGTCGATGGGTTCTGGTGATTTGTCCGTTTCGGGGTCGAGTGGGGCGGCGAGGGCGTGTGGGCCTTGGGGGAGCGTCCGTGAAGTGGGGTTAAACCCTGGATCGGGGGATAAATCCGGCAGTGCGCGAGCGGCGCAGCGGAGGTGTCAAGCGTCCATCGGGCGAGCGGTGCGGTACGAGGTTGCGTAGTAGATGGGGCTTTTGGGCGGGGGGCGGGGTGGGGGTTACCAAGGGATGGCCGACCCGGCAGCACGAGGACGTGTGCCGGGTCCGTTCGTACCCGCCGGGTCCGCTCATGTTCCGGCGGGCGTCAGGACCCGAATGTCCCCCAGCTCGAAGAGGTCTCCCGCATGTCGAAGCGCACCCTGTCCCACCGTTCCGGTACGTCGATGCTCCGCAAGCGTGCCGCCGTCGTGGCCGCCGGTTTCGGAGTCTCCGCCGTACTGGGCACCGGGGCCGCGTTCGCCGCCGACACCCAGGCGACCGTGCTGCCGGACTCGGCCGCCGCCTCCGTCGCCGCCCAGGCCACCGCCCAGTCCAAGGTCGCCGCCAAGACCGCCGCCACGGCGAAGCAGGCCCAGCAGGCCGCCGCCAAGAAGGCCGCCTCCTGGATCGACCCGGTCTCCGGCTACAAGCTCTCCGCCGGCTACGCGCAGGGCGGCAGCATGTGGTCCACCGGCAAGCACTCCGGCCAGGACTTCGCCGTGCCGATCGGCACCAACGTCAAGGCCGTGCACGGCGGCACCGTCGTCAAGACCGGCCCGAACGGCGCCGGTGACGGCCCCGCGTACGGCAACGCCGTCGTGATCAAGCACGCCAACGGCACGTACTCGCAGTACGCGCACCTGTCCCGGGTCGACGTCCACGTCGGCCAGACCGTGTCGACGGGGCAGCACATCGCGCTGTCCGGCAACACCGGCAACTCCAGCGGCCCGCACCTGCACTTCGAGATCCGCACGACGCCGAACTACGGCTCCGCCGTGAACCCGGTCGCGTTCCTGAACAAGCAGGGCGTGCGCGTCTGACCGTACGGGCGCTCAGCCCTGGTGGGCCTGGGTGACCAGGTCCGTGGCGACCTCGAGGATGGCCTTGCGCTTCTCCTCGGGGTCGCCTTCGACGTCCTTGAGGACGAACATCCCGGCGTGCATCGAGAACAGCGCGCTGAAGCAGCGCACCCGGTCGGTGAGCGAGACGCCCTCGGGGACCAGCTGGTCGAGCAGGTCCTTCATCCGGTCCTTGAAGTTCTCGCCGATGCTCAGCTCGCGCATCGTGGCCTGGTTCTCCTGCATGAAGCGGAAGAGCGGCGCGGCGTTGGCGAGGTCGAGGCTGTAGCGGGCGAGGATCTCGTGCTTGGTCTCCAGGGAGATCGGCCGCGGCTGCTCCTTGGCCCAGGCGATCAGTTCGTCGATCGGTGTCATCAGGTCGCTGAAGAGGCTGACGACGATGTCTTCCTTGGTCTTGAAGTGGTAGTAGAGCGCGGCCTTGGTGACGCCGAGGCGCTCCGAGATCTCCCGCAGCGACGTCTTCTCGTAGCCCTGTTCGGAGATGAGCTCGAGCGCCACGTCCTGGATGCGCTGCCGGGTGTTCCCCCGCCGTTGCTGCGGCTTGCTGATGCCCGTGCCCATGTCGTGCCCCTTGGGAGAAAACTTACTTGACGCCCGGCTAGTTAGAGCTCTACCGTCCCCATTGTAAGCAACTAGCCGGGCGGCAAGTAAGTCCCGGATCTCATCCGGGTCGTGGGGGAGTGGGGATCATGGCGCAGACAGCGATACAGGACAAAGAGCAGGTGAAGCAGCCACGCAGTGTGCGGGTCGTTCTGATGGCGCTGATGATCGCCATGCTGCTCGCGATGCTCGACAACATGATCGTGGGCACCGCGATGCCC
The DNA here is from genome assembly GCF_030766975.1 of Streptomyces sp. KL116D. Classification (NCBI taxonomy): domain Bacteria; kingdom Bacillati; phylum Actinomycetota; class Actinomycetes; order Kitasatosporales; family Streptomycetaceae; genus Streptomyces; species Streptomyces sp. KL116D. Next base: position 31,492 of record NZ_JASERH010000132.1, on the reverse strand, counting down.
ACCATCGTCGGCGAGCTGGGCGGTCTCGAACACCTCTCGTGGGTGGTCACCGCCTATACGCTCGCCACCGCCGCCTCCACCCCGATCTGGGGCAAGGTCGGCGACATGTACGGCAGGAAGGGCGCCTTCCTGACCTCCATCGTGATCTTCCTGATCGGCTCCGCGCTCAGCGGCATGGCCCAGGACATGGGCCAGCTGATCGGCTTCCGGGCCGTCCAGGGCCTCGGTGCCGGTGGTCTGATGGTCGGCGTCATGGCCATCATCGGTGACCTGATCCCGCCCCGGGAGCGCGGCAAGTACCAGGGCATGATGGCCGGCGTGATGGCCCTCGCCATGATCGGCGGACCGCTGGTCGGCGGCACCATCACCGACCACCTCGGCTGGCGCTGGGCGTTCTACATCAACCTCCCCATCGGCGCCGTCGCCCTCATGATGATCACCGCCGTGCTGCACCTGCCGAAGAAGCGGTCCAGCGGCAAGATCGACTACCTGGGCGCCGCCCTGCTCACCGTCGGCATCACCTCGATCGTCCTGGTCACCACCTGGGGCGGGTCCGAGTACGCCTGGGGCTCCGCCGTGATCATGGAGCTCATCGGCATCGGCGTCGCCGCGCTCGTCGGGTTCGTGTTCTCGCAGACCAAGGCCGCCGAGCCGATCATGCCGCTGCACATCTTCCGCAGCGCCAACTTCACGCTGATGTCCGTGATCGGCTTCATCACCGGCTTCGTGATGTTCGGCGCGGTGCTCTTCCTGCCGCTCTACCAGCAGTCCGTGCAGGGCGCGTCCGCGACCAACTCCGGTCTGCTGCTGCTCCCGATGCTGCTCGCCATGATGGTCGTCTCGCTGATCGCCGGCCGGGTGACCACGAACACCGGCAAGTACAAGGTGTTCCCGATCGTCGGCAGCGTCCTGATGATCGGCGGGCTCTTCCTGCTGGCGCAGATGGACACGGAGACCTCGCGCTTCACCTCCGGCCTGTACATGGCCGTGCTCGGTGCCGGCATGGGCTGCCTGATGCAGATCACGATGCTGGTCGCGCAGAACAGCGTCGAGATGAAGGACATGGGCGTCGCGTCCTCGTCCACCACCCTGTTCCGTACGCTCGGCTCCTCGTTCGGCGTCGCCATCATGGGCGCCCTGTTCAACAACAAGGTGCAGGACGTCATGGCCGAGAAGGCCGGCGCGCTGGGCGGCAAGGTCACCGAGAGCTCGGCGCAGCTGGACGCGGCGAGCCTGGCGAAGCTGCCGGTGCCGGTGAAGGAGGCCTACCAGTTCGCCGTCTCGTCCGGTACGCACTCGGCCTTCATGCTGGGCGCCGTGGTGGCGATCGGCGCACTGATCGCGGCGGTCTTCGTCAAGGAGGTCACGCTGCGCGGCGCCGGGCCGGACAAGGCGCCGAAGCAGGACCGCGAGCCGGCCGAGGGACGTGCGGCCGGGGACGCCGCGCGGAGCAGTGGGACGACGGCAGACGTCGTCTGAGCGGAGCTGCTGCCCTCGGCCTGAACGGTCCCCGGTGCTTGGTGCACCGGGGGCCGTTTGCCGTGTGCCTGGGCCTGGGCCTGCGAGGTGTGCGCCTAGGAGGCGGGGGCCTCGGCGGTGCCGGTGGGCGCGGCGTCCACCGCGGTGGCAGCGTCCGCGGTGGTGGCTCGTACGGTTCCTCGCCCGCCTTCCAGGCGCTTCCTGTGAGCCGGGGTCTCCGCCGCCACCGACAGCGCCAGCAGCGCCGCCGGGAGCGCCAGCCCCGCCGCCACCGGGAGGCGCGCCGCCAGCGGCAGCGCGCACAGCGTGGCCGCCGACGTCGCGAGGCGGATCAGGACCACGCGTTCCCCTACGCCGGTGAAGCTCGCCCTGATGAGGGCCGTCGCCGCGAGGAACACGGCCGTGCCGCCCAGGACGCAGGCCGCGAGCGGCGTGGTCAGATGGGACTCTCGCGTGGTCACCGCCGCGCCGACCGCGCCCGCGGTGATCGCCACCGCGAGCTGGACCGGCAGGTGCCCGAAGACGTAGACGTGCAGATGGCGGCCGCCCGCCGCGAGTTCCTCGTGGGCGCCGGGACGGGTGCCCGAGGCGCTGAAGTACGACCACCACAGGCCCGCCGCGAGGGCGAACGCGGCGGCCCCGGTGAGCGCGGCCGCCGGTGCCGGGTGCGCCGTGACCAGGCCGCCCGTGAACCCCAGGACGCACTCGCCGAGCACGATGATGGTGAACAGGCCGAACCGTTCGCGCAGGTGCTCCGGGTCGCCCGGACTGTCGGCCAGGCGCCGGCCGGCGAGCAGCGGCAGGGCCAGCTCCGCCGTCATGGCGAGGCCCCAGGTGACGTAGCGGGCCGGTCCTTCGAGGGTGAACGTGGCCGTGAGCCAGACCGTCGCGGTGACCGCGGACCCCGTCACGTACGCCGTCGTGATGCGGCGCAGCCGGGGCTCGCCGCGCAGGTCCCAGGCGTACAGCGCGGCGACACCGGCCCGGGCGCAGACGTACGAGACGACGAAGCCGGTGTCGGCCCCCTGGTCGTGGCCGACCCGGCCGAGGAAGACGGCCAGGCCGGCCACCGCGGCGAGCCCGGCCGTGGTGAGCAGCCGCTGCACGGTGCGGTCGTGGTCCGCGCGGTTGGCGCGGACCGTGTACAGGACCCAGGTCCACCACAGCGGTACGAAGAGTGCCGCGGCGGCCGCGATCGTGGCGGCGTTCGGATGGTGGCCCAGGCGGTGGGTGAGCTGTCCGACCGCCGCCACGAACACCAGGTCGCAGAAGAGCTCGAACCAGGTGGCGCGGCGCGGCAACTCCCGTATCGCAGGCGGCTGTTCGGCCGGTCTCGGTGCTGTCATGGGCGTGATGCCAATCCGGCCGTCGTCGGCTCAGCGGCCCGTCGGCAGGTTCGCCCCGCCGGTGCAGTCCAGGACCACGCCGGTGATGAAGCCGTTCGTGGCCAGGGAGTTGATGGCCGCGGCCACTTCCTCGGGGGCGCCGACGCGGCCGACCGGGGTGGTCGCCGCGAGCCCGGCGAACAGCTCCTCGCGCTGCTCGGCCGGCACCCGGTCCCACCAGGGGGTGTCGATGACGCCGGGGGAGACGGCGTTGATCCGGCGCGGCGCGAGCTCGACGGCGAGCGGCGGGATCATGGCCTCCAGCGCGCCGTTGATCGCGGCCAGGCCCGAGGTGCCGGGGAAGGCGGCGCGGGCCGAGGCCGCGGTGATGAGGGTGATCGACGCGTGCTCCGTCAGATGGGGCAACGCCGCCTGGAGGATCCGCAGTTGGGGCCAGAACTTGGCGTCGAAGCCGTGGGCGAGCTCGGCCAGGTCGAGGCCGGCGAACGGGCCGGAGCCGGCCGCGCCGCTCACCGCGACGACGAGGTGGTCGATCGGCTCCGTGGCGGCGAAGAAGGCGTCGACGTCCTCCTGCGCGGTGGCGTCCATGCGGTGCGTGCTGGTGCTGCCGCCGATCCGGGCGGCCGCGTCGGCCAGCTTCTTCTCGTCGCGGCCGGTGATCGTGACCTCGGCGCCGCCCCGGGCGAAGAGCGCGGCCGTGGCCTCGCCGATGCCGGAGCTGCCGCCCATCACGACGGCGTGGGTGGGAGTGGTGGAGGGTGTTGCAGAAGTCATGGTGACCCTGTCCTCGGTGTCCCGTGGGGTTCAGTTGTTGACGAGACCGTCGGTCTCGATAAAGTAAGTGTTACCGAGACCGGTAGTCTCGTCAAGGGGCGCTGGACGATGAGCATCGCGGTATCGACGCAAGGAGCGGACGGATGAACGAACGGGTCCACACGGGGCGCCGCCGCAACGAGGAAGCGCGCCGCGCCGTCCTCGACGCGGCCCTGCGGCTGCTCGCGGAGGCGGACGGTGCGCCGGTCGGCGTGGACGCGATCGCCCGCGAGGCGGGCGTCGGCAAGCAGACGCTGTACCGGTGGTGGCCCTCGAAGGGGGCGGTGCTGCTCGACGCGCTGACCGGCCGGGCCGAGCAGGACGTGCCGGCGCGCGACTCCGGTTCGCTGCGCGAGGACCTGCGCGCGGTGGTGGCCGCGACGTTCGCGGGCGCGCAGGCGGAGCCGGTCGGCCCCGCCCTGCGCACGCTGGTGCGGGAGTCCGCCCGCGACCCGCATCTCGCCGAGCTGATGCGGGAGTTCACCGGTGCCCGGCGGTCGGCGCTGCGCGAGGTCCTTGCCCGGGGGCGGGAGCGCGGCGAACTCGCCGCGGACTGCGATCTCGACCTGATGGTGGACCAGGTCTACGGGGTCTTCTGGTACCGCTTCCTGCTGGGGCACGCCCCGCTGGGCGAGGACGAGGCGGCACGCCTGGCCGACTCCCTCGTACGGCAGGGCGGCTGACGCGGCCGGGAGCCGCGCCCCGGCCGCCCCGTCACGTCCTCGTCGCCGTCACTTCTTCGTGTCGGGCAGCCGCAGCATCGGGAAGCTGCCGGTCGCGGTCGGCGCGTGCTCCGGCAGCCACAGCACCGCCACCGCCCCTTCCGCGGGCGTGTCAGGGGCGCCGCCCGGCGGGCGTACGTTCCGGAACGTGAGGCGGGCGCCGAGGACCTGGGCCTGGCCCGCCGCGATCGTCAGACCGAGCCCGTGGCCGTGGCCCGCGCGGTCGGCGGCGCCCGTGCGGAAGCGGCTCGGGCCCTCCTCCAGGAGCTCCTCGGGGAAGCCGGGGCCGTGGTCGCGCACCCGGATCACCCGGCCCTCGACGCTGACCTCGATCGGCGGTCTGGCGTGCTTGGCCGCGTTGGCCAGCAGGTTGAACAGGATGCGCTCCAGACGGCGCGGGTCGGTGGTCACCTCCGACTCGTGCACCACGTCGACCCGGACGCCGTCCGCGGCGCGGGCCGCGACCCGGCGGCTCACGAACTCGCCCAGCATGATGTCCTGCAGCTCGGCGCGCTCCGCGGCGCTGTCGAGCCGGGCCACTTCGAGCACATCCTCGACGAGGGTGCGCATCGCCTGCGCCCGGTCCTTGACCAGCTCGCTGGGCCGGCCCTCCGGGAGCAGCTCGGCCGCCGTGAGCAGACCGGTGACCGGAGTGCGCAGCTCGTGCGCGATGTCCGCGGTGACCCGGCGCTCCGCCTCGAGACGCTGCTTGAGGGCGTCGGCCATCGCGTCCACGGCCTGCGCCAGATCGTCGGTCTCGTCGCGCACGACGCCGCCGATCGCGTCCCGCACCCGGACCTCGGTCTGCCCCCGCGCGACGTCGCGGGCGGCGCTGGCCGCCTTGCGCAGCCGCCGGGACAGCTGGCCGCCGATCAGCACGCCGAGCGCGCTGCCACCGAAGACGACCGAGATCGCCCCGATGATCAGCGCCTGGTCGAGGTCCTTCATGACGGTGGCGCTGCGGTCGGTGAAACGGGTGTGCACCGACAGCAGGTCGCCGTTGCTCAGCGGGACCGCGGCCCAGATGTCGGGCACGCCGTTGGCCGGCTCCGAGACGTACGTGGCGCGGCGGCCGTCCAGCGCCTTGGCGCGCAGCTCGCGCGGCATCGTCGGATCGTTGACCTTGAAGCCGACGGGCAGATTGCCGCCCCGCGCCTCGTACTGGCGCTGGACGAACTGGATCCGCTCGTCCTGGACGTCCCGTGCGTTGTCCAGCATCGAGACGCGGGCCGCGTTGTGCACGACGAGGCTGAGCGCGACCGCGACGAGCGCGCCGACCAGCGCGATGGCCACGCTGATCTTCCAGCGCACGCCGGTGCGCAGTCCGGTGCGCAGCCGGCGCGGCAGCAGCCGCCGCAGCAGCCCGCCCCCGCCGGCCTGCGATGCCCCGTCCGTGCCGCCCGGGCCTCCGGTGCCGCCCGTGCCGTCGCCCTTGCGCGGGGCCGGCGGGCCAGGGAGGCCGGTCGTCGGCGACAGGACGCGGGGCCAGGGGGACCTGGCCGGGTCGGGTCCGGCCGGGCGCCGGGCAGCCGTGTGCGCCGCCCCGCCGCCGTCGTCGGCCGGGTCGTGTGGGTGCGGGGTGTCCGCCGTCCCCCTCATATCCGCTTCCCCATCGGCCCGCTCAGGCCTTCAGTTTGTAGCCGAAGCCGCGGACCGTCTCGATGCGGTCCTGGCCGATCTTCGTGCGCAGCCGCTGTACGTGGACGTCGACGACACGGGTGTCGCCGCCCCACCCGTAGTCCCACACCCGCTCCAGGAGCTTGTCCCGGGACAGGACGGTGCCGGGCGCCGAGGAGAACTCCAGGAGGAGGCGCATCTCGGTGGGCGTGAGGGCCACCGTCTCGCCGCCCTTGCGCACCTCCATGCCCTCCGTGTCGATCTCCAGGTCGCCGAAGTGCAGGACGGCGCCGGACGCGTCGGCGGGCGTCTCGGCCGCGCCCGCCCCGGCCGCCGACGGGCCGCCCGCGTGCCCGAAGCGGCGCAGCACCGCGCGGATCCGGGCCACGAGCACCGCCCCGTCGAACGGCTTGGTCACGTAGTCGTCGGCCCCGGCCTCCAGGCCCAGCACGACGTCGATGGAGTCCGCGCGCGCCGACAGCATGATCACCGGGACCGTCGACTCGTCCCGGATCCGGCGGCACAGGGAGACCCCGTCCAGGCCCGGCACCATGACGTCGAGCAGCGCGATGTCCGGCCGGTCGGCGCGGAACGCCTCCAGGCCCGCCAGCCCGTCCGGCATGGCGGTGACCACGAAGCCGTCGCGCTCCAGGGCGAGCTGCGTGGCCTCGCGGATGACGTCGTCGTCCTCGACGAACAGGACGTGGGTCTGCTCCCCCTTGCGCTCGCCCATGGCGGCCATGCGGTCTCCCGTTCCGTTCGGTACTCGTGCGTGCTCGGTCGGTCTCAGCCCTCGTCCGTGGGGACGGGGGACGCCCCGCCGTCCACCGCGTGGCTGTAGTCGTTGTGGATCCGGCTCTCCTGCGCGAAGTGGTCCCCGCTCCAGCGGTACGTGAGGACCTCCTCGCCCGACGGAGAGGCGACCGAGTCACCCTTCTCGTACACCTGCTTGGTGACCACCAGATCACCCCGGTCTATCTCCGCGTAGACCGGGGGCTCCTCCGTCTGGAAGACATTCTGGTACTTTCCGCCCTCGTCGCGATATACGTACGTGCCGATGCCGACGGCGTCGCCGCAGGTCATCACGTTCACCACCACGTCGTTCGACGCGCCGCCCGTCAGGTTTCCGTAGCTCACGTCGACCGGGTACTCGTTCGCCACGCAGGGCTTCAGGTCGCGCTTGATGTCGGTGCTGACCTGCGGGTCGGCCTTCACCAGCCGGACCGCGTTCACCGTCGTCGGGGAGTCCGACGCCGCCGGGGCGGACTCGCTGGGCGTGGTGGTCGGCTGGGTGGAGCCGACCGGGTCGGTCCGGGCGGGGCCCTCGTCGCGGGCGCCGGTGCCGCCCGCCGAGCAGGACGCCAGAGCCCCGACAAAAAGCCCGAGGGCGGCGAGCCCGGCGATCGCCGAACTCCCCGCCTTCAGAAGTCTCAAGGCCCTACGGATCCGAGAGGCACGTATGCCTAGGCCGCGCAACGCTCCCGCTCCTCACGTTCGAGCGCGCGGGACACCAGCTCTTCGCGGTCACGGCTCTCCAGCTCCTCGCGGAGCCGGGCGAGCGCCCGGTGCAGCGTGCTCTTCACGGTTCCGGCCGACATTCCGAGGGCGGCGGCCGTCTCCTCTGTGGACATCTGCTCCCAGTGTCGCAGCACGACGACGCTGCGCTGCTTCGGCGCCAGCACCTTCATGACGTCCATCAGCAGGGCGCGGTCCGCGTGCTGCTCGGTCGAGTCGTCGACCGAGGACTCGGGCAGCTGCTCGGTCGGCACCTCTTCCAGCTTCCGGGCGCGCCACCACTCGGTCCTGGTGTTGATCATGACGCGGCGCAGATAGGCGTCGGCGAGGCGCTTGTCCGCTATGCCGTCCCAGCGCCCGTACGTCCGCACGAGGGCGGTCTGCAGCAGGTCCTGGGCGTCGACGGGGTCGGGCACCAGACGACGGGCGCTGCGCAGCAGGGCGTCCTGTCGCGTCCTGACGTACTCCTCGAACTCGAGCACCTCACCGCCGTGCGCCATGATCAACCGCCTCCCGATTCCTGCCTGTTCCCCGTCCGCACCGGTCCTGTGCGGTTACGAGGAAGAAGCTACGGAGGCGTTGTCACGGCGTTGTCCGTTCCAGCCTTCGACGAACGCACGGCTGTCCGTCGGTTGTGTAACGAACCTAAGGACGACCTAAATACAGGCCCCGGTCAGCTCATCGGAAGCCGGTACAGACCACCCGCGAGCGGCTCCACCAGACCGTCGCTGACCAGGCCGTCCAGGGCGCGGGCGCGCTGCACCGGCTCGTCCCACACCCGGTCGAGCACGGCACCAGGAACCGGATTCACCGCTTCCCGCAGCACGGCCAGCAACTTGCCCCGTACCTGACGGTCCGTCCCGGCGTACGTCTGCCCGCGCCGCGCGGGCCCCTCGTGCGCGGGCTTCCCGGCCTGCTGCCACGCGCACATCGAGGCGATCGGGCACCGGTGGCAGCTCTCGTTCTTCGCCGTGCACACCAGAGCGCCCAACTCCATCGACGCGGCGGCCCACTTGGCCGCCACCTCGTCCTCCTCGGGCAGCAGCGCGCGGGCCAGCTTCCGCTCGGCGGCGGTGGTCGCGTTCGGCGGGTACTGCACGCCCGTCACGGCGCGCGCGAACACCCGCCGCACGTTCGTGTCGAGCACCGCGTGCCGCTGCCCGTACGCGAACGAGGCGACCGCGGCCGCCGTGTACTCGCCGATGCCGGGCAGCGCGAGGAGCTGGGAGTGGACCGTGGGGACGTCGCCGCCGTGCCGCTCCGTTATGGCGACGGCCGCGCCGTGCAGCCGCAGCGCACGCCGCGGATAGCCGAGCCGCCCCCAGGCGCGCACGGCCTCACCGGGCGCCTCCTTGGCGAGGTCGGCGGGGCGCGGCCAGCGGGCGAGCCACTGCTCGTAGACGGGCAGCACCCGGTTCACCGGGGTCTGCTGGAGCATGAACTCGCTGACCATCACGCCCCACGGCCCTGCGTCGGGTCGCCGCCAGGGCAGGTCGCGGGCGTGCTCGGTGAACCAGTCGATGACGGGTTCGTGAAGATCGGGATGCGTGGGGGTCTTCGTGGGCGCAGTCATGGCAGTGCCGATCCTGCCACGGACGGGGGCCTCGGCGGGGGAGCCCCCGGTGGCCACGGCGGGCGCACCACCCCTGACGATCGGCAGCGGTGCGCGCGGGGTCCGCACTTGTACCGTCGACGGAGTGAGAGCCCGACGCGGAACCCTCGTGGCGGACCTGGCGCTCTGGGCAGTGCTCGCCCTGCCGGTCCTCGCCGTCGAGTGGTTGCACCTGCACGAACCCGACAGCACCTGGCAGCAGCTGGCCGGCATCGCCGCGCTCGGCGCCGCCACCGCGCTGCACCGCCGCCGGCCCGCCACCGCCTTCCTGCTGGCGGCCGCGCCGGGCCTGGCCGTCGCGTCGTCCCTGTTCACGCTCTCCTACGGCTGCGCACTCGCCGCCTTCGCCTACCTGACGGGCCTGCGCTCACCCGCCGCCCGCCCCTCCCTCCTCGCCTTCGCCGTGCTCGCCGCCGGCGGCACCGCCAAGATCGCAGTCCGGCAGGTCGACCCGGCCGCCGAGTGGCTCGTGCTCATGGGGACGCTGCTGTTCGGCGCGGTCTTCCCCTGGCTCATCGGCCGCTACTGGCGGCAGAGCCGGGAACTGACCGCCGCCGGCTGGGCCAGGGCCGAGCAGCTGGAGCGCGAGCACCGCATCGTCGCGGACCGCGCCAGGCTGCGCGAGCGGGCCAGGATCGCGCAGGACATGCACGACTCCCTGGGCCACGAACTCAGCCTCATCGCCCTGCGCGCGGGCGCCCTCCAGGTCGCCCCCGGCCTCGCCGACGAGCACCGCACGGCCGCCGCCGAACTGCGCGCCGCCGCCTCCGACGCCACCGACCGCCTGCACGGCATCATCGGCCTGCTGCGCGAGGACGACGACGAACAGGCCCCACTGGGCCCTGTCGCCACGCTCCCGTCCGCCTCGCGACGCCTGGCACGCGCTCTCGCCGCACCGGGCACAGGCCCGAGCCCGTCCGGTACGGAGGCCGGCGACCGGCACGCCGGGAGCACGCTCCCCCACCCTCGAACCGGCTTCGCACGGCTCAGGCGGGAGGGACCCCCGGGACGCCTGCAGGACCCGCTCGCCGGGCGGACGACGGGCGGGTGGCGACAGGACCCGGCCCCGCCCGGCGAGACCGTCGCCGAACTCGTCGACCGGGCCGCCGGATCCGGTCTCCCGGTGCGGCTGGTCAGCGCCCCGGAGACGGACGACCGCACCGCCTACCGCGTCGTCCAGGAAGCCCTCACGAACGCCGCCAAGTACGCGCCGGGCGCCCCCGTCACCGTGGAGGCCAGGCAGGACGGCGCCGGCACCGCGGTCACCGTCACCAACACCCGCCCGGCCCACCCCGCCACCGCCTCGCCCGGCAGCGGCAGCGGGCTGCTCGGTCTGCGCGACCGGATCACGGCGCTCGGCGGGGCCTTCGACGCGGGCCCGCACGAGGGCGGCTTCCGGGTGAGCGCCCGGCTGCCCGCGCCCGGCACCCCGCAGGGCGGCCCCGCCGACGCCGGGTTCGTGCACGCCCGCCGCACCGCCAGACGCCGGGTGGGCCTGGCCTTCGGGGCGGCCGCGGTCGCGGGAACCGTCCTGATCGGCGGGGCGTTCACCTGGTACGCGTACACGAAGACCCACGCCGTCCTCACCCCGCGGGTCTTCGCCCAGCTGCGCGTCGGGACGCCGCTGGCCGACGTGGAGTCCCGGCTGCCCGGCCGCACCATCACCGACCCGCCCGTCGAGCGCGCGCCCACCCCGCCGCCGGCGCACGCGGACTGCCGCTACTACCGGTCCAGCGGCGAACTCTTCGTGCCCGTCGAGCACTTCAGGCTCTGCTTCGACGACGACGCGGCGCACACCCTCATCGACAAGACGGTGATCCCCAGGGCGGGCACCGCCGACCAGGTACAGGAAGAGGAGCGCGAATGGGCCCGCTGAGCGCAGGACGGATCCGCGTCCTGCTCGCCGACGACGAGGCGATGATCAGGGCCGGGGTGAGCGCGATCCTCGCCGCGGGCGGCGACTTCGACGTGGTCGCGGAGGCCGCCGACGGCCGGGAGGCCGTCCGCCTCGCCCAGGCCCACCGCCCGGACGTGGCGCTCCTCGACATCCGCATGCCCCGCCTGGACGGCCTCGCGGCGGCGGAGGAGATCACGGCGACGGTGCCCGGCACGGCGGTGGCGATGCTGACCACGTTCTCCGAGGACGCGTACGTGGCCCGCGCCCTCGGCGGCGGCGCGACGGGTTTCCTGCTCAAGTCCGGTGATCCGCACGAACTGATGTCGGGCGTACGGGCGGTGGCGGACGGCGCCGCGTTCCTGTCGCCGAAGGTCGCCCGGCACGTCATCGACGGCCTCGGGGGCGGCCGCCTGACCCGCGAGGCCGCCGCCCGGCAGCGCGTCGCGGCGCTCACGCCGCGCGAGCGCGAGGTGCTCGGCCTGGTCGGCGCGGGCCTGTCGAACCCGGAGATCGCCGAGCGCCTGCACCTCGTGGAGGGCACGGTGAAGGCGTACGTCAGCGCGGTCCTGGACCGCCTGGAGGTCAGGAATCGCGTCCAGGCGGCCATCGTGGCGTACGAGGCGGGGCTGCTGACGTAGGGGCAGCTGACGTAGGGACTGCTGACGTAGGGACTGCTGACCCAGGTGCAGGTGACATCACGTCAGCGGCCGTCTCTCGTCGGGCGGTTCAGCGGCGGTGCGCGGCGTGCCGCGGCTGCTGCCCCTGGGCGTGGACGGAGGCGTGGCCGCGGCCGGCCGGGCCGGGACCCGCGAACCACCGCACGAGCCCGTTCCCCGACCCCCGCATCGCCTCGGTCACCCGCGCCCCCGGCCGCGTCAGCAGCCGGACGACGAGGAGCGCGACCAGGGTGCCGAGCAGCAGGCCCGCCGCGACGTCGTGCGGGTAGTGCACGCCGACGAAGACCCGGGAGAACGCCATGAGGATCGCCATCGGCACCGTCAGCCACCCGACCTTCGGCCAGGCGAGCGCCAGGCCCACGGCCGCGGCGGCGGCGATGGTGGCGTGGTTGGACGGGAACGACCAGTCCCCGTAGACGGGACAGTCGACCAGGGAGGGCAGCGCCCCGGCGACCGCCCGGCAGGGCCGCTCCTCGTCGATCCCCGACTTGATCAACTCGCTGCACACGTACGCCACCGCGGTCGCCAGCGGCGCGAGCACCGCGACGGCGAGGGCCCGCGGATCGCCGCGCCGCGCCCGCCACCAGGCGACGACGAACAGCACGGCGAACAAGAGCAGACCCAGTTCCGTCCACACCTCCATCAGATGCTGAAACCACGAAGGAGTGTCGTGGGCGAATTCGGTGATGCCGCGATAGAGATCGGAGTCGATGGTTCCCATGGTCACGGACAGTACGCAATGACCGGGGCGCGTCACATCCTGCGATGGTCGCGCACCTCACCTGACGATCGACAGGGGTCCCGGAGCGCCCGCGGAAGGCCCCGCGTGATGATGATCCGGAAAACTTGCGGGACGAGGCGGCGGGTGGGCGCCGGACAACGGCCCGATCTCTCGTAAGGTTTGAGCCGTGGGATCTCTGCGCAATCCGATCGGGCCGCTTCCCTCCTCCATCTACTGGCGACGGAGGGCCGTTCTGCTGTCCGTGTTCGCGCTGCTCGCGTTGCTGGTCCTCTGGATCGTCAACCTGGGCGGCGGGGGCGGGAACAACGGCGCCGACGGGTCCAACGGCAAGCACCCGACCGAGTCGATCACGCCCGGGCCCTCCGGCACCGGCCCCGCGATCAGCCAACACCCGGGCGGGCGGGACGAGTCGGGCGGTTCCGGCTCCGGTTCCGGTGACGGCTCGGGCGACGGGTCGGGCGACGGCTCCGGTGGCTCCGGTGGTTCGGACGACTCGGCGGGCGGTGACGCGGGCGACGGCGGTGGCGGTGGCGGCGGTTCGTCCGCGGGCGACCAGGTCCCGGCCGGCTCCAGCCTGCCCGACTGCACGGCGGGCGGCGTCGCCCTGTCCGTGCGCAGCGTCCACAACGCGTACACCCCCGGCGAGAAGCCGAAGCTCGAACTGATCGCCAAGAACTCGACGGACAAGTCCTGCAAGGTCGATCTCGGCCCGAAGAGCGCCGTGGTGACGATCACCAAGGCGGACGGCGACAAGAAGTTCTGGTCGTCCGAGGACTGCCCGGCGGGCTCCGGCACCCTGCTGCTGCGCGTGCCGGCGGGCGGCAAGGTCACGCACGCGCTGACGTGGGACCGCCGGCCGAGCGCCCCGCAGTGCGCGACGCCCTCCGCGGGAGCGGCCGGGGCCGGCACGTACCTGGTCGAGGTGAAGGCGGCCCAACTGGCCGGGGCGCAGGCGTCGTTCGTGCTGAAGGCCGACTGAGCCGACGCAGCCGACTGAGCGGCCCCGGACGGATCGGTCCGGGCTGCACGGCTACGCGGCCATACGGTTACGCGGTTACGCGGCTATACGTAGCGTTCGAGGATCGACGACTCGGCCAGCCGGGACAGGCCCTCGCGGACGCTGCGCGCCCGGGCCTCGCCGACCCCGTCGACCGTCTGCAGGTCGTCCACGCTGGCGGCGAGCAGCTTCTGCAGTCCGCCGAAGTGCTCGACGAGACGGTCGATGATCGCGCCCGGCAGCCGCGGCACCTTCGCCAGCAGCCGGAAGCCGCGCGGCGACACCGCCGAGTCCAGCGCCTCGGGCGAGCCCGTGTACCCCAACGCCCGCGCCACGATGGGCAGTTCGAGCAGCTCGCCGTGGTGCAGCGCGTCCAGCTCGGTCAGTGCCTCGTCCACGGTGCGGGAGCGCTTGGCCGTCGGCTCGGGCACGTAGTCCCGCACGACGAGCTCGCGCTCGGGCTCGACGCCCGCGATCAGCTCGTCGAGCTGCAGGGCGAGCAGTCGGCCGTCGGTGCCCAACTCGACGACGTACTCGGCGATCTCGGTGGCGATGCGGCGCACCATCTCCAGGCGCTGGGCGACCGCCGTGACGTCCCGGACCGTGACCAGGTCCTCGATCTCCAGGGCGGACAGCGTGCCCGCGACCTCGTCGAGCCGGAGCTTGTACCGCTCCAGGGTCGCCAGCGCCTGGTTCGCCCGGGACAGGATCGCCGCCGAGTCCTCCAGGACGCGGCGCTGTCCGTCCACGTACAGGGCGATCAGCCGCATCGACTGCGAGACCGAGACGACCGGGAAGCCGACCTGCTTGCTGACGCGGTCCGCCGTGCGGTGCCGGGTGCCGGTCTCCTCGGTCGGGATCGTCGGGTCCGGGACCAGCTGCACGCCGGCCCGCAGGATCTTGTCCAGGTTCGAGGAGACGACGATGCCGCCGTCGAGCTTGCACAGCTCGCGCAGGCGCGTGGCCGTGAACTCGACGTCGAGGATGAAGCCACCGGTGCACATCGACTCGACCGTCTTGTCGGAGCCGAGGACGATGAGCCCGCCGGTGTTGCCACGGAGGATGCGCTCCAGGCCGTCGCGCAGGCCGGTGCCGGGCGCGACCGCGCTCAGCGCGGCGCGCATCAGACCGTCCACGCTGGAGCTCCCGCCGGACTTGCCGGGAGCTGACGCCCGGTCGTTGGCTGCCACTGCACTCCTCCGGATCGCAGACTGTGGGGTGCCCTGGAGTTCGTCACGTTCGTACGCACGGGCGAGACCAGGGCAAAGTCTACCGGCGCTCCTCCGTCTCCCGTGGGGCCTCTCGGCGACGGCTCTTCGGCAGCACCCGCAGCGCGTCCCCTATATCGGCGACTTCCAGGACCTTCATACCGGGCGGGACCTTGCCGGGATCGGCCGGTACGAGGGCGTGCGTGAACCCGAGCCGGTGTGCCTCGGCCAGCCGGCGCTGGACGCCCGTGACCCGCCTGACCTCGCCCGCAAGGCCCACTTCTCCGATCGCCACGAGGTTCTTGGGCAGCGGGGTGTCGCTCGCGGCGGAGGCGAGCGCGAGCGCGATGGCCAGGTCGGCCGCGGGCTCGGAGAGCTTCACGCCGCCGACCGTCGCGGAGTAGATGTCCCGCTTGCCCAGGGCGCTGATCCTGCCGCGCTGCTCCAGCACGGCCAGCATCATCGAGACGCGGGACGTCTCCAGGCCGGAGGTGGTGCGGCGCGGCGAGGGGATCTGCGAGTCGACCGTGAGGGCCTGGACCTCGGCGACCAGGGGACGGCGGCCCTCCAGGGTGACGGTCAGACAGGTGCCGGGGACCGGCTCGGCGCGCCGGGTCAGGAAGAGGCCGCTGGGGTCGGCGAGACCCGTGATGCCCTCGTCGTGCAGCTCGAAGCAGCCGACCTCGTCCGTCGTCCCGTACCGGTTCTTGACGCCGCGGACCAGGCGCAGCCGCGCGTGCCGGTCGCCCTCGAAGTTCAGCACCACGTCGACCAGGTGCTCCAGGAGGCGCGGGCCGGCGATCGCGCCCTCCTTCGTGACGTGACCGACGAGCAGGGTGGACATGCCGCGCTCCTTGGAGGCGCGGATCAGGGCCCCGGCCACCTCGCGCACCTGCGCCATGCCGCCCGGCGCCCCGTCGATCTCCGGCGAGGCCACCGTCTGCACGGAGTCCATGATCAGCAGCGACGGCTTCACCGCGTCCAGGTGGCCGAGGACCGCGGAGAGGTCGGTCTCCGCCGCCAGGTACAGGTGGTCGTCGATCGCCTTGATGCGGTCGGCGCGCAGCCGCACCTGGGAGGCCGACTCCTCACCCGTCACGTAGAGGGTCTTGTGCTCCTCGCTCGCCGACTTGGCCGCGACGTCGAGCAGCAGCGTGGACTTGCCGACGCCGGGCTCGCCGGCGAGCAGGACCACCGCGCCGGGGACCAGACCGCCGCCGAGCACCCGGTCCAGCTCGGGCACCCCGGTGGAGCGGGCCGTGGCCTGTCTGCCGTCCACCTCGCCGATGGGCACGGCGGACGTCGTGACGCGGCCGGGCGCGGTGGTGCGCACCGCGGGCGCGCCGTACTCCTCGATCGTCCCCCACGCCTGGCACTCGGCGCAGCGGCCCAGCCACTTGGCCGTCTGCCAGCCGCACTCGGTGCAGCGGTACGACGGACGGTCCTTCGCGGATTTGGTACGGGCAGCCATGGAGGGAACCGTAGCGGGCCCCACTGACAACGCGGCCGACGCGGCCGACGCGGCCGACGCGGCCGACGCGGCCGACGCGGCCGACGCGGCCGACGCGGCCGACGACCGCCGTCCGACGGCCATCGCCCCTGCCATGTGCCGCTGTCGGTTGCCCCGCGTAGCCGTACTGGCCACGGAATCCGCGGTTCCTGTCCCCTTTTGAGGGATCGTTTCACCCGTAAGGATTAAATGTGCTCAAGGGGGCGGAAGGGACTCCACCCGCCCCCTACGGTCGCACGGGTGATGAGCAGCAGGCCGGAACCCCCCACGCACACCACCGGCGCACACCGGGCGCACCGCGCCGGGGCGAGGCGGCCGGTGCCGCGCGCTGTTCCCCAGCGCCCGCCCGTCCGCTACGAGCCATATCTGGACGGCCTGTTCACCTACTGTCTCTCCGTCCTGTGCGACCACGACGAGGCGATCGGCGCCCTCGGGGACGCCCTCGCGCTCGCCGAGCGGCGCGGTGGCCGCGCCCCGTCCGCCGGGTCCGACGCCGACCGCAGGGCCTGGCTGTACGCGCTGGCCCGCTGGTCCTGCCTGCGCCGCCTCGCGGAGGCCAAGCGCAGGCGGCAGGGCAGCCACGCCACGGGCAGGACCGACCGGCGGCCGCCCGCCGAGCAGCAGCCGGACCCGGCCCCGGCCCCGGACGCGCTCCGCCAGGAGGAGCGCCGCCGCCAACTCGCCCAGCTCGCCTGGCCGGAGGCGGCCGGCACGACCCCGGAGCAGCGCGAGGCGCTCGAACTGGCCGTGCGTCACCAGCTCTCCCCGCGCGAGGTCGCCGCCGCCCTCGGCACCGACCCCGGCGTCACCCGCGAGCTGCTCTCCGCCGCCGCCTGCGAGGTCGAGCGGACCCGCGCCGCGCTCGCCGTCGTCGAGACCGGCACCTGCCCCAGCGTCGCCCGCCTCACCGGGGACAACCAGCTGCTGCTGTCCGCCGCCCTGCGCCGCGAGCTCGTCCGGCACGTCGACGACTGCCCGCGTTGCCGCCGCACCGCCGAGCGCGCCGCGCCCGGCACCTGGCCAGGCACCTCCGTGACCCCCGCCGCGCTGCCCCTCGTGGAGGCGCCCCGCACGGCCCTGCACCAGGCGATGCACGCCCCGCACCCGGGCGCCCCGCGCTTCGACCGGCGCGGCTTCCCGATGGATCCGAAGGACCGGGCCGCCCGGCGCGACCGGCTCCGCGCGCGAGCCGTCACGACGACCGTCGTCGCCACCGTGGTGGCCGCGCCCGTCCTCGCGCTGTGGGCCGCCTACCGGGGAGCGCCGCAGACCGGCGAGGGCACCGACGGACGTTCGGTGAGCGCCAGTGAGCTGGGCGAGGCCGACGAGCTGGGCGGGGAGCGGACCGGCGACGCGTACGAGAACGCGGGCAACGCGCGCACCACCCCCGACCCCCGCTTCACCAACGGCAGCCGCTCGCCCGACGTCTCCGTGGAGGTCATCTCGCCGCCCACGCGCGCGGGCACGGGCCCCGGCCGGCTCACCGTGGAGGCCCAGCCCAGCGGCGACACGACGCTCGTCACGCTGACCGCGTCCGGCAGTTCGGCCGTGCACTGGTCCGCGTACACCCGGGCGTCCTGGCTGTACCTGAGCCAGGCGTCGGGCACGCTGCGGCCCGGCGAGTCGGTCACCGTCCGGGTCTACGTCGACCACCTCCGGGAGCCGGAGGGGCACTGGAGCGCCCGCGTCGGGATCGATCCGTCCGGGGCCGTCATCTCCATCGAGGGCTACGGGCGCTCCGGCACGGGGGCACCGGGGCCCGGCCCCGGCACCGGCGGTCCCGACCCGGACCCGACGCCGAGCGATCCGACGCCGTCCGACCCGGACCCGACCCCCAGTGATCCGACGCCCTCGGACCCGGACCCGACACCGAGCGACCCGTCACCGTCCGAGCCCGACCCCACCCCCACCGACTCCTCGCCCGCGCCGACCGACCCGTCGGGCCCGGGAGACTCGACGTCGCCGACGCAGTCCCCCTGAGCCCCACGAGTACGCGGTGTTGCTCGGTGTTACGCGGGGTCCGCCGGGTCCGCCGGGTGGGGAGCGACGAGCGGCAGCCCCTTGGGCAGCACCGCGAGGCGCTCCTCGCACAGCTCGACCAGCTTGTCGTAGCCGGCCTTGCCCATCAGCTCGGTCAGCTCGGGGCGGTACGAGACGTACACCGGGTCGCCCGCGCCGTGCGCCGAGGTCGCCGACGTGCACCACCAGTGCAGGTCGTGGCCGCCAGGACCCCAGCCCCGGCGGTCGTACTCGCCGATCGAGACCTGGAGCACCCGGGTGTCGTCGGGCCGGTCGATCCACTCGTAGGTGCGCCGGATCGGCAGCTGCCAGCAGACGTCCGGCTTCGTCTCCAGCGGCTCGCGGCCCTCCTTGATCGCCAGGATGTGCAGCGAGCAGCCCGCGCCGCCCTCGAACCCCGGGCGGTTCTGGAAGATGCACGAGCCGTTGTACGGACGGGTCTGGCGCTCGCCGTCCTCGTCCTTGGACACCCAGCCCGTCTCCGTGCCCACGTCGTGGTGCTGCCAGATGTCGGGGGTGAGGCGTGCCACGTACCCGGCGACGCGCTTCTCGTCGTCCTCGTCCGAGAAGTGCGCGCCCAGCGTGCAGCAGCCGTCGTCCGCGCGCCCCGCCTGGATGCCCTGGCAGCCGCTGCCGAAGATGCACGTCCAACGAGAGGTCAGCCATGTCAGATCGCAGCGGAAGACCTGTTCGTCGTCCGCCGGATCCGGGAACTCGACCCAGGCCCGCGGGAAGTCGATGGACTTCTCGTCCGGGCTCCCCTGGGACCCTGCTGTCGTCGGGGCCTGCTTCTGCTTCTGCTTTGCCGACTTGGACTTCTTGTCGCTCTTGTCGGCCTTGGCCTTTTTCGTCTTTGGCACGGTTCCAGAGTAAGCGCGTCACGGAGTCCGTACCGACCTTGCCGGACGGCAACGCCCGTACGCGCAGTAGCGTTCCGTACATGAGACTCGGTGTCCTCGACGTGGGTTCGAATACGGTTCATCTGCTCGTGGTGGACGCGCACCCCGGCGCCCGCCCGCTGCCCGCGCACTCGCACAAGGCGGATCTTCGCCTCGCCCAACTCCTCGATGAGCGCGGGGCGATCGGGCCCGACGGGGTGGAGCGGCTCGTCGACACGATCCGGGGCGCCCTGGAGGCCGCGGAGGACAAGGGCGTCGAGGACCTGCTGCCGTTCGCCACGTCCGCGGTGCGCGAGGCGAGCAACGCCGACGAGGTGCTCGCGCGCGTGAAGGACGAGACCGGTGTCGAGCTGCGGGTGCTCAGCGGCGCCGAGGAGGCCCGGCTCACGTTCCTGGCCGCCCGGCGCTGGTTCGGCTGGTCCGCGGGACGGCTGCTGGTGCTCGACATCGGCGGCGGATCGCTGGAGATCGCGTACGGGATCGACGAGGAACCCGACGCGGCGGCGTCGCTGCCGCTGGGCGCGGGCCGGCTGACCGCCGGCTGGCTGCCCGGGGACCCGGCGGACCCGGCGGACGTGAAGGCGCTGCGGCGGCACGTGCGGGCGCAGATCGCCCGGACGGTGGGGGAGTTCAGCCGGTTCGGGGCGCCGGACCACGTGGTCGCCACGTCGAAGACGTTCAAGCAGCTGGCGCGGTTGGCCGGGGCGGCGAGATCGGCCGAAGGTCTTTACGTCCAGCGGGAGTTGAAGCGCAAGTCGCTGGAGGACTGGGTCCCGCAGCTGGCCGCGATGACGGAGGCGGAGCGGTCCGAGCTTCCCGGGGTCTCGGAGGGCCGGGCCGGTCAGCTGCTGGCCGGGGCGCTGGTGGCGGAGGGCGCGATGGACCTCTTCGGCGTCGAATCGGTCGAGATCTGCCCGTGGGCGCTACGGGAAGGCGTCATCCTGCGCCGGCTGGACCACTTGCCCGGGGTGTGAACCCCGGGACGCGCCTGCCGTCCACTCTTCGTCACCGGGCGCGGGCCGGTGGGACTTCTCGCGCCGTTCCCCGCGCCCCTGAAAGGCGCACGTCGTGCGCCTCCAGGAGGCCGCAGGCCTCCAGGGGCGCGGGGAACTGCGCGAGCAACCACGACGCGCCTCCAGTCGGCGAACAAGCCAGTCGCGACCACGGCGCGCAGCCGTGCCCTGAGGGGCGCGGGGCTGTGTCATCAGCCGGCTGCGCCGCAGGGCGCGACCAGCCCCCACCGGCCCGCACCCGGCGACGCGGCGACAGGGCGGTGGACGTGATCCCGCCCACCCACCCCCGGCGGAGCCGCCCGTGCCGATGCCGGGGCCCGTACTCTGTCCCCGTGGCAGAACCAGTGGTGCGCATCCCGGATGCGAAGGTCGCCCTGTCGACCGCCTCGGTCTATCCGGAGTCGACGGCGACGGCCTTCGAGATAGCCGCACGCCTGGGTTACGACGGCGTCGAGGTCATGGTGTGGACCGACCCCGTGAGCCAGGACATCGAGGCGCTGCGGCGGCTGAGCGACTATCACCAGATCCCGATCCTCGCCGTGCACGCGCCATGTCTGCTGATCACGCAGCGGGTGTGGTCCACGGACCCCTGGGTGAAGCTGCAGCGCGCGAAGGCCGCGGCGGAGCGGCTCGGGGCGTCGACGGTGGTCGTGCACCCGCCCTTCCGCTGGCAGCGCCAGTACGCCCGGGACTTCGTCGGCGGCATCTGGCGGATGGCCGACGAGACGGATGTGCGGTTCGCCGTAGAGAACATGTATCCGTGGCGCTACCGGGACCGGGAGATGCTCGCGTACGCCCCCGAATGGGACGTCACCAAGGACGACTACCGGCACTTCACCGTCGACCTCAGCCACACCGCGACCGCCCGCACCGACGCGATGCAGATGATCGACCGCATGGGCGACCGCCTCGGTCACGTCCACCTCGCCGACGGCAACGGGTCGAACAAGGACGAGCACCTGGTGCCGGGCCGCGGCACGCAGCCGTGCGCCGAGCTCCTGGAGCGGCTGGCCGGCAACGGGTTCGACGGGCACGTGGTCATCGAGGTCAACACGCGACGGGCGATGTCCGGCGCCGAACGCGAGGCCGACCTCGCCGAGGCGCTCGCCTTCACCCGGCTGCACCTGGCGTCCGCGATGCGGGTGCCGCGTTCATGAGCGAGCCGATCCGGCGTCGCGGCCGCCCCGCGCGCAGCGAGAGCGGTGACACCAGGACCCGGATCCTCGAAGCGGCCCGCGAGGAGTTCGCCGCGAGGGGCTACGAGAAGGCCTCCGTGCGCGGCATCGCCAAGGCCGCCGGGGTCGACTCCGCGCTCGTGCACCACTACTTCGGCACCAAGGAGCAGGTCTTCGCGGCGTCGATCGAGACGGCGTTCGCGCCCGCGCTCCAGGCCCCGGCCGTGCTGGAGGAGGGCCCGCTCGACGACATCGGGGAGCGGTTGACCCGGTTCGTCCTCGGCATCTGGGAGAACCCGGCGACCCGCACCCCGCTGCTCGCCATCGTGCGCTCGGCGGTCAACAACGAGGCGGCCGCCGCCGTCTTCCGCAGGCTCATCGCCGCCCAGCTGCTCGGCCGGATCGCCCGCCGCCTCGACATCCCGGACGAGGAGGCGGAACTGCGCGTCACGCTGGCCGCGGCCCAGCTCGTCGGCACCGCCATGCTCCGCTACGTGATCAAGGTGGAGCCGCTCGCCTCGGCGGACCCGGAGACGGTCGTCGCCCGGATCGCCCCCGTCGTCCAGGGCCACCTCACCGGTCACGCGGAGCCCGCAGGCAAGTCCTGAGCCCGCAGGCAGGTCCTGATCCCGCAGGCAGGCCCTGAGCTCGCCGGCAAGCTCTCAGGTCACCGGCCGATCCTGAGACGATCGTCCCGACATTCGGACACCCTGTCCGGGCCTCGGAACCTCGGCGTAGGCTCGTACACCTGTCAGTTCTGTCTGAAGGAGCGAGCGACGATGCCCGAGCTGAGGTCCCGCACAGTCACCCACGGCCGCAACATGGCGGGCGCCCGCGCCCTGATGCGAGCCTCCGGTGTACCGGGTGCGGACATCGGCCGGAAGCCCATCATCGCGGTCGCCAACTCGTTCACCGAGTTCGTGCCAGGTCACACGCACCTGGCGCCCGTCGGCCGCATCGTCAGCGACGCCATCACGGCGGCCGGCGGCATCGCGCGCGAGTTCAACACGATCGCCGTCGACGACGGCATCGCGATGGGCCACGGCGGCATGCTGTACTCCCTGCCCTCCCGCGAC
This sequence comes from Streptomyces sp. KL116D, assembly GCF_030766975.1. Taxonomy (NCBI): domain Bacteria; kingdom Bacillati; phylum Actinomycetota; class Actinomycetes; order Kitasatosporales; family Streptomycetaceae; genus Streptomyces; species Streptomyces sp. KL116D. The sequence goes on along the minus strand of NZ_JASERH010000132.1, from coordinate 9,175 downwards.
CTGATCGCGGACTCGGTCGAGTACATGGTCGAGGCCCACTGCGCCGACGCCCTGATCTGCATCTCGAACTGCGACAAGATCACCCCGGGCATGCTGATGGCGGCACTCCGCCTGAACATCCCGACGGTCTTCGTCTCCGGCGGCCCGATGGAGTCCGGCCGGGCCACCCTCGTCGACGGCACCGTCCGCACGCTCGACCTGGTCGACGCGATGTCGGAGGCCGTGAACGACAAGATCTCCGACGAGGACATCCTCCGCATCGAGGAGAACGCCTGCCCGACCTGCGGCTCCTGTTCCGGCATGTTCACCGCCAACTCGATGAACTGCCTGACCGAGGCCATCGGCCTGAGCCTGCCGGGCAACGGGTCGCTGCTGGCCACCCACACGGGCCGCAAGGAGCTGTACGAGCGGGCCGGCGCCACGGTCGTCGAGCTGACCAAGCGGTACTACGGCGAGGACGACGCCTCGGTCCTGCCGCGCAACATCGCCACCCACGCCGCGTTCGAGAACGCGATGGCGCTGGACATCGCGATGGGCGGCTCCACGAACACGATCCTGCACCTGCTGGCCGCCGCGCAGGAGGCCGAGGTCGACTACAACCTCGACCACATCAACGCCGTCTCGCGCCGCGTCCCCTGCCTGGCCAAGGTCGCGCCGAACGTCGCGGGCTCGAAGACGTACTACATGGAGGACGTGCACCGGGCCGGCGGCATCCCCGCCATCCTCGGCGAGCTGTACCGCGGCGGTCTGCTCAACGAGGACGTGCACACGGTCCACAGCCCCTCGATCAAGGAGTGGCTCGACACCTGGGACGTGCGCAGCGGCAGCGCCTCCCCGGAGGCCGAGGACCTCTGGTACGCGGCCCCCGGCTGCGAGCGCTCCGCCACCGCCTTCTCCCAGTCGAAGCGCTGGGACTCCCTCGACACGGACGCGGCCGGCGGCTGCATCCGCGACGTCGCCCACGCCTACTCCCAGGACGGCGGCCTCGCGGTCCTCAAGGGCAACCTGGCCGAGGACGGCTGCGTCGTGAAGACGGCCGGCGTCGACGAGTCCATCTGGACCTTCGAGGGCCCGGCCGTCGTCTGCGAGTCGCAGGAGGAGGCCGTCCAGAAGATCCTCACGCAGCAGGTCAAGGAGGGCGACGTCGTCGTCATCCGCTACGAGGGTCCCAAGGGCGGCCCCGGCATGCAGGAGATGCTCTACCCGACCTCGTACCTGAAGGGCCGCGGCCTGGGCAAGGCCTGCGCGCTCGTCACGGACGGCCGCTTCTCCGGCGGCACGTCGGGCCTGTCGATCGGTCACGCCTCGCCCGAGGCGGCGTCCGGCGGCACGATCGCGCTCGTCGAGGACGGCGACCGCATCCGCATCGACATCCCGAACCGTACGATCGAACTCCTGGTCACGGACGAGGAGTTGGCGGCCCGCCGCGAGGCCCTGAACGGCGTGTACGCCCCGAAGGGCCGCGAGCGCAAGATCTCCGCGGCCCTGCGCGCCTACGCCGCGATGGCCACCAGCGCCGACCGCGGCGCGGTCCGCGACGTCTCCAAGCTGGGCTGACCCCGCAGGTCACCCGTCACAGGTCACGTCACCAGTCTTCGGGGCGGCTCCCGGCCACCCCGTCCTCACCAGTCTCCGGGGCGGCTCCCGGCCACCCCGAAGACACTCCCGTCGGGCCCACTCCCGTACACCCGCCCACCCACCACCACCGGCGCCCCCAACTCCCCGACCACCCGGTCGGGCCGGGCGGCGGGGCGGGGGCGGGTCTGGCCGAGGGGGGTGCCGGTGGTGACGGAGGTGGCGAGGAGGCGGCCGTCGGGGGACGTGAAGTAGAGCCGGCCGTCCGCCGCCACCGGTCGCGAGGGGCGGCTGACCGAGGTGTCCCGCTGCCAGCGCACGGCGTCCCGCGCCGCGGTCGCCGCGCGGGTGTCGACGGCCAGGAGCGCGCCCCCGGCCGCGTAGACGTAGACGGTGCCGCCGCTCTCGGTGGCCTCCGCCTGGTCGACGGGGGTGGGCAGGACCACGCGGTGCACCGCCCGGCTCTTCGTGTCGATCCGGACGACCGCGTCTGTCATCTGTTCGGCGTCGACCGACAGCAGGTGCACGGCTCCGGCCCCGGCCGCGAAGGGGCGCAGCCCGCCGCGGGCCCGGGCGGTCCAGAGCACGGCACCGTCGCTCGCCGACACGGCGCTCACGGTCGTGGCCGAGCCGTCGTCCGTGGGCGTGGCGGCGAAGAAGGTCCCCGCGGCACCGGCCACCCACTGCGTCCCGAGCCCGCCGATCTCCTTCGTCCACCGAGGCCGCCCCGTCGCACTGTCCAGGGCCCGGACCATTCCGTCGTCCGCGACGAGCAGCGTGCTGTCGGAGGAGTGCACGACGGCCGCGTACGCCGTCGTGTCCACGGTCCAGCGCGCCTTGCCCGTACGGGGATCGAGCGCCGCGAGGCGGTTCCCTGAGACGAGGTGCGGCAGGCCGCCGGACACCGTCACGGACGCGGTGGACGTCGCTCCCGTGGAGTGCCGCCACACGGTCCGGCCGTCCGCAGGGTCGAGGCGCGTGGTGACCCCGCCCAAGGTGGCGCAGTACAGGGCGCCCGCCCCCGCGGCGCACACCGGCGGCAGTCCCTCCGCCGAGCCGAGCCGGGTGCTCCAGGGCTGGAACCGGGCCGGCTCCGCGGCGAGCCGGTTCCCGTCCGGCGCACCCGGGTCGTCCGAGGACAGCGTCCCCACGGCCGCCGCGGCGGCGCCCGCGACCAGCAGCACGCCGACGGCGGCCGCCAGGATCACCCGGGAGCGTCTGCCGCGCAGCCGCGTGACGACGGTCCCGGGCCGCACCTTGGAAGGCGTCCGCACACCGGGCCCGACACCGTCGGCGCCCTTCGGCTCCGGGACCAGCTCATGCGGGTCCGGCCGCCGCTGCGCCGGTATGCGGGGCGTGGCCGCGGGCTGCTGCAGGGCCTCCATCACCTCGGCGGGGGAGGGGCGGTCGGCGGGGTCCTTGGCCAGGCAGCGGAGGATCAAGGGCACCAGATCGTCCGGCACCCCGGCCAGGTCCGGTTCGTTGTGGACCACTTGGTACGCGACGACGTACGGACTGTTGGAGTCGAAGGGGCCGCGCCCGGTCGCGGCGTGCGCGAGCACCGCGCCCATCGCGAACACGTCCGCCGCAGGCCCCACTTCGCGCGGCCGCTGGAACTGCTCGGGTGCCATGAAGGGCGGGGAGCCGATCAACTTCCCGGTCTCCGTGCGCAGATCGCTGTCGGCCGGGCGCGAGATGCCGAAGTCGATGACCTTGGGCCCGTCGGCCGCGAGCAGCACGTTGCTCGGCTTGAGATCGCGGTGGACGACGCCGACGCGATGGATGTCGCGCAGCGCCTCGGCCAGCCCCGCCCCCAGTCTGCGCACGTCAGCGGCGCTCAGCGCACCGTTCCGCTTGACCTGCTCCGAGAGGGTGTCGCCGGGAATGAACAGCGTGGCCATCCACGGCAGTTCGGCATGCGGGTCGGCGTCGACCACGGGCGCGGTGAAGGCGCCGCTGACCCGGCGCGCGGCGCTGACCTCCTGCCGGAAACGAGCCCTGAACTCGGGATCCGCGGCGAACTCGGCGTGCACCACCTTGACGGCCAGGCGCAGGCCCGATGCGGACGTGGCCAGATGGACCACGCCCATGCCGCCGGACCCGAGGCACTCCTCGAGGCGGTAGCGACCGGCGTACCCCGGCTGTTCCGCTTCCCGGCCAGGTCCGGTGCTGCGCAGCGGCGGCATCGTCCACCCCCGTGTTCTGAGTCCGCAAGCGCGACGCACGGAGCCTAGTCGATGGTGCGTGCGATGCCGGAGGGGCTTGCTAGCCTGCGCGGGTCGCACGGGGCGACGGACGGATCTTTCAACGGGGGTGGCCTACATGGCCGTTGGGAACGGACCGGAAGCAGTCGAGGACATAGCCGCGGCAGACGCGGCGGACATCGCAGCGGCAGAGGCGGCCCACCGGTACCCGGTGGCGTCGGGCGTGCGCCTGAAGGTCCGCAGCGGCCCGGGCACCCAGTACCAGCTGCTGCGCGTGCTGCCGCTCGGCGCGAGCGTGCCGATCAACTGCCAGAAGCCCGGCGAGTGGGTCACCGGCACGTACGGCACCACGAACCTCTGGGACAACATCGGCAACGGCCAGTACGTCTCGGACGCCTACGTGAAGACGGGCAGCGACGGCTACGTGGCGCCGCGCTGCGCCTGACCGGGACTCGACCACGGAGACCACCTGCCGACCGGGCGACCGGATCGGCCCGTACGGAGACGGAGGGGAACACACATGAGGTTCAGGGGAACGAGAGCGGTACTGCTCACGGGGGTCGCCGCGGGAGCCCTGCTCACGACGGCGGCCGTGACCGTGCCGGCGGCGGCCGCCACCCCGGCCGCCGCGCCCGCTGCGGCGCAGCAGACGTACTACCCGGTGGCGCCCGGCTACAGCGTGAACGTCCGCAGCGGCCCCGGCACCCAGTACCGCACGGTGCGCGTGCTGCCGGTGGGCGCCAAGGTGGCGATCTTCTGCCAGCGGCCGGGTGAGAAGGTGACAGGCCCGTACGGCACGTCGAGCGTCTGGGACAACATCGGCGTCGGCGAGTACGTCTCGGACGCCTACGTGAAGACCGGCAGCGACGGCTACGTGGCCCCCCGCTGCGCCTGACCCACCCCGGGGCGGCCCGCGCCCATCGCGCGCCGCCCCGGTGATAATCGACTGGTGAGCGACGAAACCGGCACCCCCGACACCAGCACCCCCGGCCCCCGCCCCGAGGAGATCCGATTCTTCGGGACGACCTGGGTCGACCACAGCGGCAACTACGCGCTGCGCCGCGCCGCGGTCTGCGTGGGCGCCCTCGTCGCCGCGGCCGCCGGCTGCTTCGTCCTGCGGTTCGCCTACGAGGGCCTCGCCGTCGCCGACGTCGGCTCCTTCGTGAACATCCTGGTCGTCGCGATGTTCGCCATCTGCAGCGCCCTCGCCTTCACCCGCACCTGGGGCGCCTTCTCCGAGCGCCCCGACGCCGAGAAGCAGGCGTCCCTGCGCGGCTTCCTGATGATCGGCTTCGTCGGCGTCCTGCTCGCCTGGGCCCTGCGCTGCCTGACGGAGGCCCCGGGCGAGAAGCTGCGCCGGCAGGAGTACGAGACGGCCCGCGAACAGTACGAGCGCCGCACCAACCGCCGCACCGGCAACCCGGCCAAGAAAAAGCGCAAGTAGCAGCAGACGGAGAAGAGGCGGGAGCGCGCGGAGAACAGCAAGAACAGGGCAGACAGAAGCAGGCGGAGAACAGCAAGAACAGGGCAGACAGAAGCAGGCGGAGAGCAAACGGAAACAGGGCAGGCAGAAGCACGCCGAGCCGACGACAGACGGCCCGCGCTCCCAGGAGGATGACGCCATGGATGACGCACGGATGACGCCATGACGGACGACACCCACCCGGCCGCCCACCCCGACTTCGCCCTCTCCTTCGACACGGTCGCCGACCAGTACGCCTCGGCCCGCCCCAGCTACCCACCCCAGCTCTTCGACACCGTCGAATCCGCCGCGGACCTGCGCCTCGACGGCAGCCGCGTCGTCGACGTCGGCGCGGGCACCGGCATCGCCACCGCCCTGCTGCGCGCCCGCGGCGCCCACGTCATCGCCGTCGAACCCGGCCCCGGCATGGGCGCCCGCCTCCGCCACAGCCTCCCCGACGTCCCCCTGCTGCGCGCCATCGGCGACGCTCTCCCCCTCGCGGACGGGAGCGTCGACCTGGTCACGTACGCCCAGTCCTGGCACTGGACCGACCCGTCCCACTCGGTCCCGGAGGCGCTCCGCGTGCTCCGCCCCGGCGGCGCCCTGGCCCTGTGGTGGAACGTCCCGGACCCGGACGTCGAGTGGATCGCCGCCCAGGAGGCCCGCCTCCAGAAGCGCCTCCCCGGCTACCACCGCCACGGCGTCAGCGGCGACGCCCCGGGCATGATCGCCTCCCTCGGCCTGACCCCGGCCCCCGAGCCCGTCCTCCACCGCCTGCACTGGATCCGCCGCATCCCGGTCGACCTGCACCTGGCCCACCTCGGCAGCCGCTCGTACTTCGCGGTGATGGGCCCGGAGAAGTCGGCACCGGTCCTGGCGGACGAGCGCGCGGAACTGCTGCGGCTCTTCCCCGACGGCATCGTCGAGGACGCGTACGCCGTGGACCTCACGGTCGTACGCCGCCCCTGACCCACGCACGCGAACCGGCACGCACACCCACACCAGCACCCGGGCCTGCACCCACCACCCCACCACCCTTGACGCGGGCTCCCGCACGGAGAATTATTCATCATGTGATGAATAAACCCACGGGCCCCCGCGGCACCACCGCCCGGGAACCCGTCACCGCCACCACCCCCGCCGTCCACGCCACCGGCCTCACCGTCGTCCGCGGCCCCCACACCGTCCTGCGCGGCATCGACTTCACCGTCCCGCGCGGCCGGATCACCGGACTCCTCGGCCCCTCGGGCTGCGGCAAGTCCACGCTGATGCGCGCCCTCGTCGGCACCCAGGCCAAGGTCACCGGCACCCTCACCGTCCTCGGCCGGCCCGCGGGCCACCCGACCCTGCGCTCCCGCGTCGGCTACGTCACCCAGGCCCCGTCCGTCTACCTCGACCTGACGATCCGCCAGAACCTGGACTACTTCGCCGCGATCCTGCTGCCCGGCCGCGCCCACGCCGACCGCCGCCGCGCGGACGTCACCCGCGTCCTGACCGACGTCGACCTCACCACCCACGAGAACGCCCTGGCCGGCAACCTCTCCGGCGGCCAGCTCAGCCGCGTCTCCCTGGCCGTCGCCCTGCTCGGCACCCCCGAGCTCCTGGTCCTCGACGAGCCGACCGTCGGCCTCGACCCGGTCCTCCGCCGCGACCTGTGGACCCTCTTCCACCACCTCGCCGCGACGAACGGCACCACCCTCCTCATCTCGTCCCACGTGATGGACGAGGCCGAGCGCTGCGACCGCCTGCTCCTCATGCGGGACGGCGAGATCCTCGCCGAGGACACCCCCGACGCCCTGCGCACCCGCACCCGCACGGACACGGTCGAACAGGCCTTCCTCCACCTCGTCGACGAGGCGAACGCAGCGCACCCCACCCGGAGCCCGTCATGAACGTCCACCGCACCACCGCCACCGCGAGCCGCGTCCTGCGCCAGCTCCGCCACGACCCGCGCTCCATCGCCCTGATGCTGCTCGTCCCGTGCGTGATGCTCTTCCTGCTCCGCTACGTCTTCGACGGCAGCCCCGGCACCTTCGACTCCATCGGCGCCTCGCTCCTCGGCATCTTCCCGCTCATCACGATGTTCCTGGTGACGTCCATCGCCACCCTCCGCGAACGCACCACCGGCACCCTGGAACGCCTCCTGGCCATGCCCATGGCCAAAGCGGACCTGATCGGCGGCTACGCCCTCGCCTTCGGCGCCCTGGCGATCATCCAGTCCGCCCTGGCCACCGGCCTCGCCCTCTGGGCCCTCGACCTGAACGTCACCGGCTCGGCCTGGCTGCTCCTCCTGGTCGCCCTGCTGGACGCCCTCCTCGGCACGGCTCTCGGCCTCTTCGTCTCCGCCTTCGCGGCCTCCGAGTTCCAGGCCGTCCAGTTCATGCCGGCGGTGATCTTCCCCCAGCTCCTCCTCTGCGGCCTGTTCACCCCGCGCGACCGCATGCAGCCAGTCCTGGAGGCGATCTCGAACGTCCTCCCCATGTCGTACGCGGTCGACGGCATGAACGAGGTCCTCCACCACACCGACCTCACCGCCACCTACATCCGAGACGCCCTGATCGTCGCGGGCTGCGCGACCCTCGTCCTCGCCCTCGGCGCCGCCACCCTCCGCCGCCGCACCCCCTGACCCGTCCGCCCACCGAAACGCGCCACTGCCCCGGTCCGGCCCGGTGCGAGGATGCCCGTGAACGAGACGGGACGACGACGCACACGGAAGGCCCACGACCACATGAGCGAGACGACCGCCCAGACCACGCGCCACAAGGTCGCCGTGCTCGGCACGGGCAAGATCGGTGAAGCCCTCCTCAGCGGAATGATCCGCGGCGGCTGGGCCCCGGCCGACCTCATGGTCACGGCCCGCCGCCCGGAGCGCGCCGAGGAACTGCGCACCCGTTACGGCGTCACCCCGGTCACCAACCAGGAAGCGGCCAAGCAGGCCGACACCCTGATCCTCACGGTGAAGCCCCAGGACATGGGCACCCTCCTCACGGAACTCGCCCCGCACGTCCCGGGCGACCGCCTGATCATCAGCGGCGCGGCCGGCATCCCCACCACGTTCTTCGAGGAGCGCCTGCCGGCGGGCACCCCGGTCGTCCGCGTCATGACGAACACCCCGGCGCTGGTCGACGAGGCGATGTCGGTCATCTCGGCGGGCACTCACGCCACCGCGGCCCACCTCACCCACGCCGAGGAGATCTTCGGCTCGGTCGGCAAGACCCTCCGCGTCCCGGAGTCCCAGCAGGACGCCTGCACGGCCCTCTCCGGCTCGGGCCCCGCCTACTTCTTCTACCTGGTCGAAGCCATGACGGACGCGGGCATCCTCCTCGGCCTCCCGCGCGACAAGGCCCACGACCTGATCGTCCAGTCCGCCATCGGCGCGGCCACGATGCTCCGCGACAGCGGCGAACACCCGGTCAAGCTCCGCGAGAACGTCACGTCCCCCGCGGGCACGACCATCAACGCGATCCGCGAACTCGAGAACCACGGCGTACGGGCCGCCCTCATCGCCGCCCTCGAAGCCGCCCGCGACCGCAGCCGCGCCCTGGCCTCCGGCAACAACAGCTGACCGCCCGTCGGCCCGGGGCACCGAGTTGACACGCCCCGGGCCGATACGTAGTGTTCTCCGAGTTGTCCGACGTGAGCGCCGCCTCTGGCCGGTCCCCGGACAACCATTCCGCAAGAACTACTCAAACGCTCGACGAGCTTTCGTCGTGTCTTTGTGCGCGCTTTTGCGAAATGAGGAATCCACGTTCGAAAGAGCGGGACCCCGATTAGGTCGGGGGCCGGGATTCCGCTAAAGTCTCACTCGTCGGAACGGCCCAACAGCTGCGAAGGCAAACCCAGTTGACTGGGAATCAGGCCCGAAAGGATCTGATAGAGTCAACACCGCAGGAAGGCCGAAAGGCCGGAAAGCGAAAAGCAAGACCAGCAAGAC
>NZ_JASERH010000131.1:0-1812 GCF_030766975.1 Streptomyces sp. KL116D | reverse complement strand
CGGCGTGAGCTTGAGGATCGTTGTCACCGTGAAGTACGTGCCGGACGCGACCGGCGACCGGCACTTCGCCGATGACCTGACCGTGGACCGTGATGATGTGGACGGTCTGCTGTCGGAGCTGGACGAGTACGCGGTGGAGCAGGCGCTCCAGATTTCCGAGAACTCGGATGACGATGTGGAGATCACCGTGTTGACGGTGGGTCCCGAGGACGCGAAGGACGCGCTGCGCAAGGCGTTGTCGATGGGTGCGGACAAGGCGATCCATGTCGAGGACGACGATCTGCACGGCACGGATGCGATCGGGACGTCGCTGGTGCTGGCGAAGGCGATCGAGAAGGCGGGCTTCGATCTGGTGGTGTCGGGCATGGCGTCGACCGACGGCACGGCGGGCATCGTGCCGGCGCTGGTCGCCGAGCGGCTGGGGGTGCCGCAGGTGACGCTGCTGTCGGAGGTTGCGGTCGAGGGCGGCGCCGTCAGGGGCCGCCGGGACGGGGATGCGGCCTCGGAGCAGTTGGAGGCGGCGCTGCCGGCGGTGGTGTCGGTGACCGACCAGTCGGGTGAGGCGCGTTACCCGTCGTTCAAGGGGATCATGGCGGCGAAGAAGAAGCCGGTTCAGTCCTGGGACCTGTCCGACCTCGACATCGAGGCCGAGGAGGTCGGTCTGGAGGGGGCCTGGACGAAGGTGGCCTCGGCCGCGGAGCGTCCGGCGCGCACGGCGGGCACGATCGTCAAGGACGAGGGCGAGGGCGGCAAGCAGCTCGCCGAGTTCCTCGCGGGCCAGAAGTTCATCTAGTCGCTGACTCTCCGAGTCGCCAAGTCGTCATCACGTCACGAGAGTTGGAAGATTTCCATGGCTGAAGTTCTGGTCTACGTCGACCACGTGGACGGTGCCGTCCGCAAGCCCACCCTGGAGCTGCTCACGCTGGCCCGCCGGCTCGGTGAGCCGGTCGCCGTGGCGCTGGGCAACGGTGCCGCCGACACGGCCGCCGCGCTGGCCGAGCACGGTGCGGTGAAGGTCCTCACGCACGAGGCCGCGGAGTACGCGGACTATCTGGTGGTGCCGAAGGTGGATGCGCTGCAGGCCGCGGTCGCCGCCGTCGCGCCGGCCGCGGTGCTGGTGCCGTCCTCGGCGGAGGGCAAGGAGATCGCCGCCCGCCTCGCGCTGCGCATCAAGTCGGGCATCATCACCGACGCCGTGGACCTGGAGGCCGGTGCGGAGGGTCCGGTGGCCACCCAGTCGGTGTTCGCCGCGTCCTTCACCACCAAGACCCAGGTCACCACCGGCACCCCGGTGATCACCGTCAAGCCCAACTCGGCCGCGGTCGAGGCGGCCCCGGCCGCCGGTGCGGTCGAGGCCCTGGAGGTGTCGTTCTCGCCGGCGGCGACCGGCACCAAGGTGACCGGGCGCACGGCGCGGGAGTCGACCGGGCGCCCGGAGCTGACCGAGGCCGCGATCGTGGTCTCCGGCGGCCGCGGGGTGAACGGCGCGGAGAACTTCGCGGTCATCGAGGCGCTCGCCGACTCGCTGGGCGCGGCCGTGGGTGCCTCCCGGGCCGCGGTGGACGCGGGCTGGTACCCGCACTCCAACCAGGTCGGCCAGACCGGTAAGAGTGTCTCGCCGCAGCTGTACATCGCCTCGGGCATCTCGGGGGCGATCCAGCACCGGGCCGGTATGCAGACCTCGAAGACGATCGTGGCGATCAACAAGGACGCCGAGGCCCCGATCTTCGACCTGGTCGACTACGGCGTGGTCGGCGACCTCTTCGACGTCGTCCCCCAGCTCACCGACGAGGTCAAGACCCGCAAGGGCTG
>NZ_JASERH010000130.1:0-24521 GCF_030766975.1 Streptomyces sp. KL116D | reverse complement strand
GTATTACTTCGTTCAATCGGAGGCTGGGTGTTTAACCGTTTTCGCATTTATCGTGAAACGCTTTCGCGTTTTCGTGCGCCGCTTCAGCGGCAGGTGCACGGCCATCGGGTCGCCGTCGAAAGTCCGCGTTGAACGCAGCGGTGCAGGGCGAGCGGGTGGATCTGGATGGCCTTGCACGCTCGACCAGCTGCGAGCTCGAGAAGGCCTGGATGCCGAGGCGGTGCAGGAGTGGGAGCACGGTTCAGCAGAACCGGGTGCTCGGCAGATGACCTCTTCGAGGACGCCGTACGACCGATGCGGCCGCGCTCCACCATGCGCTTGGCGCTTCTTGATGTTCTGCGCGTGGTTCAGGTCGACGCCAGGCGCTTCATCACGGGCGCCCAGCGAGAAGAGCTCCAGCGCCATGGCCTTCGGCAGACCGCACTGGTGCAGCTTCAGCTGCGGGCCGACGGCGATGACGGAACGCGCCGAGTAGGTCGACTCGCTTGCCGAGCAGGTTCTACGACGGAATCGACTCTGGACGCGCCCAGGCATGTCGGACGGCGACTTTCGAGAGCGGACGGTTGCCGGGGCCCGTGACCCGGGCGACCACGGCGGCCGCGTGTCGAAGAAGCGTCGACGGCCTCCTGGAGCATGCGCTTCTCGTTGTTCACGATAGATCTCCGGGCTTGCACCGAGGTCGAGAAGAGCGCACCAGGCGGTTCTTCGCGGTTGATCACGCGGCGGTACAGGTGCGTTCAGGTCGGAGGTCGCAAGCGGCCACCGTCCAACTGCACGCGTCGGACGCAGGTCGGCAGGATGACTTTCGGCACCGGCAGTCGAGCACCATGCCCTTAGGGCTGTTGCTGGTCTGCAGGAACGCGGAGCGACCTTGGGCTGCCAGGCGCACGGGTCTTCTTCTGGCCCTTGCCGGTACGGATGATCTCGCGGAGGCGCTCGGCCTCCTCCTCGAGGTCGAAGGTCTCCAGGCGCTTCTGCAGCGCTGCGGCACCATCGACCCGTCGAAGTACGTGCCGAAGCGGTCACGCGCTCGCGGTAGAGCAGCTCGTCGCCCTCAGGTCCTGGACCTTGAGGTTCTTGAAGCGGTTCCACACCTCGTCGAGACGGTCGATCTCGCGCTGGGCGCGGTCGCGCAACTGCTTCATCTCGCGCTCGGCACCCTCGCGCACCTTGCGGCGCACGTCGGCCTTGGCACCCTCGGCCTCGGCTCGGCCAGGTCGGTCTCGAGCTTCTTGGCGCGGGCCTCAGGTCGGAGTCACGGCGGTTCTCGACCTGCTGACGCTCCACCTGGACGTGCGCCTCGAGGAGGGCAGGTCGCGGGTACGACGCTCCTCGTCGACGAACGCTGATCATGTCGCGCCGCGAAGTAGATGACCTTCTCCCGAGGTCCTTCGGGGCGAGGTCGAGGCAGGCTGGCGAGGGCGCGACAGGGACGCCCTTGAAGTACCAGAATGTGCGTGACGGGGCGGCGAGCTCGATGTGGCCCATCCGCTCACGGCGCACCTTGGCGCGCGTGACCTCGACGCCACAGCGCTCGCAGATGATGCCCGCTGAAAGCGGACACGCTTGCTTGCCGCAGTAGCACTCCCAGTCCCGGGTAAGGACCGAAGATCTTCTCGCAGAAGAGTCCGTCCTTCTCGAGGCTTGAGAGTGCGGTAGTTGATGGTCTCAGGCTTCTTGACCTCGCCGTGGCTCCACTGACGGATGTCGTCAGCGGTGGCCAGACCGATCCGGAGCTCATCGAAGAAGTTGACGTCGAGCACTATGCGTCAATCCCTCTCAGGGTTCGTAAGTCTGTGGTCTGAAACGGGGGTCGCGGGGTCGGTGCGGGGACTCATCCTGAGCCCCCGCACCTGACCCGTCAGACCTCTTCGACGCTGCTCGGCTCGCGCCGGGACAGGTCGATGCCGAGCTCCTCCGCTGCGCGGAAGACGTCCTCGTCGGTGTCGCGCATCTCGATGGACATGCCGTCCGAGGACAGCACCTCCACGTTGAGGCTTTGGGGGACTGCATTTCCTTGATGAGCACCTTGAAGGACTCGGGAATGCCGGGCTCGGGGATGTTCTCGCCCTTGACGATGGCCTCGTAGACCTTCACGCGGCCGGTGACGTCGTCGGACTTGATGGTCAGCAGCTCCTGGAGGGCGTAAGCGGCGCCGTACGCCTCCAGCGCCCACACCTCCATCTCACCGAAGCGCTGGCCACCGAACTGGGCCTTACCGCAGCGGCTGCTGGGTGATCATCAGTACAGACCGGTCGAGCGGGCGTGCAGCTTGTCGTCGACCAGGTGGTGCAGCGAGGATGTACATGTACCCGATCGAGATCGGGTCCGGGAACAACTCGCCGGGCGGCCGTCAGACAACCTCGCCTTGCCGGACGGGGAGGACCATGCGGTCGCCGTCGCGGTTCAGGTGGGTGCTCCAGCAGACCGGCCAGCTCGTCCTCACGCGCCGTCGAAGACCGGGGTCGCGACGTTCGTACGCGGCTGGACCTGGTCGGCGCCGATCGCCTGGAGGCGCTGGGCCCACTCGTCGCGGGCCGGAGACGTCCCAGCCCTGGCTGGCGAGCCAGCCGAGGTGGATCTCCAGGACTGTCCCGGGTTCATTCGGGACGGCACACCCAGCGGGTTCAGGATGATGTCGACCGGAGTTCCGTCCTCGAGGAACGGCATGTCCTCGATCAGGAAGGATCTTCGAGATAACACCTGTTGCCGTGGCGGCCGGCGAGCTTGTCACCGTCGGTGATCTTGCGCTTCTGGGCTACGTAGACGCGAACCAGCTGGTTCACGCCCGGGTAGCTCGTCGCCCTCTTCGCGGTCGAAGACGCGGACGCCGATGACCTTGCCGATCTCGCCGTGGGGGCACCTTCAGGGAGTGTCACGGACCTCGCGGGCCTTCTCACCGAAGATCGCGCGGAGCAGGCGCTCCTCCGGCGTCAGCTCGGTCTCACCCTTGGGTGACCTTGCCGACGAGGATAATCGCCGGCGACGACCTCGGCACCGATACGGATGATGCCGCGCTCGTCGAGGTCGGCGGGGACCTCCTCGGAGACGTTCGGGATGTCCCGAAGGCCGATCTCCTCGGAGCCGAGCTTGGTGTCACGCGCGTCGACCTCGTGCTCTTCGATGTGGATCGAAAGAGAGCACGTCAAACCTCGGACGAGACCCGCTGGCACAAGATGATGGCGTCCTCGTAGTTGTGACCCTCCCACGGCGCTGAGACGCCACGAGCAGGTTCTTGCCGAGGGGCCCATCTCGCCCTCTTCGGTCGCGGGACCGTCGGCCAGCACCTGGCCGGCGAATGACCCGCTGGCCCTCGTCTGACGACGCTACTGGTTCACAGAGGTGCCTGGTTGGGCTTTGGCGAGAACTTGTGCAGGCGGGTACGTGGTGCATGTACGCGTGCCGTCGTCGTTGGTTGCGGTGATGTGGTCGCGGAGACCTCCTGGACCACACCGTCGCTTCTCGGCCTTGAGCACGTCGCCGGCGCGTCGACGGCGCAGCGGTACTCCATGCCGGTGCCGACCAGCGGCGCCTCGGACTTAATCAGCAGCACGGCCTGACGCATCATGTTCGCGCCCATGAGGGGCACGGTTGGCGTCGTCGTGCTCCGAGGAACGGATCCATGGCGGTCGCGACCGACACCATCTGGCGCGGCAGGAGACGTCCATGTAGTCGGCTTGATCCGTGCGCCGGGCACGTAGTCGACCTCTCGCCACGACGGCGGACCAGGACGCGAAGGCCTCGGCGAACCCGGAGCTCGTCGGTCAGCGGCGCGTTGGCCTGCGCGATGACGAAGCGGTCCTCCTCGTCGGCGGTGAGGTAGGTCCACCTCGTCGCCGACGACACACCGTCGGTCACCTTGCGGTACTTTGTCTCGATGAAGCCGAACGCGTTGATCGGCCGTACGAGGCGAGCGGGCCGATCGGAAGGCCGATGACCGGGCCTTCCGGGCGTCGTCGATCCCGGGCGCATGCGGCCGTAGTGCGACGGGTGCACGTCACGGATAGCCTCGAAGCCGGCCCGCTCACGGGATGGCAGACCACCCGGGCCCGAGGGCGTTCAGACGACGCTTGTGCGTCAGCCCCGACAGCGGGTTGTTCTGGTCCATGAACTGGGACAGCTGGGACGTACCGAAGAACTCCTTGATCGACGCCACCACGGGGCGGATGTTGATCAGGGTCTGCGGCGTGATCGCCTCGACGTCCTGCGTGGTCATGCGCTCGCGCGCGACGCGCTCCATACGGGCGAGACCCGTACGGACCTGGTTCTGGATCAGCTCACCGACGTTACGGATGCGGCGGTTGCCAAAGTGGTCGATGTCGTCGGTCTCGACGATGATGTCGCGACCCGACTCGCCGACCGTCTCGGTCTCACCGGCGTGCAGCTTGACCAGGTACTTGATGGTCGCGATGACGTCGTCGGTGGTGAGCACGCCGGCGTCCAGCGGCTCGTCGGCGCCGAGCTTCTTGTTCACCATGCGGCGGCCGACCTTCGCGGGTCGTAGCGCTTCAGGTTGAAGTAGAGTTCTCGAGCAGCGTCTGCAGGCGGCCTCACGCGTGGGCGGCTCGCCCGGGCGCAGCTTGCGGTAGATGTCGAGCAGCGCGTCGTCCTGGCCCTGGGTGTGGTCCTTCTCCAGGGTGGCGCGCATGGACTCGTGCTGGCCGAACTCCTCGAGGATCTGCTCGGTCGTCCAACCGAGGCCTTAGGCAGGACGGTGACGGACTGCTTGCGCTTGCGGATCGTGCGCACACCGACCATGTCGCGCTTGTCGATCTCCATCTCCAGCCAGGCACGGGACGGGATGATCTTGGCGGAGAAGATGTCACTTGTCGGACGTCTTGTCGATGGAGGAGTCGAAGTAGACACCGGGCGAACGGACCAGCTGCGACACCACGACACGCTCGGTGCCGTTGATGACGAACGTACCCTTGTTCGTGCATGAGCGGGAAGTCGCCCATGAAGACCGTCTGAGACTCGGTCTCACCGGTCTCGTTGTTAGTGAACTCGGCGGTGACGAAGAGCGGGGCGGCGAGACGTGAAGTCGCGCTCCCTTTGCACTCGTCGATCGAGTTCTTCGGAGGCTCGAAGCGGTGGTCGCGGAACGTCAGAGACATCGACCCGGAGAAGTCCTCGATCGGGAGATCTCCTCGAAAGATCTCCTCGAGGCCGGACTTGGTGGGGACGTTCTGTCCCTTTCGAGCCGCCTCGACACAGGCCTTCCACGCGTCGTTGCCGAGCAGCCAGTCGAAGCTCTCGGTTTGCAGCGCAAAGGTTCGGAACCTCGAGGGGCTCCCTTGATCTTTGCAAAGGAGATGCGCAGCGGGGCGGTGCTGGCGCCGTTGTTCGTATTCGCGGTCGAGGCGTTGCGCGAGGCGGCCAAGGGGAGTCCCTTCCGAGGGCTCGGACTCACTACGCGCGTACCGGTCCCAAGCCGTGCAGGGGGACGGCCCCTCTGATCTGGGGATAAGGCCAGGTCAGGGCGGGTTTAGTCCACAGTGCTCAAGGCGAGGCATGCCCCTGGTGACAGGCAGGGAGCAGCTAACAGGCAGCGCAGAAAGGGACAGTGTAGCCAGAAAGGCCCACTGATGTCCAGTGCGGGTTTTTGAGACCCTCGTTGTCCTCAACCGTTCACCGTCTGCGGCGTTCCTTGTGCGCTGAGCGCACATCTTTACTGCCCTCTTCGCCGTCGATCCATGCCTCGGATCCGGATCGTTGTGACGACGCGTCCTGAGAATTGCGCGCTGCGTGCGGTTCGTCAAGGCCCCCTCTTGGCCGAACAGGGGTGGCGCCAGGCGCAGCGAGATCACCATACTCGTCGCGACCGACATCGCAAGGCACCGTCCACCTGCGGGCCAGCGAACGCCGAAGGGCGACCGCAGTTGGGTGATCGCCCTTCAGTACGTCAGTGTTACAGCTCGGGGACCAGTTTCACCGAAGAGGGTCCAGCAGACTCGCAAAGGTCACTTGACTTCGACGGAGGCGCCGGCGCCCTTGAGGGCCTCGGCGGCCTTCTCCGCGGCGTCCTTGGCGACCTTCTCGAGGACCGGCTTCGGGGTGCCGTCGACGAGGTCCTTGGCCTCCTTGAGGGCCCAGGGAGGTGAGCTCGCGCACGACCTTGATGACCTGGATCTTCTTCTCGCCGGCGCCGGTGAGGATGACGTCGAACTCGTCCTGCTCCTCGGCGGCAGCGGCGTCGCCGCCACCCTGGGCCGGACCGGCGGCAGCGGCGACGGCCGCGGCGGCGGTGACGTCGAACTTCTCCTCGAAGGCCTTCACGAACTCCGGAGAGCTCGATGAGGGTCATCTCCTCGAACTGGGCGAGCAGGGTCTTCCTGGCTGAGCTTCGCCATGATGGGCGATCCTTCCACTAAATCGGCTGGTGCCGGTTGTCCATGTAGGCGGGCGTACTGTCGGCCCGCTTCGACCGTCGCCTCAGGCGGCGGTCAATGTGCGAGCCGAATTACTCGGCACCGCCCTGCTCGGCCTGCTTGGCACGAAGCGCCTCCGCGGTGCGGACGAACTTCGAGGGCAGCGCCTGGAAGAGCTGAGCAGCCTGGGACTGCTTGCCCTTGAAGGCACCGGCCAGCTTGCTGAGCAGAACCTCGCGGGACTCGAGGTCCGCAAGCTCTTGATCTCGTCGGCGGACAGCGCCTTGCCGTCAAGGACACCGCCCTTGATGACGAGGTTCGGGTTCTCCTTGGCGAAGTCACGAAGACCCTTCGCCGACTCCACCGGGTCACCGGTGACGAAGGCAACCGCCGTCGGACCGTTGAACAGGTCGTCGAGCGTGGGTGATCCCGGCCTCGTTGGCCGCGATCTTGGTCAGCGTGTTCTTCACCACGGCGTACTCGGAGTTCTCACCGAGCGAACTGGCGCAGCTGCTTGAGCTGGGCCACGGTGAGACCCCGGTACTCGGTCAGCACGGCGGCGTTCGAGCTGCGGAACTTGTCCGTGAGCTCGGCTACCGCGGCAGCCTTGTCGGGCGTCGGCATAGAGCGTCGGCCTCCTTCCGGGTGATGAGGACCGCTCAGAAGGAGGCTGGGAAAAACGAAACGCCCCCGGCACAGGTGCACGGGGGCGTGAGCTCGACCAGAATCCGTGAGGACTCCAGGAGCACTTCCACAGTCACCTGCGCGGGTCGTCCGCGGTTTCAGCGGATCTCTTCGGCCGCCAGCACCCTCTTGCGAAAGTGCGGCAACGACCAGCGGTCTTTGGCTTCTGTGGAAGGTTACGTGAAGGGATACGTGTCAAGCAAATCCGCTCAGACGTCGCTGTCGGAGGCGCCCTCGCCCGCCGCGTCGCCGAGCTCCTTGAGCATGTCCATGAGGTCGAAGGTCTGGTTCGCCGGCGGTACGTCGACCTTCACCGCGGCCCCGTAGTCGGAGAACTTCTCGGAGACCTCGACGGCGCCCTGCGCGCTGTCCATCGTGACGTCCATCCGGACCGGCAGGTCGTCCTCGTTGACCCACAGCTCCGTGTCGTAGTCCTTGATGCCGGCCTTCTTGACGTTCTTGAGGAGCTCGCTGCGCTCGGACTTGCTGAGCACCTTGAGGGAGTCGTTCGACTTCATCATCTCGTCGACCGTCAGCTTGCCCTTGTAGTGCTGGGTCTTCACGCCGTCGACCGTGGCGGAGCCGATGTGCTTCAGGTTCGGCGAGTCGAGCAGGACCGCGATCTGCTGGGCCGGGTCCTGGTTCACGCTGTCCAGGCTGCCGGTCATCTGGCGGGTGAGCGCCTGGTCGCCGGACTCCTTCGCGAGGGCGCCGAGGTCCATCTTCATCCAGCGCTTGCCGTCCATGTCCTTGGCGGCCGCGGTGCCCCATGTCCATGTACATCACGTCGTCCTGCCAGACCATGCGGATGTCCTTGGGCGCATCCGTCCCCGGCGGCCAGCGCGGAACCGCTCATCGTCATATCCATGACGGTGGGGTCCCAGCCCATGGTGCCGGACATCTTCATGGTGCCGCCGCCCGTGGCCGAGGCCATCGGCGACGACGGCATCTTCATGGTCATCTCGACCTTGGCGGACTTGACCTCGGACGTCTTCTCGTACGCGGCCGTCAGGGCGCGGGTGATCTGCGAGTGGGACTGCGCGTCCGACTCGGTCCCCTTGTCCGAGCCTCCGCCGCAGGCCACGGCCCCGGTGCAGAGCAGTGCGGTCGCGGCGGCAGTGCCGAGCGCGCGTCGTACGACAACAGTCATCTCAATCCCACCCCTTAGAACATGCGTACTGAGCGCACCATATCGGACGCCTCGGACAGCGGTCCGTGGATCAGCGGGCCTCGGTCACGTCGTCGAAGTCGACGGTGTCGTGGGCGGACGGCCGCTCGGCGCGGGCCTTCGCGCCGTAGTCGCTGTAGCGGACCCGTGCTGGTGAAATCGCCCGCGCGCTGGGTGCGCCGCACCAGGAGGTGGCGGGCGTCGAGCCAGACGTCGATGCGCTGCTTGCCCGCGGTCCCCCGGTAGTGGGTGGTCGGACGCCGTGCACGGTCTCCCGCCCGACCCTGCGGACGTCGTCGGCCTTCGCGAGCGCCTTGAGGGAGTCGGCCGGGGTGAGGTCGCTGTGCGCGTCGTACGGGTGGCGGATCCAGTGCCGGCCGCCCTGGAAGGCGGCGAACGCGTCGGTCATGCGCGTGTAGTACGCGTCGGGCAGGAACCGCGTCTGGGACGGGTCGCCGCCCAACTTGCGGGTGGGAGGCGGCCAGTTCGCCGCCGGTGACGCGTACTTCGAGGGTGCCGCAGGGACCGCCGGACCAGCCGAGCGCGCCCGCGCTGCGACGTGAGGCGGCTGCCGCTG
The DNA here is from genome assembly GCF_030766975.1 of Streptomyces sp. KL116D. Classification (NCBI taxonomy): domain Bacteria; kingdom Bacillati; phylum Actinomycetota; class Actinomycetes; order Kitasatosporales; family Streptomycetaceae; genus Streptomyces; species Streptomyces sp. KL116D. Next base: position 15,724 of record NZ_JASERH010000130.1, on the reverse strand, counting down.
TCCATCGTCGCCTCGACGCGCGCCGAGCCGGCCGCCGCGACCTTCCGCTGCGCCGTGCGCAGGGCGCGCGCTCGCGGCCTCGTCGGCCTGCGGCTCCCGCCCGCCGCAGGCGACCAGCAGTGCGCCCGCCGCGACGAGCGCCGCGATCCGTCCGTGCCTCATCCGCTCCCCGGGTCGGTCACGACGACGCTAGCGCAGCCCGTACGTACGAGGGCGGGAAAGAGGAACGGGCCCCGCACCTCGGAAGGTGCAGGGGCCCGTCGCCGACTTCAGGCGAGCTGTGCAGCTCAGACCGCGGCCGGGTCCTCCTCGGTGAGGAGGTTGCGGGTGCGGTTCGGGTCGACCGGAATGCCGGGGCCCATCGTGGTGGTGATGGCGGCCTTCTTGATGTAGCGACCCTTGGCGGCGGACGGCTTCAGACGGAGGATCTCCTCCAGCGCCGCGCCGTAGTTCTCCACCAGCTTGGGTGTCGTCGAAGGACGCCTTGCCGATGATGAAGTGCAGGTTCGAGTGCTTGTCGACGCGGAACTCGATCTTGCCACCCTTGATCTCGTTCACGGCCTTGGCCACGTCCGGGGTCACGGTGCCGGTCTTCGGGTTCGGCATGAGGCCACGGGGACCGAGCACGCGGCCGAGGCGGCCGACCTTGCCCATGAGGTCCGGGGTGGCGACGACGGCGTCGAACTCGTTCAGGCGCTGGCCCTGGAGATCTCGTCGATGAGCTCGTCGGAGCCGACGATGTCGGCGCCGGCGGCCTCCGCGGCCGCAGCACGGTCACCGGTCGCGAAGACCAGGACCCGGGCGGTCTTGCCGGTGCCGTGCGGAAGGTTCACGGTGCCACGGACCATCTGGTCGGCCTTGCGCGGGTCAACGCCCAGGAGCGGAAGGCGACCTCGACGGTGCCGTCGAACTTCGACGCGGAGGTCTCCTTGGCGAGACGGACGGCCTCGAGCGGGGCGTAGAGCTTGTCCCGGTCGATCTTGGCGTCCGCAGCGCGGAGAGTCTCGCTGCGCTTGCTCACTACTGCTCCTGTGTGTTCTGGAGGAGTCGTGGTCCGGGCCGAGCAGGCCCTGCCACGGATGTACCTACGAGGTGGGTGTCAGCCCTCGACCGTGATGCCCATGGAGCGGGCGGTGCCGGCGATGATCTTGGACGCGGCGTCCGGTCATTGGCGTTGAGGTCGGGCATCTTGGTCGTGGCGATCTCGCGGACCTGCGCCTCGGTGATCTTGGCGACCTTGGTCTTGTGCGGCTCGCCGGAGCCCTTCTCGACACCAGCGGCCTTGAGGATCATCTTCGCGGCCGGCGGGTGCTTGGTGATGAAGGTGAAGGAGCTGGTCTTCGTAGACCGTGATCTCCACCGGATGACCCAACCGCGCTGCGACTCGGTCGCGGCGTTGTAGGCCTGCAGAACTCCATGATGTTGACGCCGTGCTGGCCCAGCGCGGGGCCGACCTGGCGGGCCGGGCTGGCGGCGCCGGCCTGGATCTGGAGCTTGATGAGCCCCTGTGACCTTCTTTCTTCTTGGGAGGCATGTGCTCTCTCTCTCCGGGTCTTAGTGAGTGTTCAGCCGCCACTCGTGAACGATGATCGTCCAGATCATCCGGATGGAGGCATACCGCACAACGATAACGGGTATCCCATGCGCGGCTACAAAAACCGAGCAGGTCAGACAGGCTTTTGCAGGCCCATCTGACCTGTTCGGAAGCGGTGTGCCCAGAAGCTGCTAGGACGTACTAGTTCTTCTGGATCTGGTCGAAGCTGAGCTCGACCGGGGTCTCGCGGCCGAAGATCTCGACGAGGCCCTTGACCTTCTTCTTCGGAGTCGGCGTTGATCTCGTTGATCGTGGCCTGCAGCGTCGCGAACGGGCCGTCGGTGACGGTGACCGAGTCGCCGACCTCGAAGTCCAGGACCTCGACGGTGACCTTGCGGGCCGGGAGCCGAAACTTGCCCTCGGCCTCGGCGGCCTCGCGGGCGGCCTTCTCCTCGGCCTCCGGGGCGAGCATCTTGACGATCTCGTCCAGGGTCAGCGGGTACGGGTCGTAGGCGTTGCCCCACGAAGCCGGTGACGCCCGGCGTGTTGCGGACGACGCCCCGGGACTCGTTCGTCAGATCCATGCGGACGAGCACGTCAGCCGGGCAGCTTTGTTCTGCCGGACGTTCTTGCGCTCGCCGTTCTTGATCTGGACGATCTCTTCCTCGGGCACCTCGGCCTGGTAGATGAAGTCGCTCGACGTTCAGCGAGACGGCGCGCTGCTCCAGGTTCGCCTTCACGCGCTTCGTCGCAGCCCGCGTAGGTGTGGATCACGTACCACTCGCCGGGCAGGCCGCGCGAGCTCGTCACGCAGAGCGGTGATCGGGTCGACCTGCTCCGCGACGGCTTCCTCGGCCTCGATCTCGGCCTCGACGGCCTCGTCCTCGGCGTCGTCGACGTCGTTCCCGCCGTCGGCCTCGACCTCGAGGGCGGCCTCCTCGGCGGGCTCACCAGCGGCGATGTCGGCAGCTTCGACCTGGTCCGGGTCTCGGCGTCCGCCGCCTCGACGATGTCGAGCTGGTCCTCCACGGACTCCGCCGACTCGATGGCGTCGTTCAGGTTCGGGTCAGACACGGTGGCTGCTTCTTCCTGGATACATGGGGGTGGAACACGCGAAAGGGGCGCGGACACGGCGCCCTCCGCTCGGCTCAGCCGAAGATGTACTTGATGAGTGGTTGAACCCATAGTCAATCACGGTAACCAGACCGATCATGATGACGGCGAACACAATCACCACGGTCGTGTACGTCGAGAGCTGACTGCGAGTCGGCCAGACGACCTTGCGGAGTTCCGCGACGATCTGGCGGTAGAAGAGTGCGCAGGCGGCCGAAGGGGCCCTTCTTGCCATTTGCCCTGCGGGCCTTCTTCTTGGACTCCGGCGCCTCATCCTGGGCATCAGGCATGTCGATGGAGCCCACGGCGTCCGTCACTTTCGTCCTCACCTGATTCCGGGTCGTGGCCGTGCCGCTCCGGTTGAGCCACACGGCGGTGCAATGCAGTACGTACATGCGACACATCCTGGCGAAGGAGTGTGGCAGGGCCGGAGGGACTTGAACCCCCAACCGCTGGTTTTGGAGACCAGTGCTCTACCAATTGAGCTACGACCGCTTTGTCTCCCCCAACGTACCGCATCTGCCCGGACGCACGGAGTGCTGTGGAGAAAATGCGGCCGGTGAAGGCCAACGAGCAGTGAGTGTACGTGTTCCGCGGCCCCTCCGTCGAACGAGATGCCGACGGGAAGTGGATCAACATCGGATCGGCGGCCGGATCCGATGGTCTTGGAAACCCGTGTGCCGGGCGGGTTTCGGGTCTGGAACGATGGGGGTTATGGCAGCGCTGCAACTCCTTCCCGTCCGCTGGGTCCCGCTGGTTCGTCCCCACCGAGCGCCGGGTCTCGGCCCGCGTCGGCTCCATCTCCGAGTCGGCGACCCTCGCCGTCGACGCCAAGGCCAAGGCCCTCAAGGCCGCCGGGCGTCCCGGTGATCGGCTTCGGTGCCGGTGAGCCCGACTTCCCGACCTCGGACTATATCGTCGAGGCGGCCATCGAGCCTGCAAGAGCGAAGTTCCACCGCTACACGCCGGCCGGCGGTCTGCGGAGCTGAAGGCCGCGATCGCCGCGAAGCGCTGCGCGACTCCGGCTACGAGGTCGACGCCGTCGCGATCCTGGTGACGAACGGCGGCAAGCAGGCCATCTACGGGGCGTTCGCCGCGATCCTCGACCCGGGCGACGAGGTCATCGTCCCGGCTGTACTGGACGACGTACCCCGAGTCGATCCGCCTCGCGGGCGGCGTGCCGGTGGACGTCGTGGCCGACGGGGACGACCGCTGCCGCGCCTCCGGTCGAGCGGCTGGAGGGCCGCGCGCACCGAGCGCATCGAAAGGTCGCTGCTGTTCGTGTCGCCGCCGAACCCGACGCGGCGCCGTGCTAGCGGAGGCCGACGCCGAGGCGATCGGCCGCTGGGCCGTGGAGCACGGTCTGTGGGTCATGACGGACGAGATCTACGAGCACCGCTCGTCTACGGGGACGCGAAGTTCACGCCGCTGCCCGCGATCCTTCCGGAGCTGCGCTGGCAAGTGCTGCATCGATCGTGAACGGCGTCGCAGACGTACGCGATGACCGGCTGGCGCGTGCGGATCATCGGCCCGAAGGACGTCGTGAAGGCCGCGACGAACCTGCAGTCGCGCCACTTCGAACGTCTCCAACGTGGCGCAGGCGGCCGGCGCTTCGCCCGCCGTGTCCGGCGATCTGACCGCCGTGGAGAAGATGCGTGAGGCCTTCGACCGGCGTCGCAGGACGATCGTGCGGATGCTGAACGAGATCGACGGCGTCGTCTGCCCCGAGCCCAAGGGCGCCTTCTACCGCGTACCCGTCGGTGAAGGGGCTGCTCGGCAGGAGATCCGCGGCAAGCGCCCGCAGGACTCCGTCGAGCTGGCCGCGCTCATCCTGGAGGAGGCCGAGGTCGCCGTCGTGCCCGGCGAGGCCTTCGGTACGCCGGGCTACCTGCGCCTCTCGTACGCGCTGGGTGACGAGGACCTGGTCGCAGGGCGTCTCGCGCGTCCAAGCTGCTGGCCGAGGCGCGGGACTGAGTTTCCGCTTCTGCGCGCAGAAAGCCTCGCGAACAGGCCGCCTCCTCAGGGAGGCGGCCCGTTTCTTCGTTCGGGCGGGGCCCCGAAGGTGGAAGGCGCTACCGGTACTACAGGTACGTACGGCAGGATCTTTGGGATGGAGCGTGAAGCACGTGACGTACGTCAGTTGCCGAGACCCATCTGCACCTGCACTTCACCGGGTCGATGCGGCCCACGACCCTGCTCGAACTCGCCGGCAAGTACGGCGTGCGGCTGCCCGAGGCGCTGACCGGGGGCGGAGCCGCCGAAGCTGCGGGCCACCGACGAGCGCGGATGGTTCCGCTTCCAGCGGCTCTACGACGCGGCGCGGTCCTGTCTGCGGGAGCCCGAGGACATCCAGCGGCTCGTGCGGGAGGCCGCCGAGGAGGATCATCGCGGACGGCTCAGGGGTGGCTGGAAGTCCAGGTCGACCCGACGTCGTACGCACCCCGGCTGGGCGGGCTGGATCAGCTGGAGATCATCCTCGACGCCGTGGAGAGCGCGTCGCGGGAGACCGGTCTCGGATGCAGGTGCTCGTCGCCGCGAACCGCATGAAGCATCCGCTGGACGCCCGGACGCTGGCGCGGCTCGCGCGGTGCGGTACGCGGACCAGGGGCATCGTCGGGTTCGGGCCTCGGAGCGACGAACGGCGCGGGATGGCGCGGGACTTCGACCGGGCCTTCCACATCGCCCGGGAGGGCGGGCTGCTCTCGGCGCCGCACGGCGGCGAGCTGACCGGTCCGGCCTCGGTCGGGGACTGCCTCGACGATCTGGACGCCACCCGGATCGGGCACGGCGTGCGGGCCGCCGAGGACCCGCGGCTGCTGAAAGCGCTCGCCGACCGGGGCGTCACCGCGAGTGTGCCCGGCGTCGAACGTCGCGCTCGGTGTCTACGAAGCCCGAGGACGTGCCGCTGCGCGCTGTTCGAGGCCGGGGTGCCGATGGCGCTCGGCGCGGACGACCCGCTCCTGTTCGGGTCGCGGCTCGCGGCCCAATACGAGATCGCGCGCCGCCACCGACTTCTCCGACGCCCGAACTGGCCGAGCTGGCACGGCAGTCGGTGCGCGCTCCGCGGCGCCCGGGGCACGTCAAGACCAAGCTCCTCGGCGGCGTGGACGCGTGGTTGGTCGGCTGATCGACTGATCGGCCGGCTCGGGGCGGGGCGGGCCTATGCGATGCCGGTGAGCAGCGTGGGCGGCGTGTGCCGGGCGAACTCGTCGACCGGTTGCGGCGGTCTGCGGTCGGGACATCTCGTAGGCGAAGGCGCGCTGGGAGCACGCGCCCAGGAGGGCGAGGCGGCCCGCGTACGTGTCAGCTCCGGCGCTGATGCGGCCCGCCTTCTGTTCGGCCCTCAGATAGGCGTCGAGGCCCTGGATCGGCTTGTGCGGGCCGGTGCCCAGCTCGCGCATCACCTCTTCGTGGCGGCGCTTGAGCTGGGGGCTCCGCGTGCAGGATGCGGCCATCGGGAACGTCTGCTCGTAGAAGAGCGCCGCTTCGTGCGCGATGTCGGTGAGGTTCTCCTCGACCGTGCGGTCGGGGTTTCCCGCGCCCTCCGTGAGGAAGGCGGCCCAGGAGGGAGCCCAGCTTCGGTAGGCGCTCGTTGAGCACCGTCACGAAGAGCTCCTCCCTTGTTGGCGAAGTACTTGTAGAGCGCCGCTGGAACAGCCCGCCTCCTTGGCGATCGCCTTGGGTGGTGGTGCGGGCGAGGCCGATGCTCAGCATGAGTTCGTGCGCCGCGTCGACGGTGATGCGGACACGGGCCGGCTTCTGGTCCATGCGGGCTCCCAGCATGCGGCGCCGCGGGGGTGAGTACTCCACTCACTCTAAGGGTGAGAGGGGGTGAGTGAGTACTCACCCACCACGTGACGCAGCATGGAGGCGGTCATGAAGCTCGACGGTTTTCGGTGCGACGGGCGGCATCGGGCAGGAGGTCGTCAAGCAGGCCCTGGCGGCCGGGCACGAGGTCCACGGCGGTGGTCTGCGATCCGGCGCGGTTCTCCGTGACCGGGGGAGCGCCTTGGAGGTCTTCACGGCGACCTGAGGGACCCGGAGTCGCTGCGCCCCCGCGGTCGCGGGCCGGGACGCGGTGCTCTCCGCTCGGCGCCCCGCAAGAGAAGGCGGACGCGGGCGTCGCCGCGGAGCTGACGCAGCTCCGTCCTCAAGGCGATGGAGGCGGAGGGCGTGCGCCGGCTGCTCGTGGTCAGCGCAGGACGGTGGCGGCCCGCCAACTCGCCGCTCCGCCGGCGCGCCATGGTGAAACTGGTCGGCTCGGTCCTCGAGCGCCGTCTGCGGTCGATCTGGCCGCCACTGGAGGCCGAGGTGGCGGCGAGCGCACGACGGACTGGACGCCAGGTGCGCCCGCGCTCTCCAGGACAAGCCGCTCACCGGCTCGTACCGGACCGTCGTGGGCGCTTCCCGCGCTCGGGCCAGCATCCCGCGCGGACGTGGCGCAATGCGATGCTGGCGATTGGTGGACGACCCGGCGGCGGTGAAGCAGGGCGATAGGGTGGCGTGCCGCCGACCGCGCCCCTCCGCGATGGGTCGCAAGGTGGCCTCGCGCCGTTCGCGAGTGGTCCTGGCGATGCCCCGCGGTCGTCGTCACCGGACACCATGACCATGCCCATGCTGCCCTTGTCGGCTGCGCGCGCACGCCGAGACGTCACGCCCGGACGCGCTGTAGGCGCCGCACCCGAGCTCTCCGCCAGGGCCTCACGGTTCGGCCACTCCAGGTGTCCTTCACCGCATCATGCCCGCGCTGCCGAACCCGTCGCGCATCTCGTCCTGCCGCGATCTTCGAGGAACCTGGTCGTGCAGGTCGGTGCTCCGGCGGGGACACGATCAGCGCGCCGGTCTTCTCGTCCTTGTGACGGCGGAGAACGGTTCGGCGTCGTCGGCCGGCACCGTCTGCGCCAGCGAGAGAGTTCCGGCTGGTCGGCCACGCCGCCCGCGTCGAGTCGAGGGCATCCCGTGGAAGGCTTCGGCGTCGCCGCCGCATAGCGCGGATAGTCCGCCCACCGCTCGTACTGCCATCCCGCGACGGCACGCAGCGCGCCCGCCACGACGGTCAGGGCAGGCGCGAGGGCCCGCCTGCTTCGCGCAGCCGGGTCCCGCGGCGGCACGTCCGGGGAGCCGGAGCGGATCCCGTGCCGAGGCAGCCGCAGCGCGCCCGCCGCCTGCGCGTCCACAGAGCACCTTGGCTGCTCGCGCAGTGCACGGGACCAGCACGGTCAGCGCACAGGAGCGCGGCTCGGGAGAGTCCCAGAGCGGGCATCGACCGGCAGCCGAGCCGCCCGCCAGCAGGCCGAGCACGAGCAAAGCGGGCGTACGGCCGGCGCGCGTCAGACACGTGAGGCCGAGTCCGGCACCCAGCGCGGCGAAGCGTCCCTGGCGCGTCTGCAAGCCGCCGGTCGTTCAAGCCAGGCCGGGTGCGGCCCTCCTCCCGCCTGCGCGGCGGCGGCGCGCGGGTCCCACGCCGCTGTTCAGGGCGGTCCTGGCGTCGTGGCGCTGGACACGGTTCTCGGACGCGCGGCGGTGCCGTACCGCTCAGTCGGCCGGCTCGCGTGGCGCGGCGCCTGCGGCGAGTCCGCGCCGAGTTCCCGCTAGCCGGTCCGCGGCCCGATCGCCCGCGCGCCAGGCGCCCGAGGCTGCTCCATGGGGTCGCCAGGCCAGGACCGGGCTCCGCGTACGCGGCGAGCAGGTCCAGGGTCGTCCGGAAGGCGTACCGAGTCCGGCGCGGTAGGCGCGCTCGGCCTCCAGGTCGTGCCGTCGTCAGTCCTCGGCGGCATGGGCGCGGCCGAGGATTCAGCGAAAGGCCTGCGTGCGGTCCGTGCGCGCCTCCAGGGGCGGCCCGTGCCTGCGCGCGCGGCCCGAACTCTGCGCGCGCAGCAGCGCTTGCGCGTGCCGTGCGGGCAGCCTGACTGTCGCCGTTCTCCTCATCTGTGTCCCCACCCCTGATGTACGTGTCGATCTGCTCTGACGTCGTCACTATCAGCGAGTGCCTACGGGGTCAATGGAAAATCGCGGCTCAGAGGCGGACGCCGAGCCCGTCACCGGCTCGTTGACCAGCGTCTGCGCCGAAGGCCCGCGCACGCCCGCGACGACCTCGCGGGCGAGGGTCAGGGAGGTCCTCCGTGGTGGCCTCGCCGCGGTTGGTGAGGGCCAGGGTGTGCTTCGTGGAGATGCGGGCGGGGCCCGTGCCGTAGCCCTTGGTGAAGCCCGCCTTGTCGATGAGCCAGGCCGCCGAGGTCTTGGTGAGCCCGTCGCCCGCGGGGGAAGGCGCGCGCCTTCGCGTCGGGGCCCAGGCGCTCGGCCACGCGCGCGCGTGGAAGGCGGCGAACTCCGCCTCCGTGAGGATCGGGTTCGTGAAGAACGAGGCCGGCCGACCAGGTGTCGTGGTCCTCCGGGTCGAGGACCATGCCCTTGCCCGCGCGCAGCTTCAAGACGGTCTCGCGCGCGGTGGCCGCCGGGACGCGGTCCCCGGCCTCCACGCCGAGGGTGCGGGCGGTCTCCGGGTACTTGATGGGCGCGCTCAGCCCGTCCGCGTCCTCCAGCTCGAACCGCACCCGCAGCACCACATAGCGGTCGGGTTCGGCCTTGAAGCGGCTGTGGCGGTACGAGAAGGCGCACTCGGCGTTCGGGATCGTGACGGTCTCGCCCGCCTCGCGGTCGTAGGCGATCACCTCGGTGATCGTGGCGGAGACCCTCCTGGCCGTACGCGCCGACGTTCTGGATCGGCGTCGCGCCGGCCGAGCCCGGGATGCCGGCGAGGCACTCGATGCCCGCGAGGCCCGCCTCGACGGTCCCGCGCCACGGCGTCGGTCCACACCCTCGCCGGCCGCCAACTCCAGCTTCGTGCCGTCGAGTTCGAAGCCCTTGGTGGCGATGCGCAGGGCGGTGCCCTGCGAAGCCCTCGTCGCCGATGACGAGGTTGCTGCCGCCGCCGATGATCAGCAGCGGCGTGCCGGCGGCGTCGGCTCTGCGCACCGCGTCGACCACCTCGGCGTCGGTCGTCGCGGGTGAGCAGCCGGGTGGCGGGCCCGCCGAGCCGGAAGGTGGTCAGCGAGGGGGGCTTCGTGAGTTCCTGCATCGCGCACCAGGGTACGAGAACGGCCCCGCCGGTCGGGCGGGGCCGTTCTCGTACCGCGTCTCACGGGAGGCGCCGCAGAGGCGTCGCTTCCAGTCGATCGGCAGTGCGTCGGTGGTGGTCTGCCATGTGACGAACTTCGCGTCCTTCATCTGGTCGCGCAGTCCGGCGGCGATCGGCCCGTGCGGCGCGGGAGGCCGCGAAGGCCTTGAGCGCCTTGGGCGACTCCCAGACGGACAGCGTCCAGAAGGTGCGCTTGAGGGGCTGCGCCTTCAGGGTCGCTCCGTAGGGCTGCCGGGGCGCGCGGCCCACCTGGCGCCAGATCGTGCGGGCGTGCGGAGGAAGAACTTCAGGGCGATGCACAGGGTGCGGGCCTCGAAGCGGGAGGCGAAGACGCGGCCTCCGCGCGCGTGTGCGGGGTGTTCGGAACGGTCCAGGGCAGGGTCGGCATGACGCGCCTCCCAGGTCGGTGTCCAGTGGCCGGGCGTCCTGTGGCCGCTGTCCGGTGGCCAGGCGCTCTGGTGGTCAGGCGTCCTGCGGTCAGGCGTCTCTCCAGAACCGCCGGCTCGGCGTCCCGCACTACGGCCGTAGTGGCTGCAGGCGCTCCGGGCCCGCGGGATGAACAGGGCCGCGACGCCCGCCACGGCCACCACGGCGGCGCCGGACCCACAGGGCGGGCTCTGATGCCGCTCACGAACTGCTGCGCGGAGCCGTAGCCGCCCTGCGCCGAGAAGATCGACGCCATGACCGCGATGCTCGAGGGCGCCGCCGACCTCGCGCAGTGGCGTTGTTGGCCCCGGAGGCGATGCCCCTGCCTGTCCGGCCGGGCGCTGGACATGACCAGGTTGGATGCCGGGGCGAAGTAGAGGGACATCCCGATGCCGCTGACGATGAGGGCGGGCAGCTGGGCGGCGTACGACACGTCGGCGGCGACCACGGCGGCGAACCAGCCGAGTCCGACGGCCTGGAGGAAGAGTCCGGCGGCGACGACCGGGCGGCCGCCGATCCGGTCCGACAGGTATCCGGCGATCGGCGCGACGAGCATCGGCATGCCGGTCCAGGGCAGCATCCGCAGGCCCGCCTCGGTCGGCGAGTAGCCGAGCACGCCCTGCATGAACTGGGCGAGCAGGAAGATCGAGCCGAACATCCCGAGGAACATCAGCAGGCTCGCTGCGTTGATGCCGGCGAAGGCACGGGACCGGAAGAGCCGCATGGGGAGCATGGGGTTCTGGTGCCGGCTGCCGTGGCGGACGAACCCGCAGAGCAGGGCCACGCCGGCGAACAGCCCGGTCAGGACGAGCGTGTCGCTCCAGCCGACGATCGGCGCGCGCACCAGCCCGTAGACGATGCCGAAGAGGCCGCCGCTGGCGAGCAGGGTGCCCACGATGTCGAGCCGGGCGCCGGACCCGTACGACTCCTTCAGCCGGAGCCGGGCCAGGGGCAGCAGGGCGAGGCCCAGCGGGACGTTCAGCCAGAAGATCCAGTGCCAGGAGATGTGCTCGGTGAGGCTGCCGCCGATGAGGGCCCGGAGGCGACCGCGAGTCCGTTGACCGCGCCCCAGATCCCGTACGCCATCCCGCGCTTGGCGACCGGGACGGCCGCGGTGAGCAGGGTCAGCGTGAGCGGCATCATGATCGCGGCGCCGACGCCCTGCACCGCGCGGGCCGCGATCAGCGAGTCGATACCGGGGCCATGGCCGCGGCGGCGGAGGCCCCGGTGAAGACCGTCAGGCCGACGAGGAAGAGCCGGCGGCGCCCGAACCGGTCACCGAGCGCGGCGCCGAACATCAGCAGCACGGCGAAGGTGAGCGTGTACGCGCTGACCGTCCACTCCAGGTCGTCGAGCGCGCCGCCGAAGTCCGCGCGGATGGACGGCAGGGCGGTGGTGACGACGAGAGCTGTCGAGCGCCGCCATGAATCCGGCGACGCTGGTGATGAGGAGGGCCCAGACCGCTCCCCCGCGCCTGCTATCCGCCGCAGCTCGCCCACACGTGCTTTCCCCGAGATCCGGAAAGATTAGTTATTGATGACTCAACTTTCACGGGCACAAGAAAACCGCACCCTCATGACGCCCGCACCGTCGGCTACTCGCGCTGAAACTGAGCTCGTAGAAGCCCGTCCGCACCCGGTGATCGGGCTGGAAGCCCATCGACACCAGGACGTTGACCAACATGCCGAACGCCAGGAACTGCGTCGTCTCACCCTCGCCCAGCGCCAGCAGGACCGTGTCGTACACATCCAGCCGGCCCGCAGCGTCTCCGCGAACTCCCGGTCACCGGACGCCTCCGCCGGGAGGCCACGGCGACCTACATCTGCATCTGCATCAGCAGCACGTCCGAGTCTCGTCGGCGATGAGGCGACTGGTACGCCGCCCTATCGCATGCAGTCTCTCTTTCGCCCTAGAGTCCCTCCTGACGCGCCTTGCGGAAGACCCTCGGTGTGGTCCGCTTCGCAGCAAACGCCGGGACGCTCAGGAAGATGGCCTGCTTCCCGGGAAGAGCCGGAAGAGATACGGCTGCGAGACACCCACGCTTGGCGATCGCCTCGGTGGACGTGCCCTTGTAGCCGCGGGCGAATTCGATCATCGCCGCACGGATGACGCCTCGCGCCGCTCCTCCGCACTCATCCTGACCATGCGACCAAGTTAGATGGCCAATCACTATCTACGTCAACCCCTCGCGGCCGAAGGGCGGAAACGCACGAGGTGCCCACGAGAGCGCGTAAGGGTGCCCAGCCGGGCACCCTTACGCACACAGCTACAGGCGGCGATCAGACCAGCTGGACGACCGCTCGCGACATCCCGGAGCACCTTCTGGCCCGCGCTCATGGCGTCATCAGGTCGACCCGCACGCGGTTGTCGTCGAGCTTGGCCGCGACCTTGGCGCCCGACCTCGATCTCGGCGCCCTTGTCGTCGTTCGGGACGACGACCGGCTGACGAACGCACGCCGTACTCCACGACCGCGGCCGGGTCGCCGGCCCAGTCGGTGACGACGCGGATCGCCTCGGCCATGGTGAACATGCCGTGCGCGATCACATCCGGCAGACCGACCTCGACCGCGAACTTCTCGTTCCAGTGGATCGGGCTGAAGTCGCCGGAGGCGCGCGCGCTCGACGACGCTGTGCGCGCGTCACGGGAAGCTCTGCGCCGGCAGCTCGCGCCGATCTCGACGTCGGCGTGCTTGATGGTCGTCGCCATGGCGATCAGGCCTCCTCAGCGGCGCGCGAGACGAGCTTGGTCCAGGGCGGTCACGACGTGCTCGCCCGCCCTGTCGTTGCACCTCGCCGCGGACGTCGATGATATCGTTGCCCGCGAGGGACCTGATGCCCTCGATGGTGGAGGTGACGCTGAGCCGGTCACCAGGGCGCACCGGGCGCGTGTAGGCGAACTCTGGTCGCCGTGCACGACGCGGCTGTAGTCGAGACCCAGCTCCGGGTCGTGGACGACCTCGCCGGCCGCCTTGAACGTGATCGCGAACACAAAAGTGGGCGGGGCGATCACATCGTGCGGCCGGAGCTCACGCGCGGCCGCCGGGGTCGACGTAGGCGGGGTTCGCGTCCCCGACCGCCTCCACGCGAACTCCGCGGATCTTCTCGGCCGACCTCGTACGGGGGCGGTGGGCGGGTAGGTCCGCCCCACGAAGGGACTCGCTCGAATGCGCCATGGACTCGGCACCTCCTGGGTGAGTGACGAGAGGGGAATGCGACGGGATCAAGCAGCGGACAACGACATGCCGCAAGATTGGGGACGGCGCTCATGTGCGAAGCGCCCAATTAGCGCGCGCGTTTCGCGGTGCGCGGTGTGCGCGCGTTGCAACGCGGGCAGTGCAGCTTCATCTCCAAGACGGTCCGGGTCGCCACGCCGGTTCTTCTTGGTGATGTAGTTCCGCTCACTTGCACTCCACGCAGGCCAGCGTATTGATCTTCGGGCGGACGTCGGTGGCAGCCACGTGGAAGTGCTCCTTGACGGACAGGACGGGATGGATTAACAGCATAAGAGTAGCTCGATCGAGAGGACCGACTCCCGAAATCGGCTACTGTCAGCAGCGTGGTGCACCGGACTCTGGAACCGGTGACACGGCGATTATGAGCCGCTTGCTCTACCGGACTCGGAGCTACACCCTGCTGTGATGCGAGCTCACGGGAGGTGAGGAACCATCACGCAGGAGCCCCAATGCGGAATCGAACTGCAGACCTTCTCCTTACCATGGAGACGCTCTACCGACTGGAGCTTATTGGGGCGAGCGATGAAGACATTACACGGTCGCGCGCCGATCGCCCAAACTGTTTCCCGCCGCCACTGCCCGAGGGGAACCCTGGCGCTCTTTCCCCGACCGGCACTTGCGCCACTCGGACCTCATCAGTACGACTTTTTGCGGCCTTCCTCGAAGCGGCCCGGCCACCGTCCGTACTCAATCCCACTCTGCGTGATCTTGAGTCCGCCACCAGCCCTGACGAGCCCTCTGGAGCGCGATGCCCGACAGCCCGCCGCAGCCCCCGTCCCCGGCGCACCTGGCGACGACTCCGTGCCGGACGGCTCGGGACTGTTAGCGCTGAGCGGCGCCCGGCTCACCGACGGCAGTGGGGCCGACGCGCTGGCGGCGGGCGCATCGAGGTCGCCTGCACGCCTGCGTCACGGCGCACGGGCCGCGCGTGGACCTTCCGGCTACCTGCTGCCCGCTCCCGCGGGAGAGCCGCATCACGCGCATCGGGCGACACGGCACCACGGCGGACGGCGACGGCCGGTCCTGTACGACGCGGACGACGTCCAGCGCCGGGGTCAGAGGCCACCCCTCCTGCAGCTCGGGCAATGGGGCCACCGCGGTGCGCTCCCACGTGCGGATCGGCTAATGGCGGAGGTTCGGCTGGCCGGAGCCAAAGGCAGGCCCGGCGGTCCCTGATGGGGCTCTCGCGGACCCAGGCGGTGGCGATGCCGCGGCTGCTGACCGCTCTCGTGGGGTTAATGGGGTCGCGACGCCAGGACGCCAGAAGATGGGCGCCTCCGTAGGTAGGTGGCTGCCCTGGCCCGGGATCCCGACCCGACGGCTACGTGGAGGCGGCGGCTGGAGGTCGCCGCTGAGCACGGTGGCTGCCCGGCCGACCTGCACACGGACGGCGCCGACCCGGCCCGCTCGGACGGCCCTGCAGGCCGCCGGCGGCCGCGCAGTGGTGTCACGGTACCCGCTGGGCGGTCTGGCGCGGGCTGCCTGCGGAGGTGGCGCGGCGGGCCGCGGACGGGCTCGTGGCGCCGGGTGGTGGTGGCGTGCCTGCCGCAGGCGGCTGCGCGGGCGTGGACGGGCGGGGTCAGCCGGTACGGCTGCTGCGGGCGGCCGGGGTGCGGGTGGCGGCGGGCAGCGGGCGTTGCGGGACGTCGCGAACTGGTGGGCCGGGGCGATCCGCTGGAGGCCGGCTACTTGCTGGCCTCGCGCCGGGATACGAGACGTACGACGCGGTGAGTTCGGTGGCGCGGGCGGCGCTCGGGCTGCCGGAGGTGCGGGTGGAGGCGGGGTTCCCCGCGGGAGCGCCTGCGGTGTACATCTCGCTGGCGGGGGCGCTGTCGCTCGCGTATTACTGGATCGTCGTGCACCGGGGCGGTCGGCACGGACCAGCGCGGTGCGGGAGTACTCGCGACTCGGCCGCCGCGTCGCGCTCGACCTGCCGCGGCAGGGGCGGGGCGGCCAAGCACGGGGCGGCGGGTCCCGCGTAGCGCCCAGCCTCCGCGCGCGTGGTCACCCGTGAGTGAACACGCGCGTACGTGCTGATGTGTGAGGGATCGTCAGAAGTTCTCCGTCCAGCGGGTTTATGTCCGCCGCTGGGGTCGGTCTCAACGGGCTGCCCGCCAGCATGAGCCCGTCAGGGAGACTGCGCACTGACGGGGCCTTCTAGACGCTCGAGGCGGCCAGAGCGGCACCTTCGCACCCCGGGCAGAAGCGGCGCACGAAAAACGCGAGCGTTTCACGATAAAATGCGAAAACGGTTGTCCAATTGACCGAACGAAGTACACG
>NZ_JASERH010000129.1:0-26809 GCF_030766975.1 Streptomyces sp. KL116D | reverse complement strand
TCCGCAAAAGCAGCAGGAAGGCGCCCTGATGCAGATCCCTGCCCATGCTGGGCAAGGACCGCCTCCGGTGGTGTTCTCTCTTCAACCTCCTCTCCGGCTTCTGTTCATGCGGATCATCGCGGCGCATGGCCATGGGCGCGTGGCGTCCACGATCGGATGCCGGGCGTCGCGATGCTGGTCCGCTACCGCCGTGGCAGCAACCAGGGCCAGATGGCCGACATGCGCCGCGACTACCTGCGCCATTCTCCCAGACCCGCCGCGAGGCCGTGGGCACCGCGCGCAAGCAGCGGGACGCCCAGTACTACGGCACCCCTCTGCCCGAGCAATCGTGGGCGCTGGTCGCCGAGGGCAGCCGCGTCTGGGAGCGGCGCACCGGGTGACGAGGACTCTCGCAGTGCGTGGGTCGGTCTCGGCCCGCAAGGCCTGGCCACTCCCTAGAGCCGCCGCAGACCGCTCTGTCGACGCAGAACCGGAGCCGCCGACCGCCGGCGCGCGATGCGCGCTTCCTCGCCACGCACAGCGCGCTCGAGGAACTGCCGATGGCGGTCTCGCCGCGCGCCTTTCTACCACGTGTCGGTGAGCGCGAGATGCGCCGACGACCGTGCGCGGCTCCGCCCGCGCGCTGGGCCGCTTGCTGAGCGCCGCTGCACTCGAGGACCTGGTGATCGCCGCTCGCCACGCGGGGCGCGTCCGCGCCCGAGTGGGCGGACCCGCGTGGGCTGCCGCACACGCAGGTGCCGGGCGTCGCGGACGGCGCAGGCAGCCGCCGGCTGATCACGACCAACCCGGTCGAGCTGGAGGACCTGCTCGGCTTCCCGCCTGGAGGGCCGGCCGCGCTTCCCACTCCCGGTGGCGCCCTGGTTCCCGAGCAGCCGCGCACTCTGGTGGTCGTCCTCGACGGCGTGCCTCCTGCCGCCCACCTCGATCCTGGCCAGCCCCGAGGGCCCGCAGGGCGTGATCGGTCCTGGAGGTCGTCGTCGGCGACCCGCGGCGGGCCGCGCGGCGACCTCTCCATCGTGGTGAACCCGGTGCTGCGCCTGAGTCCTCGCACGGCATGGTCTACGAGGGCAACCCCCGGACGTCCTCTCGTACAATGAGGCGTCGTTCGCAGCTCGCGCCGCTGCGGATGGCGTCGGGCGGTGACAGCGACGACGAGCCGCTGCTCGCCAACCTGGAGTTCACCGACCTGATGAACCTGGGCGACGCGGCGACCCGTCGACACCAAGCGGACCTGGCGCCCGCGCTCGCAGGCCGAGCGGCTGCGCGTGCCGATCGGTGTCGGCGACGTACAGCCGGCCCGTGATGCTCGACCTGAAGGAAGCCGCCCAGGAGGCATGGGCCCGCACGGTCTGTGTGTCGGCGCGACCGGTTCCGGCAAGTCGGAGCTGCTGCGCACTTGGTGCTCGGTCTCGCGGTGCCACTCCTCCGAGATCGCTGAACTTCGTCCTCGCGGGACTTCAAGGGTGGTGCGACGTTCGCGGGCATGGCCCAGATGCCGCACGTCGCGGCCGCATCACGAACCTGCGGACGACCTCACGCTGGTCGACCGCATGGGTGACTCCATCCGTGAGCTCAACCGCCAGGAGATGCGCGATCGCGGCAACTACGCGGAACATCCACGACTACGAGAGAAGGCGCGCGGCTTTGTGCCCTGCTGCAGCCGATCCCGTCCCCGTCCCAGGGATCGACGAGTTCTCCGAGCTGCTGACGGCGAAGCCGGACTTCATCGAGATGTACAGCAGATCGGCTGCATCGGCCGATCGCTGGGCGTGCACCTGCTGCCTCGCCTCGGCAGCGCCTGAGGGGAGGGGCCGGCTGCGCGGTCTGGAGACCTACCGTACCGCATCGGTCTGCGGACCCTTCGGCTGCCGAATCGCGCGCCGCGCTGGGCGTCCTGGACGCCTGAGCTGCCGAACGCCGGCCCGGCTTCCGGAAGCTGGCACCGACGATGGTGCGGTTCAAGGCGGCGTACACGTGTCCGGTGTGTACCGGACGGGTTCCGCGCAGGTCAGACGCTGGCGGGCTGCTGCTCGTGGACCGTCGGCCGGTGCTGTTCACGGCGGCCACCCGTGCAGTACGTGGCCGTGCCGCAGCAGCGCGAGGAAGCCCCCAAGGAAGAGAAGGACGACGCGCTTCGCCGACACCGTGCTCGACGTGATCGTGCGGCGCCCGGAGGCGCAGGCCCGGCGGCGCACCAGGTGTGGCTGCCGCCGCTGGACAGCTTCCGGCCCTCGCTCGACCTTCGCTGCTGCCCGGCCTCACGCCCGTGCAGGGCCGCGGTCTCACCCAGCCCGGCTACGAGGGCGCGGGACGCCTCGTCGTTCCTGCCGGCCCTGCCGACAAGCGCCGTACGAGCAGCGCCGCGACCCGCTGTGATCGACTTCGGCGGCGCGGCCGGACACATGCAGATCCTCGGTGGTCCGCAGTCCGCAAGCCGACGCTGCTGCGCTTCGATCATCGCGTCGTTCGCCCTGGACCGCACGCCGCAGTGGAAGTCCAGTTCGACGGGCCTCGACTCTCGGCGGTGGCGGCATGGCCTGCCGTGCAGCATGCACGCGCAGTGGGCGGCGTGGCCTGGCTCGACTCTGGAGAAGGTGCAGCCGGACGACGGCGCGGAGGTCTACGTGCATCCTGACCCGGCGCGAGGAGTACCTTCCGCACGGCGCGGGCATCGCATCGATCGCCGACTTTCCGCAACCGCGCGCGCGGGGCGACATCTCGATGACGGGACTAGCCAGTGCGGGCGATGTTCCTGGTCATCGACGGCTGGGGCAACTTCCGTACGGGACTACGAGGCGCTGGAAGGCTTGTCTCTGGACATCGCGGCGCGCGGTCTCGGTTACGGCATCCACGTGATCCTGACGGTCGCGGTCCATGGAGGTCCGGGCGAACATGAAGGACCACCTCATGAACCGCCCTGGAGCCGCGGCCCGGCGACACGATGGACCCGAGTTCGACCGCAAGGTCGCGGCCAACGTGCCGACGGGGCGTGCCCTGGTCGTGGTCAGACGCCGCAGAAGCAGCACTTCGCGGCGGCGGTCCCGCGGATCGACGGCCTGTCGTCGGACACGGACCTGGCGGAGGCCACGTCGGCGCTCGCCACGGAGGTCACCCGGCACTGGACGCAGCCCGGTGCGCCTGAGGTCCGGCTGCTGCCGCGGGAGTTCGCGGCGCGCCAGCCGCCGCCGGGGAACACCTTCCCGACCGGGGGCATCGCGTTCGCGCTCGACGAGGACAAACCTCGAGCCGGTGCTCGTGGACTCTCGACCAGGACCCGTTCTTCCTGGATCTCGGCGAGAGCGAGTCCGGCAGTCGAACATGCTGAAGCTGATCATCCGTCAGCTCACCCAGCGGCACGACGGCGCCGACTGCAAGATGTTCGTGGTCGACAACTCGCCGTTCGCCGCTCGACGTGACGCCGAAGTCGCACCCGGCCGAGTGCTATCCCGATGTACGAACCAGATGGCGCGCACCACATGGACGCCCCTGGCCGACCTGATGCAGCGCCGCACGCCGACCGCCGACGTCACGGCGCAGCAGCTGCGCGACCGCAGCTGGTGGCGCGGTCCGACGGTCTACGTGATCATCGACGACTACGACCCTGGTGTCGACGTCGAGCGGCAACCCGCTGGCGGGGCTGACCGAACTGCTGCCGTTCGCCCGTGACGTGGGCGTGCGCTTCATCATCGCCCGCCTGACGGCCGGTGGCGGCCGGGCCAGCTACGAGAACTTCATGCAGCGCATCAAGGAACCCGGGGCGCAGGGCGTCGTGCTGGCCGGTGACCCGGCCGAGGGCGATCTGTTGGGCGGGGTCCGGCCGCGGCCGATGCCGCCGGGCCGCGGCGTGTTCGTGTCGCGCAAGCGCGGCAAGCCGTTGATCCAGGTCGGCCTGGAGGACTGAGGCCGACAGCTCGCCGGAAGGGGGCCGCACTCTACTGGGTGCGGCCCCTTTCCGTACCCCGGTGGGGTTGATCCCCGCGGAGCCCCGGGAGGGGGCGGGCCGCTGCCAAGTAGGGTGACGGAACAGGCTGTTCGTACGTCGGGAAGGGGCCCGCTCAGCATGGGTGACGAGGCAGAGGACCAGCAGGCCGGGCAGGGGGGCGCGGAGCCCCGAGACGCCCGAGGAGATGAAGGCCCGCAAGAGCGCGAGAAGGACACGCTGTACGCGCTCGACATCTCCGGCGTCGAGTGGCACAGCGCGCCGGGCACGGAGCAGCACGAGGGAGCGCGTCGAGATCGCGTACCTGCCGGACGGCGCCGTCGCGATGCGGTCGTCACTGGAGCCGCAGACCGTGCTGCGGTACACCGAGGCGGAGTGGACGGCGTTCGTCCTGGGCGCCAGGGACGGCGAGTTCGACCTGGAGCCGGCGCCGCGGACCGGCGGCCTGGACGCCCAGCAGGGGCCCGTAGCGGTCCGTACGTCTGCCCGTCACCCGGCCTCCCGGCCTCCCGGCCTTCCGGCCTTCCGACCGGAGATACCTGAGGCCCTGAGACACCCGGGCCCGGAGACACCCGGTCCCCGGAGACACTCGATCCCGAGACACCCGGTCCCTGGAGACACCCGATCCCGGAGACACCCGGTCCCCGGAGACACCCGATCCCGGAGACACCCGGTCCCCGGAGACACCCTGACCGCGTGCGGCGGTCCGACCTAGGAAGGGCGACCACGCCATGGCGCGTCGACACCGGCCCGACCAGCGATTCCCCGCGCCCACCGGATGGCGGCGCGGGCGTTCCGGGTGCGCCGGCACCGGCTCCCTGTCGGGTGCGGTGGCCACCGTCGTGGTCGCGGCCGGCGTGGTGGTGCCGCTGACCGTGACCGGTGCGTCGGCGACGCCCCTGCCGGACCGTGTCCGCCGCGGTCCGCGCGCTCGCGGACGATCCGGGCCGCCGCCACCGCGGCCCTCGACCCGGCGGACGACGCGAGCCGGCTCTCGGCCGCCCGGGAACCTCCTGGACCACGACCGCTTCTTGCGGCGACGGCGCCCGAGCGCTCGGCCGCGTGATCGAGAGCGGGCACCGCCGCCACGTCCCCGGCCGCGCCCCATACGGAGGCGCAGGCCCGGGCCACGTACGCGGTCGCCGCCGCGCTCTCCCACCGCGACGACCTGCCGGACGGCCTGGCCCCGGCCGTGGCCCGCATGCTGGCGGAGTACGTGGTGGACGTGACGCGCCAGTTCGACTCCATCGGGGTCCGTGACGATCTGACGGGCCCCCGCGGAGCCGGCCGCCACGGCGACGGCCCCTCGACCCGTCCCGGCTGCACGCCGTACGGCCGGTTCCTCGCCCCGCGCGAGGCACACGTCAACTTCGGCTACGCGGCCGAGTTCACGCACGCGCAGAAGCCGGAGCTCGACCTGCTGGTCGCCGAACTCACCGAGGGATCCGCAGGCGTTCGCGATCCTCTACGACGCCGAACTCGCCTACGTCTCGCACCACGTGGAGCGGCTGACCGATCGCGCGGGGGACCCGGACGCCCGGATGCCCGCCGAGGACGGCGGAGAAGCCGGAGACGGCGGGGATGGCGGGGGATGGCGGGGACCGGCACAGCGACGACCTGACGTGGCCGGACAACGACCTGGAGGACGCCGCCTCGCTGATCGGTTCGCTGATGCAGGCCAGGTCGCGGTACGCGAAGGACGGCACCATCGGGGATCTGGCGGCGTTCGACCGGTCCGTCCGCGCCCACCTGCGCGGCGTGTACCGCACCGCGGACGTCCGGGTCACGAGCCGCCCGCCGATGGGCACGATCGCCGGGCGCCCGGTGTCGGGGCGGCTGCGCGGTGACGTCTTCGACGGGCGCCGACAACTCACCACGGTGTACGACGCCTGGGCCCGCGCGCGCGCATTCCGGCCGAACAGGCTGCGGGGCAAAGGCAGTTGATGGACGACGCCTACGTCCGGGATACTGGCTGCGGACCGTGTACTGAGCCGGTCCCGCGCCCGCCCGGCTCAGAACGTGAACCGGGGCTCGCCCGCGCATCCGCCGTGCCGCCGCACCTGGTCCGTCACGAACAGCCGCAGCAGCCGCCGCTGATCGGCGCGGTCGATCTTCTACCCGGGACGGCACGCGCGAGGTACCGAGACGGAAGTTGGCGGTGCCGTCGGCGCAGCGCACGGTGGCGGTCACGGGGAGGCGCCGCCCGTTCCGGCCGTCGTCGACGACGAAGCGGTTGCTCCACGAGCCGTACCAGGCCCGCAGGGTGAACCACTGGTCGTCCTCGGAGTCCGGCACCGGGCTGCTGAGCTCGCAGCTGCCGAGCGGGGCGGCGGCGCCGCCGAGCTGACCGGAGGTGGTCCAGGTGCCAGGGTCGGACCGCCCGGGTGTCCCAGTCAGCCAGGCGGCCACGAGCTTTGCCGCAGGGGGACGTGGCGGTGCCCCTCGCCGTGACCTTCTCCTCCGGGGGTGTCGTCCTCGCCCGGATCGGCGAGCGTCGCGCGGGCCGCGGCGCCGCGTACGCGCAGCGGTTCGGCGCCGCAACTCCAGCTTCTTCGCGGCCGAGTTGGTGAACTCCACGGCGCGACCGGTACGCCGCTCCCGGCACCCCGGTGAGGGCGTCCTCCGAGAATCCGCCGACGGTCGTCAGCTGCCGGGGCTGCCCGTCCGGGTCCTGCCCAGGGCCGGGCAGGGCACCCGGAGCAGGACGCGCCGCGTCGAGTCGACGAAACCGGGGAGCCCGCCGGGCAGCAGCGCGTAGGCCTCGCTGCCTTCGTCGTGCGCGTCGTCGAAGGTCTCCCGGTACAGCCGGTCCTGGTCGTCCCTCCGGGTGGCGGCGGACAGGGGCGAACAGGCCCCCACTCGTCGTCGTGTTCGTCGTCCGCGGCGACCTTCAGGGCGCAGGTGAGACGCCGAGCCCTTCGTACGCCTTCCCCTCCGAGTGGTCCAGGTGGACGCCGTCCGGGGTGAGCCGGTCGACGGTGTCCCCGGCGACGGAGCCGTCGCAGACGTCGCGGGCGACCAGATAGTCCCGGGCGTACGGCCCGCGAACCAGCCGGCCAGGGCGAGGACCGCGACGACGGAGACCAGCCAGGTGAGGCGGCGACGACGAGCGAGGGTCATCGGGGGGTGGGCTCCTAGTGGGGTTGGGGGCGTCAGGACGTGGGCGCGGCCTGGAGGGCGAGTGGGGTCGGGCGATGTGGCGCGCAGGCCGGTCGCGTCCGGCTCCCGCAGGACCTACTGCTGGCTACACGTGCGACGACTCAGCCTGCCCGCCCGACGCCGAACGCCGACGTGACCAGGAGCGGGCTGCCCTTCTCGCCGACGCCCGTGATCCCGTGCGCCCCGAAGAAGAGTCTCCCGTCCTCGACGAGGACGTCGCTGAGATCGCCGCCGTACGTCAGTCCGGCGTTCTCGTCGGCGACGCTGAAGTAGAAATAGGTGCGCTGTTTCCCGGTCGCCGGGTCGAGGGCTCACCAAGGAACTCGGCGCGTAACCGTCGGAGCTCGTCTTGTACGCCAGAAGCCGGTCACCGCTCATGCGCAGAGGAAAGAGCACCTGGTCGGCACCGGCATCGAACTTCATGCCCGACTTTCCCGTCGCCAGGCTGAACCCGACAACCCAGTTGTTCGTCTCGTTCACGCCCTTCGTTCTGCTCGCCGCTCGCATTTCGAAGACCTGGTCACGGCCGACGACGACTGATAGCAACGGTCGATCATGAAGGAAGTCGCACTTGACTTCGTAGTGACCGCCCTCGAGCCGGACGGTCGCCCGGTACTTGCCCTTTCCGTCGAGCGACAGAAGGTCCGTGACCCCGCCGGGCCCACCGGCTCCCACGCCGATGACCGGTGGCTCGCTCGAGACGAGGAAGACGCCCTTGACCCCCTTGGCGACCTTGTACGTCCACACCGCCTTGCCCGTGCGGGGACGTCGATCCGCTGCACCTGGTACGACGAGGACGTGTAGTTCGCCGAGGAACAGACCCGCACGGCGTTCAGCGCCCGCCCGCCGGAGAACCCTGGGTGTCGTAGCACAACCGGCTTTCCTCTTCCGCTCCACAGCTGCTTTCCCGCGCGCATGTCGAAGGCAGCGGCCCTTCTCCTCCCACGACACGTGACGACGACTCCCTTGGTCAATCGTCGGTGGTGGGGTCAGTGGTCGTATCCCATCTTTGCTTTCTGGCCGAAGCCCGCCTGCCACAACTTGTCATCCGGTGTCGAGGTCGAAGAAGGCCACCTGGTTGCAGAGGTCCCTTTCTTCGCACGGTCCCTGAACAGCACCGCCGTACGCCCGCGTCGACCGTCACCATGGGTGTCTCACCGCACAGCGGACCGGGCAGGATCTTCGTCCAGGCTTCCGTGTCCGAACCGAGGTCGACGGCTTCGAGCCGGTCGTACCGCGTCCCTTGACGGGGTCTTGCCCGTCGCCCAGGTCCCCGGAGTGGCCTGCCGCTGCTTCGGTTCCAGCTCCTTGGTCATCACCGAAGGGCCACCAGGTGGCCGGCGCCACCTTCGGCGCCGTCTCGACGGTTTCCCTGATGTCGTCGGCGGCCTGCCGCGGCGCCGCCTTCTTGTCCACCGCCGCGCTCGGTCCGCTCTCCAGCGGCCCCGACCACAGGGCCCACCCCGACGCCCAGGACGACAGCCAGGGCGACGGTCCCGACACCCACAATCGGAAACGCTTCCGTCTGCGCTCCTCAGCCGCCTCGCTGCGACTGCGTGGAAGGGTGACGGCGGTGGGCGAAAGGTCATGACTCCTCATCCTCTTGAAATCGGAGTCGTCTCAGCTCCTTGGCAGGGCACGTCGCTTGGCTGGAACAGCGGAACTGCTCCAACAAACAGCCCAGGGTGGGCGCCTCCGCACGCGCCCACCCTGTTCCCGCTGAAACCAGTGCTTCTACTGGAAGTAGCTGGCAGCCTTCTTGTCGCCATCCATGTACGTACCACCGGACTGACCGACCACGTGGCCGATACCGGTGAGCGCCGTGGATGTCCTTGGCTTCCTTGTCCCAGCGCTTGAGCTTGCTGTCGAAGGTGCCCCGCCTCGCCCTCCCAGTACTGGAGGCTCTTCACGACCATCTGCTTGAGCTCTTCGAGATCGGCCTCGAGCGCCTTGGCCTCGTTGCCGATCGTGGTCGCGGCCTGGTCCAGACCGTCGTACGTTACGAGCAGCCCGTCACCGTTGCTGGCCATTCGTCTCTCCCTCGTGTGTACCTGAAACGCCGTGTGTGATGGGGGTCTTGCGCGCCGGCTCGCTCAGTAGCCGCTGAGAGCCGACGCCCGTCAGTCACGCTGATCTTGTCGACCGACGCACGCACGTCGTCTTCCGAGCTGTCCTTGACGTTGCGCGTCTTGTTCATCGCCTCGATGACATCGGCGAGGATCTTGCCGATGGTCTGGAGGGACTGCTGATCTCGTACTGCTTCTTGTCGAACGCAGCACGGCCGATGCCCTGCCAGTTGCCCTCGAGGCCGTCGATGACGCCCTGCAGGTTGTGCACACGCTTGCGGATGCCGTCGTACTTCTCCGACATCTGCTTCTCGAGTACGACTACTTGCTGATCTTCGAGCTTCTGCCGTCCGCCAGCCATGGCGCTCCTGCCTTTCCTTGGTCTGCCTCTAGATCCAACTGCTCTGGCTCATGCCCCGTATGAGGCCGGGCAGCTCCCCCGTGGCCCGCCCTAGAGCGCAGGGAACCCACGGTTGAAAAGTCTCATCAGTTGCGTGCGCGCCCGCAACACGGCCATTCCCCCGCCTCCGAGCACGATCACCGCCGCAACCGCACCGAGCACAATCCACAACGTACTGCTGTCACTTTGAGGATTCCGCTTCCGATCCTGCCGCCTCAGCGGGAGCATCTGAAGCCTTCTGCGAGGGCTGTGACGAGCCTGATGCAGAAGTGGAGGGAGGCGTGTCCGAACCGGAACCGGCCTCTGTCGTCTTTTGATTGGTGATCGGGTCCACGTGCGCGGCGCCCGGGTCGCCCTCGTTGTGGAGAGGTTCCGCGCCGGCCGGATCAATCCGTAGCCCAGGTAGTTGCTCGGCTTGTCCTTCGGCCAGTCACGGCTCGCCGTGTCGGTCAGGACCCGGAGGACCTGGTTCGCCGTCCAGTCCGGGTGCGCGGACCAGACGAGTGCGGCGGAACCCGAGGCGATGGCCGCGGCGGGGGCTGGTGCCCTCGGCCTCGCCGCAGTACGAGGTGAAAGTCGCGTCGCACCACCTGGGGATGCTCAGACCGGGGGCGGCCAGGTCGACGTAGTCCCCCGTGCTCGGAGAACTTGCCCACCTTGCCCGAGTCGTCGGCGGCGGCGACGCCCACGACACCGTCGTAGGCGGCGGGGTAGTCGATGAGGTTCTTCTTCTCCGCGTCGTTGCCGACGGCCGCGAACATCAACTGCCCTTGGAGTGCGCGTACTTGACCGCGGCCTCCAGCTCGGGGTCCAGCAGATCGTCTCCGACGGACATGTTGATGATCTTCGCGTCGGTGTCGGCCGCGGCCCTGACCGCCTGCGCGGTGTCCGGGGTCTTCTTGCGTTCGCCCTTGTCCTTCAAGGAGGTCAGCAGGATGCGGTACGGCACGACCTTGGCTCCGGGGGCGAGGCCGCTGGGGCCGCCGCCCGCCCCGGTTCCGGCGATGAGCTCGGCGATGGTGGTGCCGTGGCCGGAGTAGTCCTCGGTCGCGTGGTAGGCGACGCTCTTCGGCGTCTCGTCGGCGAGTACCTGGCCCTTCAAGGACGGCGTGCTGTCACTGACCCGGGTCGATGACGGCGACCTGACGCCCTGCCGGTGCTCACTTTCCACATCGCGCGCTCGCGTCCATCGCGTCCAAAGGAACCACTCCTGGGACTGGACGTTCCCATCGGCCAGGGCGGCCGCAAGCCCAACTGACGTACCGGCCACGGCACCCACCGCAGCAGTCGCCACCGCCAACCGCGCAACGATGCGGCGTGGTACGAGTACGCGCCGTCCTGTCCGACGGTCGATCCCCTGACTTCATGCTGCTGTACGTCCTCGTTCGGGGTTAGTCGATCACGGGCGGCACGTCGCGCCGCTGCTTCTGCGGAAGGTGTGTGGCCTCGTCCTCGACGAGGTAGTCCGGCCGCTCGCTGCCTTCCTGGTCGTCCTCGTCGCGGCCCCGCCGCGTGTTCGGACCGCGGACCAGCCCTTCGCCCCCGAGGTGAATCCGTTGCGACCGGCACGCGACGCGGGTCCCTTCCGGCCGGACGGCCCTGTCACGGCCTCGGAGGAGCCCGGAATCCTGCGCCCCGCTCCCGAGGAACGGCCCGTCGTCTCCGTGCTCCGGGGGCGCCCATGACACCGCGCTGACCGATGCGGCCGGTGGCGCCCGGGAAAGTTACCGGCGGCGCCTCGCCCATCACCGTGCCGCGTGGGACGCGCGAGCCCGTCTGGCCTCCGGCCCTGGGCTGCGTGGGCCGCCCGCCCACGGCACGTTCGAGCGGGCCGCGCCCGTGGTCCCGGGTCCCGAAGCACGGCCGGGAGCGGCGCTGCTTTCGGGACGCGGAGTACCGCCCGTGACACCACGGGCCGTGCTGGTCGGCCGGCCGCCCTGCATGCCGCCGCGTGACGTGCTCTGCCCGGTGCCGGCGGCACGCCCCATGGGGGTCGTTCGTCGCTCCCGGCCCTGAGGCGCACGCGAGGTCCCGGAGGGGTTCGACGTCGACGTGCGCGCCTGGGCGGTGAAGGGGTTCTTGTTCCCGTTCGCGCCGAACTTGCCCGCGCCCTGCACCAGCGGACTCCGTGAGCCCGGGCGGAGGGGGAACCGGCGTGCCGGTCGCGGTCGGCCCGGCCGGGGTCACGGGCGCCTGCGGGCCAGGAGTGGTCGTCGTGGGCGGCGGGAAGCGTGCCGACGCTGTCGATCTCCGTGCCGACGGGACGGTCCGGCATCGAGATCGTCCCGTGCACGTCCTTCGGCGCCGCGGGCCGACGGCCGTGGGCGCGTCGACGTCCTGCGCGGAGTGGTGCGGGGGACGCGACGTCCGGACGTGCCGTGGCGCCCCGGATCCGCCGGTGTCGCCGCTGAATCGCTCTCCCGTGGTGGGGGCGGGCTTCGGCACGCCCACGTTCGGCATCGTCTCGAACGTGGGCGGCTGCAGCGTGCTCAGCGTCTCCCGCGGAGACCGAGTAGAAGGACGCCAACCGGTTCATCTGGTTGATCGCCTGCTGGCGGTGGCCCTCGACCTTGACGGCTTCTGGGCGTAGTCAGGGTCGCTCTCCGCCTGCTTCGCCGCGGGAAGCGCCTCGGGCTTCAGCCGCTTGTCGATGGGGCGCGTGTCGCGCGGGGGCAGGGAGCTCTTCACCGACGCGAGGCCCGCTGGCGGCCGCGGCGATCTCCCCACGCCGGCCGACTCGACGTACGTGCTCAACTTCTCGGTGTGGCCCGCGAGCTTCTCGCCCCACTTCTGGAACGCGTCACCCGCCTCACCCTGGAAGTCGCCGGTGGCGTGCTTGATGTTGGCGCGCAGCTCGGTGGCCGCGTCGCTGATCGCCCTGGCTCGCCTTCCAGAGGGGCCGAACACGGCGTTCTCGAGGTCGCTCGGCTTGGTGTTGTCGACCAGATCGAGCATCGCGTTGAGGAGGGTCTCCCTCGAAGCTCGTGGGGCCGCTCTTGACCTTGAGCTTCTCCGAGAGCTCGTCGGACACGACGAAGGCACGAGTCCGAGCCGAAACCGAAGGCGTCGTGCATCACGGTCGCGACGCCCTGCATGCCGTTCGTGAGCGCGACCTGACCGGCCACCTGCTCCTGCGGCGTCGGGTTCTCCGGCGCCTTCTCGTCGTTGCCGCTCATGTACTTGTAACCCCCTTCGACTGCTGATCGTCGGTGCGGTCCGTGTCGCGCGGCCGCTCACGATCGATCTTCGTCTGGATCTCCCAGAACCTGCGCCGCTGGTCTTCTTCCAAGTTGGCGAAGCCGACTTCCGCGCCGTGCGAGGCGATGCTCATGGCCTCTATCTGCATACCGAGCATCTTGGAGAGGGAGGTGATGCGGCTGTGGACCTGCTCGTACTGGAGGTGCAGGACGTCGGCTTCGCCGAACTGGCTCGAACCGCTGCTCAGCGCGGCCCGGCTGACCCGCTGGTCGCTGACCTTGGCCGAGCTCCCGTCCGACCCTCGAAGTCCCTGAAGGATCTTGTCCACGCGCTGCTTGAAGGTCTTCAGCACACCGGCGCCGACTTCAGGGTCGGCAGCCGCAGCCTTCGACACGCCTCCACCGTCCGCCGGAATCACGACGCGTCCTCCCCGTTTCGTGTCCCACCCGATCGCGTGCGGTCGGTCCTGCTCACCGCGCGATCGCAAAGCCAGTCGCGTCTTACAACGCGTTTACCACTGTGAGTCACCCTGTACATCCGCTCCAACCGAGCTTCTGCGTTAACTCCGTTACGAGACTGCATCAGGCGCTCCGATTCGCCCGATATCGCGCTCGCTGCGAAGTGGGCGCGACGCATCGCGCTCCCGGCACCGCAATGCGCGATCTCCACGGAACTTCCACACCCGGGAGGGCGGCGAGGAATAGGTGGAAGTAAGTGGAAGTAGGAGGAGAACGGCGGTGGGTCAGCCGCTGGAGGACGTCGTGGGCGTGGGAGACGGCAGGCGCTGCCATGCCATTCCCTGGTCCTCCGCCTGCTCGGCCCGGCGGGCGACGAGTGTCGCGATCTCGGTCAGCCTACCGCGCTTCGTCATGGTCTGTTCGCCGCCGTCGCCCGAGGCCAGGGACGACCACCTGGCGACCCGCACCACGGCGAACCCGCCCCGGGACGTCCGCCGTCATCCTCGCCGCTGTAGCCCATGCGGGCCGCGCGCTGGTCGCCGATCAGGCCGACGTTGACGTCGCGGGCCTGGACGAAGGAGTCCTTGTACTTACGCGGGATCCGCGGATAGCGGCGCGCGCGGTGTCGGTGTCCTTGCAGGCGAGGACCGAGAAGCTGATCTGCGGCCGCTGCTCGCCGGCGAAGTCGGCGCGGGCGTACGAGGTGGCGTCGCCGCAGAAGCCGCCGGTCGGGCGGTCGCAGCGGATCGCTCCGCTCCGCCGCCCCTCGGCGACCGGTCCGGCGACCGCCGCCGCCGTGGCCCTCCAGCCCGGCATGGCGGCCGCGTCGGGCACGATCGACTTGACCTGGGTGCGCGTGAGGGGCTTCGTGCCGGGTTTCCCCGCGGCGCCGTCGTCACTGTCGCCGTCACACCACTGCCGCCACCGCATCCGGCGAGGAGCGGTGCGAGGGTGATCAGGGCGAGGCCCAGCACGGCCGCGGCGCGGCGGCGAGGGCGGCTGCCGGCGGGCAGGCAACTGCCGTGCCGCTCACGGTCGTCTCACAGAGATCGCCTTTCCTGGCCCTGGCGCGAGGTCCGTCGCGTGACTCCGTGGAGTCACGCGACTGTCATGGAGTTCCGTGTCAGTTCGCCGCCGGCGACGGGGTGTCGTCCGCCTGGATGGCGAACTTGATGTTCTTCCCGTCGACCCCGGTCACCTTGACGTTCACGCCCAGGGTGCTGCCGTCGGACGCCGTGAGCTTTGCACCGGGTCGTGGTGCCGACCTTGCCGGTGAGGTCCTCCGGGCAGGAGATGTCCGGCTTCGGGCTGGCCGGTGGTCGAGGCGAGCCTCGGCGACCGTGTCGGCCAGCTTCTCGCTTGGACATCTTCGGGTCGGTGCTGCCCACGCTCACCGAGCCCGAGCAGCCCACGAGCAGCGCTCCCGCGGCTACGGGCCGAGAGGGCCCACGTGGCAGCGGAGAGGCGGGACTTCATCATGAAGTGGGTTCCATTTCGGGTGGTCAGGAGAAGGACGTAGGAACAAGTGCGGCGCGCGGGACGCGCGGCGCGCCCAGCATAGGGGGTCCGAGGTGCTGAGCACTTGGCACTTTTTGCGGCAAAGCAGTCAAATCGCAAGCCTCCATGGACTCTTCGCTCCACCAGCCAACGATCTTCACTGATGCGATCACCGCCCGGCTCACGCCATAGTCTCCAGCCATGGATCAGTTGATCGGGACCCCTGGTGAAGGTCCTTCTCTTCGCGTTCGTCGCGGGCATGTTCGCCCTGGTCATCAGGGGTTTCGTGCGCAGCGGCCAGGAAGGCGAGCGGATCCGAAGGGCTGGGCGGAGTCTCGAACCGACCGCCGGAGCGCGGGGGGTGGACGTACGAGCGGCGCGCGCGGCCGGGCGGGCCACCGAGTACTGCGGCATCGGCCCCATGCCCGGCAGCGGGGACAACCTCACCGCCTGGCATCACATGACGGGAGAGTTCCGCGGCCGCTCCTTCGGGTGTTTTCGAGTACCGGTACGCGAATCCCCTGTCGGGCAGCGGCCGGGCCGGAGGGTCGAAGAAGCTGACGTTCGAGTCGGTGTTCCTCGTCTCGGCGCCCGGCTCGGGGCCGTTCCTGCAGGTGGGACAGCCGGGCAGGATGGATACGCTCCTGGGGCGGGGGGCCCAGGACGCTGCTGGGCGTCCCTGAATTCGACGACAGGTTCCGCGTCGGCACCCATGACGACCCTTTCGCCCGGAATCTCCTGGACGGCGAACTGCGGGCCTTTCTCCTTCCGGACGACCGCGCCCCGAAAGAACCCGCTCCGGGTGCGCGACGACGAGTTGTTCACCTGGTACACCGGCACCCTGTCGCCGCAAGCCGTCGAGGAACGGCTGAACTATCTGTGCGACGTACTCGACCGGATTCCCGCGCGGACCTGGGCAGCGGGCTGAGGCAGCGGCCCTCGGTTCACAGAAGCACACGGCGTCGGCAATAATCTCGCGTCATGGAGCAACTGGGATTGATCTTGCTGAAGGTGCTCTTCTTTGCGCGCTATCGCGGGAGTGTTCTTCTTCGTCATCAGATCATTCGTGCGCAGCAACAAGGAGGACAAGCGCATCAGGGAGGGCTGGGCTGCGCTCCCGCGACTGGCCGCGGAGCGCGGCTGGACGTACGAGCAGCGCGCACGAGGCCGCGCCACCGAGTACTGCGGCATCGGCCCCCATGCCCGGCAGCGGCGACAATCTGAGTGCGTGGCACCACGTCGCGGGAGAGTTCCGCGGCCGTTCCTTCGTGTGTTTCGAGCACCGCTACAACAGCCCCATTTCGGGCAATCAGCCCGGGGATCGCAAACGCCCCACCATTGAATCCCTTTTCATGGTCAGCACGCCGGGCTCGGTGCCGTCCGTGGAGATCCTCCGGCCGAGCATGATGAACGTCGTGGTCGACCGCCGCGACAAGATGCAGCTCGGTGTATCCGCATTCGACGACACGAATCGAGTGGTCACTCAGGACGAGGATTTCACTCGAAGTCTCCTGAGTGACGACATGATGTCTTTTCTCCTCGCGGACCCGCGCGCGCTAGCAAAGTCGCCGCTCCAGCTGCGCCGTGCCGAGCTGTTCACCTGGTACACGGGAACGCTCTCCCCCGCGTCGCTCGACGACCGGCTCAACTACCTGTGCGACGTACTCGATCGCATTCCCGAGCGGACCTGGACCGCTGCTCTGAGCAAACTGAGTGCCCCTCCTCCCGGGAACAACGCGTCGCCGCGTCCGGGTGAGGGGCACTTTGCGTGCGCGGTGCGCAGCGCAGTCGCTCAGGCGGATGTCTCGTCGTCCCCGGGGCGAATCGTCCGGAGGAATTTCTTGTAGTCCTCGATGACCTCGGCGAGTTGGTTCTGCTTCGCCGTGAGGACGATCTCGATGACCGCGCGCTGCGCGGGATTCCTGACGTCCTCCATGCCCAGGTACACCTGGCTCTGGCAGAGTTCGATCGGCTCTCCCCGCAAGGTGGTGGACAGGACGAGGTTCTGGACGATCCCGGGTGAATCCGTCAGGCCCGGGATGTCCGGCGTACCGATCTCGGTCTTCTTCAGGACGCGCACGGAACCGACCTGCTCCAGCCGGGGCACCGACTCGTCGGCGATCTGCGCGATGGTGGCACCGTCGTTGCGCATCTCGCCGGAGAGGGTGATGTTCGCCGTGAACCCGCCGTCCACGGAAGCGCGGTGGAGCGCGACGAACGCGGCGTTCGGCGCTCCCACCTCGTCCGGCGGCGCGACCTGCCAGCCGTCCGGCAGCGAAAAGGGAAATCTTGACCGGCAACGTGGCCGTCATGGTGGATCCCATCCTTCAAATGGACTTCAGCTCAGGCTAGAACCAGCTGCCGACCGTGTTGTCCCACGCATCGCCCACGGCGTCGGCGCCGTCGCCGATCGCATCGGTCAGTTTGCCGGGATCGACGGTGATGTTGACACCGACCTTGCCGCCGACGCCCAGTCCGGCCCCGAGCTCGCCGCCGATGGTGAACTTGCCGTCCTTCATGCCCAGATCGACGTTGGCCTCGGCGCCGACTCCCGCCCATGCCTCGCCCGTCACACCGGCGCCGACACCGGCGACGTCGGCGGAGACCGACCCCGTCGCCTTGGCCCCCCGGCGAACGCCTCGGCGCCGGCGTGCGCACCGTCCTTGCCGACGGACGCGTTCACCGAGGCGTCAGCGCCGACGAACGCCTTGCCCTCGCCCTGCAGCGCGGCGTACCCGTACTCGACGGAACCGTTCGCGGAGGCCTGCGCGAGGTACGCCGTGCCCGAGGCGCCGACCTTCAGCTGCCCGTTCGCGACGCTCGCGCCGACCGAGCCGTCTCACGCCCAGCGCCGAGACCTCCGCCGCGTACTTCCCCTTGAACCCGCCGCCGGAGAACTGATCGGACACGCCCTCTTTCCACGCACTGGCGTTGCCCGACCACTCGGCCAACTTGATGTTCCAGTCGGCCTTCTTGCCGGGGGCGGTGGGGTCGCCGTCCCTCGCCCTGCTCGGCCTTGTTCCGAGGTACCAGTTGCTGTCGGCGTCCTTGCCGAACTCCTTCTCCCCGACTGGCGCCAGTGGCTGGCCTCGTCGGTCACCCACTTCTTGTTCTCCCTGGTCCACGCCGTGGGCGAGATGGCGCTCTTCGCGACCCCCGTGGTCCTCCCACCACTTCTTGGCGTCGACCCCGCTGCGGACGGCCACCAGCCAGTCGGGGGCTGTCCTTGGCGCTGCCCGCGAGCTCGTTGAGCTTCTTGGTGAGCTTCTCGGCTTCTTCCTTGAGCTGCTTGCGCGCGCCGTCCAGCACCTGCTCGGCGCCTTCGTGGTCGTCGGCCTTCCACTTGTCGATCGCGTTCCCGGCCTGCCCCCTGCGCCCAGGTCAGGGTGGAGCAGTAGGAGTGG
Organism: Streptomyces sp. KL116D; assembly: GCF_030766975.1. NCBI lineage: Bacteria > Bacillati > Actinomycetota > Actinomycetes > Kitasatosporales > Streptomycetaceae > Streptomyces > Streptomyces sp. KL116D. Next base: position 8,687 of record NZ_JASERH010000129.1, on the reverse strand, counting down.
ATCGCCTTGGCGGCACCCGACATCGCGTCGCTCGCGAAGTACCAGTTGGTCTTCTCCTTGCCCAGGGTGGGCCAGAAGACATCGCTGGCCGCGCCGACCCAGCCCTTGATCCGGAGGTCGCGCAGACCGTCGCCGATCTTCTCGAACTTGTCCGACCACTTGCCGAGAGCGGTCTCGATGTCACCGGAGCTTGCCTGCGTCGCCCGGAATGAGGGCCTTCGGGTCGTCGGTCGACCCGAGCGAAGCTGCCATGAGTGCGAAGTCCCCGTCCTTGTCCGTGCGTTGTTCCTGCTTTCCCGCGCCTTAGACCAACACCGTCTTGACGGACTTCACCGCGTTCCTGATGGCGGTGTCCGTGTCCTCGTAGTCGCCGTTGGCCTTGTCCAGTCCCCTCCGACAGCGTCGCCGCGCAGTCGGCCAGGGAATCCGGCCCCCGACTCCCACGTGGCGCAGAACGCCACCAGCGCGGCGGCCGCGTCGTCGTTCTCGATCGAGGGGGGCCTGCCACGCCTCGTCGCCCAGATCGACCTTCTTGACGGGCTTGAGGATCGCCTCGATGTCCTTCGCGCCCTGTTTCAGGACGCCCGGGCCGACGCCGAGATCCGCAGTCACGACACATTCCCCCGTTGGAAGCTCTTCGCAGATATGCGCATTAATCAGGCATCGACAGCCTGTGGCGCCCACGGACGCTATCACCGGAATCCAGCCACAAAACGCGTACTCACCCTCCCTTCACGACACCGACCCCACAGCCCCTCAGGCCCCTTCACCACCTCCGCATCTCTCGCGCGGGCGCTGCAGGGTGCGCGGCGTGACGAACCTCGGAACGGACGAATTCACGACACCGGTGTCGCTCTCGGCGAGCGCACCGCAGCCCTGGCGGCGGCCGACGACCGCAGCCGGCGGCTCTTTCACCGGACTGACCGTCCTGTTCGCGGTGTTCCTCGGCATGGGATCGCTGCATGGTCCTCGGCACGGCTGTCACCGGCCTGCGCGACTACAGCGCATTGCGGACGGGCGCCGCCGCGGTGGGATCGTGGTGGACGTGATCGCGGTGCGGCTGGTCCTGCGGGGGCGGCGCACCGGGAGCTGGTCGCCGTTGCTCATCGCCTGCGGCGCCTGCCTGGCCTGCCTGGTCCTGATGGCCCTGGCGGGGAGTGGGTCTGACGGTGTGAGGGCGCGGCCGCCGGCTCACCCCCGCCCCCACCCGCCCCTTCCGGCGCCGCGCATCCCGTACCGCCACCGCCGTGCCGCCCAGGCCCGCGACCGCTACGAGGCCGCCGACGAGGACGTACGTGGCGAGGCGGCCGTTGCGTTCGTCGGGGGTTTCGCCGAAGTGGACCGGGAGGACCTCCGGGGGGTCGGCGTGGGCGACAGCCCTCGTCGGGGGCGCGGGGTCTCGATCGGGTTCTTCGGGTCGGCGATCTCGGTGACCGCGCGGACCGGGTCGACCACGCCCCAGCCGACGAGCCGGTCGTGGCCGGTGATGGAGCGTTCCGCGGTCTGCTCGATCTGGGCGACGACCTCCTGGGCCGACCAGTCCTTGTGGTGCTCCTTGAGGAGGGCCGCGACGGCCGCGACGTAGGGGGCCGAGAAGCTCGTCCCGTTGTCGGAGCAGTGGCCGCCCTTGGGGACCGTGGAGATCATGTCGACGCCCGGTGCGGCCACGCCGACGGAGTTGCTCGACTGGGAGAACGCGGCGCGTTCGTTGTTGCGGTCGGAGGCGGCGACCGCGAGCACGCCGTCGTACGAGGCGGGGGTAGGTGTCCTTGACGTTGCCGCCGAGGCCGTCGTTGCCGGCCGAGGCGACGACCACGATGCCCCTGCCCAGGGCCGCGTTGACCGCGGTCTCCAGCTTGGAGCCGAGGGCCAGCGCCTTCTCCGTGTCCCTGGGAGATGTTGATGACGTCGGCTTTCTCGGCGATCGCGTGGTCGATCGCCAGGGCGAGGGCGTCGGAGTCGCCGTGGCCCTCGGCGTCGTTCTGCTTGATGGGGATGATCGTCGCGTCGGGGGCCAGGCCCACGAAGCCCGTGCCGCTCGCCTTGCGGGCCGCGATGATGCCGGCGACGCGTGCCGTGGCCGACGACGTCCGTCGTCCCGCGCTCGTTGCCGCGGCCCTCGATCGGCTTGCCGTCGTCGTCCTTCTTGGGCAGGTAGTTGGCGCCCGCCCCGACGTCCACGGCCTTCGTCAGCTGCGGGTTCTTGACGTCCACGCCCGTGTCGATGACGGCGACGCGCACTTGCCGGTCGCGCTCTGCCACAGCGCTCGTCCAGGTTGACGCGCTCGCAGCGCCCACGGCCTGCCCGCGTACTTCTTGCCGCCGAACGTGCACTGGCCGCTGTCCGCCGCGGCCAGGTCGCCGGCAGGGCGAGCTACGGCCGCGGACGCGGTCAGCGCCGTGACCGCCGATCACGGCGGCCAGACGCCGGCCGGCGCGCGTCAAGTTGCTGGTGATCGCCATGAGTTGGCCCTTTCCCCTGTTCCCCGCTGTTCCCTCGCTGGTCCCCGCGCGCTCGTGCCCGGCCGGTCCGCTACGAGCCCCTGCGGCTGTCGCGCGGCGGCCTGGGAGAGTCGCGGGCCGGTGGGCAGGAACGACGCCCAGGTCGACGGGATCGGGGCCGGGTCCCGTGTTGTCGTAGCCGAGGAGCTTGCGCGTCGATCTCCGCCTCCTGCTGCTCCGGCCTTGCGCTGCTTGGCCCGTCGTGCCGATGCCCTGGTCGTCGGTGGCGCTGTCGGCGTTCGACTGGAGGGCGGCGCAGGCCGGTGTCGGTGACCAGGAAGACGCCGCCCGCCTTGGTCTCGGTGCCCTGGAACTGGCGGAAGATCTGGCCGGAGCCGGGCGTCACGTACGCGCTGGAGGAGCCGGTGGGCAGGTCGGAGGGAAGTCCGTGCCGGCCCACGTGGACAGGGTGGTGGTGCCGCTCTTCACCGACCGCAGCGTGTTGCAGACGGTGTTGCGGCCGCTGGTGGCGCTGGCGCCGTTGTTGACCGTCTTCGCGCGCCCCGCGCGTGCCACTTGGCGCCCTCGCCCTCGAACGGCGCGCTGCCGCGACGGCCGCCGGGTTCACCTACGCCGCGGAGCCGGTCGAGTTGACGTTGACCAACTGCTTGCTGTTGAGCAGGAGTTGGGAGGTGAACTCGGAGATGCGGGCCACCTTGCCCGGCAGCATCCACGTAGTGCTGCATCCGCGTGCCGTCCAGCGACTTCAGGACCGTGCCGACCTTGTCGTACCGGGCGTTGCCGCTGCCCGTGACTGCGTTCGCGGTCTGGCCCGCGGTGCCGGGGACCGTCGGCACGGAGACCGGGGTGCCCTCGTGCAGCGTCCGCAGCCACTCGCTGGAGACGCTGCGGGGGCAGCGGCCCTGGGTGTCAGCGCGGTGCAGCAGACCCTCCTGGGCCGGGTCGGTGATCGCGTAGGAGGGTGCCGCGGGCGTCGACGACGTACTGCTTCTTCGTGACGGGTCGGTCACGTACATCAGCTCGCCGCCGGAGAGCCTGTTCCGGCCCTCCGACTTGCCCCACTCCTTCTCGGCGAGGACAGAAGGCGGCCTTCTGGATGGCGCGGCCGCCGTCGCTGGGAAACGCTCGCACGCCATCCAGCGCTTCGCGGCCTCGGCCTCGGGCTGGACGGCAGCCGGTCGGGGGCGTGGGGATGCCGAGCGTGGCGCCGTGCGGAGGCTTGCCGCTGTCGAGGACCTTCTCGTCGACGGTCACGACGTCGTCCGTGTAGTCCTTGAGCAGCAGCTTGGCCGACGCGGTGTTCAGAAACAGGGTGCAGCTGCTTCTGGCCGTCGGTCTTCAGGACCACGTAACGCGTCATCGAGTCGCTCGCGACGATGACGTTCTTCTGCGTCGTGTCCCATTCCTTCGGCGCGGTGGGACTGAACATCCCGATGCCGCCGAAGACCGCGAGGACCACGACCCCCACGATCGTGCCGGGCAGGACCGCGCGCAGCGGCACCTCCGGCGCCTTCCTCGGAGGCAGAAGGAGAGGGCTGCAGGAAGGACGCCAGAGATGCGGCGCTTCGCGAAGGTGTAGGCGTTGAGTTCGTCCCGCCGGCGATGCCATCTGTGTCCGCTTCTCCCCGTGCGGAGCCGTGGGGGCAAGTTCCCCGTCTTGGATCGGCTGACTGTCGGCTCGCGGCTTCCGGTTGTGGTCGCCTCGGATGCCGTGGCTGTCAGACCCGGCCCCTACTATGCCTGTTGCGACGTTGCGTGTGTGGCACGGGTAGGGTGCTGAGGCCTTCCTAGAGGCCCGCAGGGCCTTTACAAGGAGCCCTTTGCGCATGGGATTTCGGGAGAGTTCGGGGGTTTGGAGTGATGGCTTCCCGCAGCGCGGACTCGATCACGGTCGCAATCGAGGGTCACGATCGGGTGACCGTTCCGCAGTAGGGGTCCCTCTCTCTTCACACATGCCACACACGACTGCACAGAATTCTCACGGGAGGGAATGCGCGCCTCTCCGAGGTGCGGTTTCCCGCACTCTGAAGTCGCGTTCCGGCCGTGGCGGATCGTTCGGCGTGCAGCGGCTCGTGATGATCGAGCTGGCCGCCGCGCTGGCCGTGGTCGGCTGGGTGATCAGCACCGTCGCGCTCGTCGCCACGCGGCTCGGTCGCCGCCCTCCTCCTGCTGCTCGCTCTCGTACGCCGCCGGGGGCCGCTCCCTGCCCGAGTGGCTGGGCACCGTGCTCGCGCTGCGCAGCGCCCGCAGGCGCCGGGCGGAGGCACCCCGGTGCCGCCGGGCACCGGAGCCGGGTCTGGCGCCCGCCGTGGAGTGCGACCCGAGCCTGCGCACGTACAGCCACAACCGCGGTGACGACGACCCAGCGCCCGGTCGGCATGGTCGGCGGCGGGCTTCCTGACCGCCGTCGCTCCAGGTCGAGTCCGACGCCACCGCCCTGCGGGACCGAGCGCAGCCGCCGCCCGCTGCCCGTCGCGCTGGTCCGGGACGCCCTGAGGTGGACGGGATCCGCCTCGAATCGGCGCAGATCGTGCGCGCGCAGCCAGCGCCCGCGCTGCACCTGCCCCAGCGGTCGGTGGCGGTGAGCAATTACGCGCGCGTTGCGAGGCCCAGACCGGCTCCCCCGCCGTCCGCATCACCTGGATCGCGCTGAAGCTCGACCCGAGCTGTGCCAGGAGGCCGTGGCCGCGCGCGCGGCAGCGCGTCGTCGGGCGCAGAAGTGTCTGCGCGGGCCGCCGAGCACCTGTCGAGCCGGCTGTCCGGCGCCGGGTTCGGGCGAGCGTCCTGACCGAGGAGGAGCTCGTCGCGGCCGTGGCCACGTCCGCGTGCGCGGGCCCGATGGTGACGGCGCAGGCCGGCCGGAGCGAGGCCCCGCAGCGGCGGACCGAGGAGTCGGGGCGCAGCTGGCGCTGCGACAACCGCCGCCACACGACGTACTGCGCCGCTGGCCCAACTGGGCGCGCAGACCATCCAGCTGTGCCGCAGCTGGTCGCACAGCTGACGACGGTGCCCGCGCTCGCGACGACGTTCAGCCTGACGGCTCGCCCAGGGCGACCAGCAGGACGTGACGATGACCGGGCACATGCGGATCACCGGCCGCAGCGACAGCGAGCTGACGACGGCCAGGCGCGACCTGGGCGGGCCGCGCGCCAGGTGCGCACCGGCCTCGTCCGTCTCGACCGTGAGCAACTGCCCGGCGTTCTCGCCACCTTGCCGCTCGGAGGAGCCCGCTGATGGCCATGACGACCCAGGTCGCCGAGATCGGCGAGCGACTGAGGGACCGGCTTCGGCCTAGCTCGGACCGCGCCACCAGCGGCACTCCCTCCCGGTCGAGCAGCTCGACGCGCTGTCGCTGCCCATCGGGGACGACGGCGTGGTCGTCGGCGTGGATCGCCGAGGGCCAGCCCGCCGTGATGGGCATCAACGCCGCCCGACGGCGTACGACATCGTGCTCATCGGCGGTCTGTGGACGGCGCAGGTGCTGGCGCTGCGGGCGGCGGCGACCGGGGCGCAGGTGGCCGTGGAGACCGGCCGCGCGCAGCAGTGGTCGCAGCTCGATGCAGGCGGTCGGCGGCGGACAGTCGGGGATGACCGTGCACGACGTGGGCCGGGTGCCGCCGCAGGGCGCGTCGGCAGGCGGTCCGGTGCTCGTCATCCGGGACTGCGGCATGCGGCCGCCGCGTGGCCGGGTCGCCTCGGCGCCCTGGCAGTCCGTGCTGACGCTGCTGCCGTATCTGAGCCCGGTCGCGCCGCGGCTGATGCGCGGCAGGCCCGGCTGGTGGGCGTGCAGCGGGTGTCGCCGGACGAGGCGAGCGAGATCGGCCGGGTCATCGGGCTGCCGCGCGGCGAGTACAGTCGCTGCCGACGCTGGCCGACGGCGTGACGCTGTGGTGCACCGACCGCGACCGGCGGTACGTGATGACGCAGGGCGACGACGGACGCCGAGACCGGATTGTTGGGAACGGCACGCCGGATGGACTGACGGACGGCGCCCGCCGGCCCCTCGGGGCACGCGGGCGCACCCCGGCAACTGCTCCGCGAACCACCGCCGATGTACGGGTAATTCGGGCATTGTCGGGCGTCGCCCGCTGCGCGCTCGTCACGTTTTTGGTGTACGTCCCCGGCAGTTGTCGCGTGCGGTCGGGCCCGCGTGACGCAGTGGACAGCGGTGACGGGTGGACGGGCCTGCCGTGCACGCGGTTTTCGTGATTAGGCTGGGGCAGGACGTGTTTGCGTGTGCCCGCGTGCGGGTGGCGAGGCAGATGAGTCAGGGGGGTAGGGGGGACAGCCCGGCGGATCGACGACAGGAACGGTCGCCCCCAGCACGGCACGAGGGTGCGCTCGACCACACCAGGAGGCATTGTGAACAGCGATCGGGACGGTATCCGCGGGGGCTGATTCACCGTCGATGATCAGTCCGACGCGGGTCAGTCGCGATGACGGGCGAGTTCACCATCGACTACGCCCCTCCGGCCTGGTCACACGCAGAACGCGGCGAGCACGGGCGGCACGCCCGAGCCTGCCCGCCCCCGCGGCACCGCCCGTGCCACCCCGGCCGCCTCCTGCCCCGGTTCCGGCACCCCGCCCGGCACTGGCGCCCGCCACCCGCCGCTCCCGAGGCCGATTCCGGCTCCGGCTCCGGCTCCGGTGACCTGGAGAGCGGCGCCACCACCATGAAGTTCTCCGCGGCCGCGCTGGCGTGAGTTCGCGGGAGCTGAAGCGCGCTGGAAGGAGGAGTAGCGACGGCTCCGGCGACGCCCACCGCCGGTCCCGCGGCCACGGCGCCTCGCACCCGTCGCGGGCACGGACGCCGGGGCCACGGCCGACGGCCCGTCGCCGCGCCTTGGACGGACGTGCGGCACGTGACGACGACGCCTCAGCCCTGGCGTCCCCGCCCCTGCCCCCTGCCCCGGAGGCCACTCTCGACAACTGACGTGGGTCCGATGACGCGGATTCCTGCCATGGCCGAGGCCCCTGGCGAGTGCGACTGGTTCTGGGACTACTCCCGTGACTCTGGCGCTGACACTTCTGTCTGCGTCTGCAATCTGGCAAGGGTTGAGCCTGCTGAGCTCGCCTGCCCACCGAGCCCGCCGAACTCGCCGGTCCCCCGCCCGGCACGGACGACGCGCCCGCCGCCGCCGACGGCCCCGCCGCCGATCGGCCCGCAGCCCGGCCCCGCCAGGGATTTCTGCTCGTACTGGAAGGCGGAGGGTTGCTGCTGCCAGAAATGAAGTTAAGCGTACTGCTTTACTGCCTCGTAGTGGGATTGAGCTCTTGCTCTGGGCTAGTATGCCCGCCCTGGTCCTGGCCCTGCAGCCTGCCTGACCAGCCCGCACTGGGATCCTGGCCCCAGGCCCCGGTGGCCCCCAGCCTGAGCTGCAGGGTGGCTACGGCTTCCCGCAGCCTCCGGCCCACCGCAGCTCCGGCTTTTCGCCCTCTGACTCCCAACGCGCTCCGCCCTGCAAGGCGGTTCACATGAGCCCCGCAGCCGCCCGCGTTGCAGCGCCCGGCTTCGCCCCCGACCACCGCGCCTGCCCCCGCGCGGCGGTTACGGTTTCCGCAGCCGCCCGCGCCGCAGCCCGCTTGCCCCTGACCCTAACGCGCTCTGTTCTGGCAAGGCGGTTACGGCTTCCCATTGGGCCACCCGCGCCGCAGCCGGAGGCCCAGCCCCAGCCGCCGTTCCAGGCGCACCCGGGCCAGCTGATGCCCCACTCCCGCGGCCCTGCAGGGCGGCTAGCGGCTTCCCCAGCCGCCCGCGCAGCCCCCAGCCGCCGCAGCAGCAGGCGGGCGCGGGTTACGGCTTCCCGCCGCCGCCTGCCCTGCACGCCGCGCAGGGCCAGCCCGCCCTGCAGGCTCCCCTAGCCTCCGCCCCGGCCCTGGGCGACCTGAACACAGTTCCAGCAGCAGCCTTACCTGGGCAGCCCCTGCAAGCCGGCGTCACCCGGGTAGCCCTGCAGGCCGGTCACCCGGTGCTGGCCAGTTGATGCCCAAGTAGCCGATGCTGGCCAGCAGGCTCTCGGTCAGCCGGCTCCCGGCCAGCAGGCTCCCTGTTCAGCTGGGCCTGCCGACTCCTGCACCGGAAAAGCCGCCTGGCCGCAGCCTGTGCAGCACGACCAGCGCCAGCCCACGAACGTCGGCTGAAGTGGCGCACGAAAACGCGAAAGCGTTTCTACGATAAATGCGAAAACGGTTGCATCACCCACCTGAATTGAACGAAGTACGCC
>NZ_JASERH010000128.1:0-5522 GCF_030766975.1 Streptomyces sp. KL116D | reverse complement strand
GTCGCATCCTGAACGCGCTCCCCGAGGACAGCGGCCAACTCGGGCACGCCCATGGCGGGCGGATGCTCGGCGCGCTGATGCCCTTCTGGTACATCGGCTCGGTCGTGCTGGCCGCTCTCTGGGCCATCGCCGGGCGCCACCACGACGGCACCGGGCTCGTCATCACCGGCGGCGCCCTGCTGATCGTCAGCGTGATCATGTCGATCCTGCTGCTCGTCCCGATCAACAACCGGAACAAGGCGTGGACCCCGGAGAACCGGCCCGCCGACTGGAAGCAGCAGCTCAACCGCTGGGAGCGGTGGCACTATCTGCGCGTCGCGATCATCATCGCCGCCTTCGCCCTGCTGGTCACCGCCCTCGTCTGAGCCGCCAGGCGTTCTTGTCTCTCTACCCGCACGTCTTCGAGCAGATCGACGCGTGACACGGCAGTCCGTCCCTGAATCCCCCCCTGATCCCGTCCCTGATCCGTCCCGGAGGAGTCACCATGACCGTGGAGTTGAACCACACCATCGTCCCCGCCCGTGACCCGCACGTCTCGGCGCGGTTCCTCGCCGACATCCTCGGCCTGAGCGTCGATCCGCCCGTGGCCCACTTCACGCCGGTCACGCTGGCCAACCAGGTGAGCCTGGACTACGACCGGTCGGACGACTTCGAGCCCCACCACTACGCGTTCATGGTCGGCGAGGAGGAGTTCGACGCCGCCCTCGCCCGGATCCGGCGCAGCGGGGTCACCCACTACGGTGACCCCGCGTGCCAGGAGACCGGACAGATCTATCGCAGCAAGCACACGGAAGGGCGCAGGGGCACCTACTTCCGCGACCCCGACGGACATCTCATGGAGATCCTCACCCGGGGTGGCGGCGCCGGGGCGTGAGGCATACGGCGGCCCGGCGGGCCCCGTGCCGCCGGGCCTCTAGAGCCCGCGCCCGGCGTAGATCGCCGCGGCGCCCAACTCCTCTTCGATGCGCAGAAGTTGGTTGTACTTGGCGGTCCGGTCGGAGCGGGACAGCGACCCCGTCTTGATCTGACCGCACCCCGTCGCGACGGCCAGATCGGCGATCGTCGTGTCCTCCGTCTCGCCGGACCGGTGGGAGATCACGACCGCCCAGCCGGCCCGGCGCGCCGCGGACACGGTGCCGAGCGCCTCCGTCAATGTACCGATCTGATTGACCTTGACCAGGACCGCGTTCCCGACGCCCGTACGGATGCCCTCGCGCACCAGCGCCTCGTTCGTGCAGAACACGTCGTCGCCCGTGAGCTGGCAACGATCCCCGACCCGGGCCGTCAGCTCCCGCCAGCCGTCGAGGTCGTCCTCGGCCATGGGGTCCTCGACGGACACGATCGGATACGAGTCGATCAACTTGGCCAGGTAGTCGACCTGTTGGGCCGACGTGCGCCGGACGCCCTCGCCCTCGTACACGTACTCGCCGCCCCGGAAGAACTCCGAGGACGCCGGGTCCATGACGAGGCCGATGTCCGCGCCCGGCCGGTACCCGGCCCGTTCGACCGCGGCCATGACGAAGTCGAGCGCCTCCTCGGCGGTGCGCAGCGCGGGGGCGAATCCGCCCTCGTCGCCGACGCCCGTCGAGTGGCCGGCGGCGAGCAGGTCGCGGCGCAGGGTGTGGAAGACCTCGGAGCCCATCCGGACGGCCTCGGCGAAACTCGCCGCGCCGACCGGAGCGATCATGAATTCCTGGAAGTCGAGCGGATTGTCGGCGTGGGCGCCGCCGTTGACGATGTTCATCATCGGCATCGGCAGCACCCGGGCGTCGGCCCCGCCGAGGTGGCGGTAGAGCGGCTGGCGGTGCGCGGCAGCGGCGGCCTTGGCGGTGGCGAGGGAGACGCCGAGCAGGGCGTTGGCGCCGAGCCGGGACTTCGTGGGCGTGCCGTCGAGCGTGATGAGGGCGGCGTCCAGACCCGCCTGGTCGTCGGCGTCGCGCCCGGTGACGGCGGCCGCGATCTCGCCCTTGACGTGGGCCACGGCCCGGTCGACGCCCTTGCCGTGCCAGCGCTCGGGGTCGCCGTCGCGCAGCTCCACGGCCTCGCGGGCGCCGGTGGAGGCGCCGGAGGGAACGGCGGCGCGGCCCAGGGATCCGTCCGCGAGGGCGACATCGACCTCGACGGTGGGGTTGCCGCGGCTGTCCAGGACGGCCCGGGCGGTGACGGTGCGGATGACGGTGGACTCAACTGCGTGAGAACGCATGGGAGTTCCTTCTCGTTGTCGCCTGCCGGGCCATGGCTGCGACGACGCTGGCGCTCGGCCCGACGGAAGAAACTCTACAGCATTGCTGTTCAGTTCCGCTGTTCAGTTCTGCTGTGTATCGGCTCCGTGTGCTGCCACTGCGCAGCGCATCGTCCGAGGTAAAGTGCCCTATGCCCACCCCGGAATCCGCCGCCGTCGCCGCCGAGCTGCGCGGTGCCATCGGAAAACTCACCCGGCGCGTGAAGCACGAGGACCGGATCCCGCTCGGGCAGGTCGCCGTGCTCGGTGCCCTGGACCGCGACGGCGCCATGACCACCAGCGACCTCGCGACGGACCAGCGAGTGCGCCCGCAGTCCATGGCCCGCGCGGTCGGCCTGCTCCTGGAGCAGGGCCTGCTCACCCGCCGCCCCCACCCCACCGACGGCCGCAAGACCCTGCTCGACCTGACCGAGGCGGGCCACGCCGCCCTGGACGCGGAGCGCGGCCGGAGGGCGGGCTGGCTCGCCCAGGCCATCGAGGCGGAACTCTCGGCGGAGGAGCGGGAGTTGCTGGCGCGCTCCGCCGGACTCATGGAGCGTCTTGCGGCTCGCTAGTCCGCGCATCGTGGTGCGCCGTCGACGGGCACCCCGTCCAACTTTCCGTCGCCGAGGTCAGGATGCCGACGTGGGTTACAGGGAAGCCCAAGTGGAGATAAGTTCAGTGGAGTTGGTAACCAACCTCCGCAGGTTGGTCATGGAATGCCCAGGTGAGCAAGCCGATCGACCGCCGGTCGTCCCGTAGCAGCGGGACCGCGGCACACGCCACTGCCCCGCACGGGACTTCTTCCGGGCGGGGCAGAGACGTGTTTTCTGTACAGCGGATGTACGAGGCACCTGGTACGGCAGAGGGCACCGATCCCTTCTACGCACAGTTCAGCGGCTTCTCCGTACGGGCAGAGGTCGGGTCACCACACGCGGCTGCTACCGCGTTCGACTCACCTGGGTACCCAAGGAGAAGCCATGACCCCGACACCCCAACGTCCACCTGAACAACCGGTGGTCCCAGCCGGCATCACGCAACTTCCCAGGGCGAACGCGGTGGCCGCGGTGGCCGTGGCGCTCGCCGCCGTCCTGGGCGCGATCGCCGTGGTGGTCGTGGCGCCCTCGGGCCTGGACCACGAGGTGCTGGGCGCCGCCACGACGATCATCGTCTCGGGGTTCGCCCTCGCCACCCGGCTGGCCGTTCCCCGCCGCTGATCCGTCGGACGAAGGGCCGTCTCCCCGGGCAGTCGATGCCGGGGGAGACGGCGCAGGCGAGTGCGGTCGGGCGGGGCCGATGCGGACGGGGTGGCCGGCGTCAGTCGGACATCGGGCGGAGGGCGAGGCCCTCGGTGCCTGCCCAGTAGCCGACCCGTGCTCCGTCGCTGACGACGGCCGGCTTGCCGAGGACAGCGGGGAAGTCGTGGCTGGTGTCGGTGCCCTCGCCGGAGATCAGGCGGACGACGAACGTGTCGGTGGAACCCTCGTCGTAGGGTCCCTTCGCCGTGCGCAGGCCGGCCCAGGCGGTGTCGCCAGGCGCCAGGACCAGGGTCTCGTCGTCGGCGGTGTCCTTGTCCGGCTGCACGCTGGAGGTGGAACCGGCCTTGTCGTCGAGCCACACCTGCGGGTACTCGTTGATCGCGCACTTGCGCTGGGAGCGGTTGGTGATCGACAGGGCGTAGAAGGTGTTCTTGCTGCCGTCGGCGGGGGTGCGGGGCTCGGCGGAGAGGGCCGACAGGTCCTCCGGGCCGCAGTCCGGGTACGAGGTCCCGTTGCCGCCCGTCTCGCCGCTGTCGCCGTTCTTGCCGGCGCCCTTGGAACTGTCGTCGGTACCCGTTCCGGTACCGCTGTCCGCCGTACTCGGCGACGCCTTGGCGGTGGGGCTGGCCTGGGACGGCGTGGCCGTGGCGGAGGCCGAGGCCGGGGCGTCCGCGTTCGTCTTGTCGTCCGGCTGGCAGGCGGTGCTGCCCAGCAGTGCGGCGACGACGGCCGCTCCGGCGAGCACGGTGCGCGAGGCGTGACGTCTGCCGGGCCGCGTTCGGATGGTGGTCTTGGTCATGTTCCGCTCCTGGTCCCCCGTTGCCGGTCTCGGCGACCGGCCCGACATGTGGATGCGGAGTCATTCTGCTCATCCCGATCCGTGGACCCACCTCGAACGACGGGTTGTTACCGGTCCCGGACGAGCCTGTGGCCTTACGGGGGACAAGGGCGGCCGTGGAGGCCGCGGGCGCGGTCGCCCGGCTACTTCGGATCGCGGTTGAACTGCGCCGTCGACCATCGGTGTCCCAAGGCGATCAGGCCGAGGCACCAGGCGAGGGCGATCCAGCCGTTGTTGCCGATCCCGGTGCCGAGGAGCATTCCGCGCAGGGTCTCGATGGCGGGCGTGAAGGGCTGGTACTCGGCGATCGGCTGGAACCAGCCCGGCATGGTGTCCGCCGGGATGAAGGCACTGGAGACGAGAGGCAGGAGGATCAGCGGCATGGCCATGTTGCCGGCGGCCTCGGGAGTGGGACTCGCCAGACCCATGCCGACCGCGATCCAGGTCAGCGCCAGAGCGAAGAGGGTGATGAGCCCGAGCGCTGCCAGCCATTCCAGCACGGACGCGTCGGTGGAACGGAAGCCCATGGCCACACCCACGGCGCCGACGAGTACCACGCTCATGACGGACTGCAGCACGCTGCCGACGACGTGACCGACGAGGAGGGAAGGACGGTGGACCGCCATGGTGCGGAAGCGGGCGATGAGCCCCTCGGTCATGTCCATCGACACGTTCACCGCCGCCCCGATGACGGTGCTGCCGATGGTCATCAGCAGCAGGCCGGGAACGATGTACGCGATGTAGTCGGAGCGGTCGGCGCCGCTTCCGCCGATGCCGGTGCTCATCACGTCACCGAAGACGTAGACGAAGAGCAGCAGCATCATGATCGGGGTGAGCAGGAGGTTCAGAGTCCCTGACGGATAGCGTCGCGCGTGCAGGAGGTTGCGGCGCAGCATGGTGCTCGTGTCGCGGACGGCGAGGGTGAGCGAACTCATCGCAGGTTCTCCTTGGACTGGTTGCGTACGACGGCCGGGCCGGTGAGGGCGAAGAACACGTCGTCGAGGTCGGGGGTGTGGACGGTGAGTTCGTCGGCCTCGATGGCGGCGGCGTCGAGCCGGTCGAGGATGGAGCGGAGTTCGCGCTGGCTGCCGTCGCTGGGGATCTGCAGGGCGAGGGCGTCGTCGTCGCGGGTGACGTCGCTGAGGGTGGCGGCGGCCGTCTGGTAGGCGGCCGGGTCGGTGAAGCGGAGCCGGATGTGGCCGCC
>NZ_JASERH010000127.1:0-132053 GCF_030766975.1 Streptomyces sp. KL116D | reverse complement strand
ACCCGTCCAGCAGTACCGCAGTGCTGTCGGGGCCGTGTGGCGTTCAACGCCGCGCGGCCCCGTCCGCGTTCCGGGACCCTTCAGGGGGACCATTGACGCAGGTCACCCGGACGGATAACTTCGCTATACGGATTGTTGATTCCGTGAAGCGGAAACAGTGAGCGTATGGAGGGTGCAGGAATGGGTCAGCAGGAGAAGGTGTCGACGAGCCTCGCGGGCGCGGTCAGCGAGGGCATCAGCGCCTCACTCGCCCCGGTCGACGCGGAACTCGCCCGGCGCTACCCAGGAGACCCCGGCACCCGCCAGCCCGTCCACACGGTCTACGTCCCCGGTGACGCCTTCGACGCCGGCACCATCCGCTCCTGGGGCGACCAGGCGCTGGCGCAGCTCGACGAGCACGCCCCGGACGCCGCGTCGTTCGCCGCGGTGCTCGGACTGGGCGACGAGCTCGCCGAGCCGGTCTACAGCCGCGTACGGGCGAAGCTGGAGCGCGAGCCCGTCGAGGACCTCCGGGTCGACTTCGAGGACGGCTACCGGCCCGCCTCGTCCGCCGACGAGGACGAGACCGCGGCCCGCGCCGCCCGTCTCATCGCCGAGGCGTACGCGAACGGCACGGCCGCCCCGCACATGGGCATCCGCATGAAGTGCATGGAGGCCGCCGTCCGTGACCGCGGCATCCGTACGCTCGACATCTTCCTCACCGGACTCATGGAGCACGGCGGTCTGCCCGACGGCCTCGTCCTGACGCTGCCCAAGGTGACGTACCCGGAGCAGGTCACCGCGATGGTGCGGCTGCTGGACGCGTTCGAGAAGCAGCACCGTCTCGAGGCCGGGCGGCTCGGGTTCGAGATCCAGATCGAGACCAGTCAGTCCATCCTCGGCGCCGACGGCACCGCCGCCGTGGCCCGCATGATCGACGCCGCCGAGGGCCGCGCGACCGGACTGCACTACGGCACCTTCGACTACAGCGCCTGCCTCGGCGTCTCCGCCGCGTACCAGGCCAGCGACCACCCGGCCGCCGACTACGCGAAGGCCGTCATGCAGGTCGCCGCGGCCGGTACGGGAGTTCGCGTCTCCGACGGCTCCACGAACGTGCTGCCCGTCGGCCCGACCGCCAAGGTGCACGACGCCTGGCGGCTGCACTACGGGCTCACCCGGCGTGCCCTCGCCCGCGCCTACTACCAGGGCTGGGACATGCACCCGGGCCACATCCCGACGCGCTACGCCGCCGTCTTCGCCTTCTACCGCGAGGGCTTCGCGCAGGCCGCGGCGCGCCTGTCCGCGTACGCCAACCAGGCCTCCGGCGACATCGCCGACGAGCCGGCCACCGCGAAGGCTCTCGCCGGGTACCTGCTGCGCGGCCTGGACTGCGGTGCGCTCGACGTCGGTGAGGTGGCCCGGCTGACCGGTCTCACGCTGGCGGGCCTGGAGGGCTTCGCGGGGCCGCGTCGCGGTGACCTGACCGCGACGGCCGAGTGACGGTGTCCTTCACGGCGGGAGCGGAACGGGGAGGTCCGCCGGAGGGTTCGTGAAGCGTGCCGACCGTACCGTGGGGAATGCGGTGACATCGGCCTTAGAGTGGATGAAACCGGCGCCGGGCGGGGGGAGTTGGGCCGCCTCGGCGTTCCGGTACGCACGACCGCATGGACGGCCGTCGCCGGGGGCCAGGCCCGCACCGGCGACGGCCGACATGCGAGGCGTCCGGGCCCCCGGACACCTCGCAACCGTCCTCGAACGGCGGTCGGGGCTGCGGGAGTTGCCCTGGACAACACGCCGCGAGGACGGGGCCGGGGTCGCGTTGTCGGCGTTGAACGCGGCTCCGGCCGATGGGCTGGGCCCGAGGGCAGGGGGCCGCTCACATTCTGCATATGCCGTCGGGGTGATCGCCAGTGGGCCTCGGCGTCGTCCGGTCAAGAGGCTTCCAGGCGTCCTCCTGCGTCGAGCGCCTCCTCCAGAGTGGCCACGGGTGCGAACCGGCCCATCAAATGGGCGGCGCGCAGAAGTCTCAGCGTCGTCTTCTGCGGGCAGACGAGCAGCAACCGGCCACCGCGCGTGCGGACGCGCTCCTCGGTCCGGCACAGGAGGCGCAGTGCGTAGATGTCGAAGAAGGCCACCGGGCTGAGGTCGATGATCACGACCCTGTCCCGGTCGAGGGTCGCGGCATCGAGCTCCGGCTCGATGCCTATGGCAGTGGCGATGTCCACCTCACCGTGGAACTCGATCACGCGGACTCCGTGGATCTCGCGAATCCGGATACGCCCTTCGGGCCATGCGCCTGACAGCATGGCGGTTCCCCTCGCTGAACCGGGCTCCGCCGGGGAAGTTCCGGGGAGCGGCGACGTCGGGTTCTGGCCACCGGGAGCAGGGGTGGTCGTGGATGGCAAGCGTACGGTTCTCGCCGGGCGCACATGACAGAAACATGTGGCAAGGACGCGATTCCCCCACTCGTACGGGCTTCAACCTGGCGTCTGCGTAACTGAGTTACGCAAAAGGGTGTAAGGGAGACCGGGGCCGTGGCGGGGCCGAACGGCCCTTCTCCCGGGCCGGTCGGCCCCTCGCGGGGCACGCACCGTGGCGCGACCCTGCCCGTCCGTCCGGCCTGTCATGTGCCGGGCGGTCATGCTCGGGGGGAGCCATGACGTGGAACGTGCTGAGGGTGCGATCGCGTCGTCCCGTGCCGTCCCGCTGGGAACGTACTCCGGTGCTGGTGCGGCAGTTCGACGGCTGCGTGGTGATCGAGGTCTGCGGGGCGATCGGCCCCGCCAGGGAGGCGCAGCTCGGCCGCCTGTTGCACTGGGCCATCCGGCCCGGTGGCACCGGGGTCCTGGTCGATCTGCGCCGCGCCCCGGAACTCGGGGTCAGCGGCATCAGCGTGCTGCGGCTGGCCGGGGAACTGGCGCGGCGGCGCGGCCTGCCGTTCGGCTACCTGGGGCCCGGTGATCCGCGCCGCCCCCACGAATTCCGGCCGGTCCGGACGAGGCCGGCGGCGTTGCCGCCCGCCGGGTCACCCGCTGCGGAGGATGCCTCGGCCGTGACCGGTTGATTCGGTCGGCCAATGACGCAGCAGGACGCGGGCGGACCGCTGGCCTTCGCCGTCCGAACCACCCGCTCGGCCCGCCATGCCCTCGGGGCGCTGGTGGGTGACGTGGTGGGGGCGGCCCTGTGCCCGGTCGTCGAGGCGGTGCTCCGGCGGGTCGACCTGGACGTGGTGCTGGCCCGGGTGGACCTGGACGCGATGGTGGACCGGGTCGATGTGGGCCGGGTTGCCGAGCGCATCGACGTCGACCGGATCGCCGATCGCGTGGATGTCGGTCGGGTCGTGGCCCGGGTGGACGTGGACGGGATCGCCGACCGGATCGACGTCGATCGGATCGCGGACCGGATCGATGTGGACCGGGTTGCCGGGCGCATCGACGTGAACCGGATCGCGGAGCGCATTGAAGTCGACCGGATCGCGGACCGGATCGACGTGAATGGGATCGCAGAGCGGATCGACGTGGACCGGATCGCCGACCGGATCGATGTGGACCGGGTTGCCGGGCGCATCGACGTGGACCGGATCGCGGACCGGATCGATGTGGACCGGATTGCCGATCGCATTGACGTGGATCAGATTGCCGCGCGGATCGACGTGAATGGGATCGCAGAGCGGATCGATGTGGACCGGATCGCCGACCGCATTGACGTGGGCCGGGTTGCCGAGCGGATCGACGTCGACCGGATCGCCGAGCGGATCGACGTCGGGCGGATCGTCGAGCGCGTCGATGTCGATGTGATTGCCGGGCGCGTGGACGTCGATGCCGTGATCGCTCGGATCGATCTGGTGGGGGTCACCCGTGGTGTCGTCGCGGAGATCGATCTGGGGCGGATCGTGCGGGACACCGGTGGCGGGATGGCTGCCGAGAGCGTGGACGCCGTGCGGTGGCTGGGGCAGCGGGCGGACCGGCGGGTGAACCGGGTGGCCGATCGGCTGTTGGGGCGGGACACGGGCGGACGTGGTGAGTGACGCGGCCGGGATCGTGTCGCGGGCGGTCGCGGCCGTGGTCGATGTCGGCGTGCTGGTCGTGGTGGGCGTCGTGGTGCAACTGGGCGTGGGATGCGTGGTGTTCCTCGTGAGCGGGCCGCCGTTCCGGGTTCCGCAGGTGCCGGGCTCGGTCGCGGGAGCGGTCGCGTGGGTGCTCGCCGTGGTGTACCTCGGCGGGTCGTGGGCGGGCGTCGGGCGTTCGCCCGGTGGGCAGTTGATGGGGTTGCGGGTCGGTGACCGTGCCGGGCGGACGCTGGGGCTGCCGCGTGCGCTCGTGCGGGCGGCCCTGTGCGTGACGTTCCCGGTAGGGCTGTGCTGGATCCCGTTCAGCAGACGCCACGCCTCGCTCCAGGACCTGCTCGTGGCCAGTGCCGTGCGCTACGACCGCCCGACCGGTGACTGACCGCCGTCCGTCAAGGGCTCACCCGTGCCGGGTGGGAGGTGGGGTCCTGGGCAGCCGGGCCGCCGCCCACAACCCGCCCAGGCCGACCACGCCGAGTACCACGAGGGCCACCATGTACGGGCCCACCGAGGGATCGGCGACCAGGATGGTGCCCGCCAGCGCGGTGCCCACCGAGGAGCCGAGGTTCGACACGCTGCGGGACAGGCCGGAGATCTCGCCCTGGAGCTCCTCGGGGAAACTCGACTGCACCACGTTGACCGAGGGCGTCAGCATCAGGCCGACACCGAGGCCGATCACCAGCAGCCCGGGCACGGCGCTCCACGCGCTCGGAGAGTTGTCGGCGAGGGCGATGAGGAGGCCGATGCCGCACACGGTCACGGCGAACCCGGCCATCACGAGGGTGCGTTGGGCCCGCCGCTTCGCGAAGCGCTCCGCACCGAGGGAACTGGCCAGCAGCCCGACCGTGGACGCGGTGAAGACCACGCCGGTGCCGATCGCGCTGTAGCCGCGGACGACCTGGAGATACGTGGCGACGACGAACGACAGGCCCATCAGGATCAGCCACTGGACGTGCTGGGTGATCAGACCGAGGTTCGACGTGCGGTTGTGGAACACCGCCATCGGCAGCAGGGGCTGACCGCCCGCGCGCTCCTTCGCCCGGATCCAGACGAAGAACCCGGTCAGGAACAGGGCGCCGCCCACCAACAGGCCCACCGCCAGCCAGACGTTGTCGTCCGTCGCGAGGATGCCCATGACCAGGAGGGCCAGACCGATCGCCGAGAGCGCGGCGCCACCCCGGTCGAAGCGGCGCTCGGGATCCGGCGGCAGCGGATCCCGCACCCGCCGGGTCAGCACGATGATCACCGCCACCACCAGGGCCTGGAACACGAACGCGGCCCGCCAGCTGATCGCCGACGTGATGAGCCCGCCGAGCAGCGGCCCGGTCGCGGCACCGATCCCGGCCATCCCCATGATCGCCCCGAACGCCCGCGCCCGGTCGGACGTGTTCGTGAACACGAGGGTCGTCAGGATGTACACGGGCGGGATGAGCAGCGCCGTCCCGACGCCCTCCAGGACCGAGTTGCCGAGGATGAGCACACCGAGGCCGGGCGCGGCCGCGCTGAGCAGGGCACCGACCCCGTAGATGCTGAGGCCGACGACCAGGCACCGCTTGCGGCCGTAGCGGTCCGTGAGGATCCCGCCCGGGATCATCAGCGCCGCCATCACCAGCAGGAAGGCGGTGATCGCGATCTGGACGCCCTGCACCGTGGTGTCCAGGTCCTCGCTGATGTCCTTGATCATCACGGTCATGTTCGAACCGGCGAAGCTGCAGACGAACTGGGCGAGGGCGAGCGGTGCGAGCACCTCGCGGGGCCAGCGGCGAGCCGACCCGCCGCGGTCCGCTCCGTCGGGGATGGACGGCACGGTCATCGTCTCGCCTCCGATCGAGGGCCTGGGCCGGACGACGCACAGGGTCGCGGGCACCCCCTCCGCGGTCGTCACCCCCGGAGGGTGACGACCGGGGCCCGCGCCCGGGGCGACACTCGTCGGCGCAGCGGTGCCATCGGCACCCTCCGCAGTCAGGGAGGACCTGTCATGACCACCTCGGACACCACCCACCACCGGCCGGGAACCGCCAAGGCGGCGGCCGCCGGCGGACTGACGATCTTCGCGGCGGTGATGCTCTTCATCACCGGAACCATGGGCTTCTGCCGGGGGCTCATGGCCGTCCTGGAGGACAAGGTGTTCCTCAGGACTCCTGAGTACGTCTTCGAGTTCGACCTGACGAGCTGGGGCTGGATCCACATCGTCCTCGGTGCGATCGCCGTCGTCGTCAGCTGCGGCCTGTTCGTGGCGATGAAGTGGGCGCGGGTCTGCGGCGTGATCATCGCCGGACTGCTGATCATCGCCAACTTCCTTTCGGTTCCCTACTATCCGCTGTGGTCCCTGACCCTGATCGCGCTCAACGGCTTCGTCATCTGGGGCCTGTGCGTCGTCAAGCGGGACACCCTCTACTGACCCATGAAGGCCAAGGGCAGGAACAACGGGAAGGGCAAGGGGAAGGGCGAGGGCCGGAGGGCCGAGCGGATCGCGGAGTTCATCGCGCCGCTGCGGGTCGAGCCCGGATCGAAGGTGAACCTCGCCAGGGACTTCGACCCCGCCCACAAGGCGGGCGTCAAGAACCGCAAGCAGGGCGAGGAACTGCTGCGCGGCGGCATCCTCCTGCTGGCCGACTACCAGCGCAGGCTCGCCGCCGACGGCAGCCAGGGCGTCCTGATGTGCCTCCAGGCGCTGGACGCCGGCGGCAAGGACGGCACCATCCGGCACGTCATGAGCGGGGTGAACCCGCAGGGCGTGTCCGTCGCCGGGTTCAAGGTGCCGTCCGCCGGCGAGCTCGCGCACGACTACCTCTGGCGCTACGCCGCCAGGCTGCCCCGGCGCGGCGAGATCGGCATCTTCAACCGCTCCCACTACGAGGAGGTCCTGGTGGTCCGGGTGCACCCCGAACTCCTCGACCGCCAGCGGCTGCCCGGCAAGGGCCAGGGCAGGAAGGCGTTCTGGCGCCGCCGCTTCCGGGAGATCAACGACTGGGAGCGGTACCTGACGGAGAACGGCTTCCACGTCGTCAAACTGTTCCTCAACCTGTCCAAGGAGGAACAGCGCATCCGCTTCCTGAAGCGGATCGACGTGCCCGACCGCAACTGGAAGTTCTCGGCGGCCGACGCCCGTGAGCGCACCCGGTGGGACGCCTACCAGCACGCGTTCGACGAGATGCTCTCCGCCACCAGCACCCCGTGGGCGCCGTGGTACGTCGTGCCCGCGGACCACAAGTGGTACGCGCGGATCTGCGCGGCCGCCGTGCTCGCCCACACCCTGATCGGGATCGATCCGCGCTACCCGGAGGTCGGGGCCAAGGCGATGCACGAACTGGAGCTGGAGAAGCGGCAGTTGGAGGACGAGGCGCCGAGCGGCGCGGCCGCCGACCCGTACGCGCTGGCCGCGGCCCGCCGCGACCGGCAGCACGGCGGACGGAGGCGGTCCCGGTGACCGCGCAGGCGCCCGGCCGCGCCTGGTACGCGCGCCCCGCAGAGGCCGTCGCCGGGGAACTCGGCGTCGACCCGGCCGTGGGACTGAGCGCCGAGCGGGTCGCCGCCCGGCGCGCCGAGGACGGGCCCAACGCCCTGCCGGAGGAGCGGCCGACGCCCGGCTGGCAGCGGTTCCTCGGCCAGTTCACCTCGTACATGCAGATGATCCTGGTCGGCTCCGCCGTCGTCTCCCTCGCCGTCCAGGAGTGGGGCACGGCGGTGGTGCTCCTCGCGCTGACCGTGCTCAACGCGGTCATCGGGATCCGGCAGGAGGGCAAGGCGGAGAGCGCCATGAACGCCCTCAAGGCGATGACCCGGGCGACCGCGCGCGTGCGGCGCGACGGACGGGAGGCGGAGATCCCGGCCGCGGACGTCGTCGTCGGGGACGTCGTGCTGCTCGCCGCGGGCGACGAAGTCCCCGCCGACGGACGGCTCGTGGCGACCAGCGCCCTGCAGATCGACGAGTCCGCGCTCACCGGCGAGAGCGTGCCCGTCGCCAAGGACGCGGCAGCGGTACGGGCCGAGAGCCCCGGCCCGGCCGACCAGACCGACATGGCGTTCATGAACACCCCGGTCACCCACGGCAGCGGCGTCCTCGTCGTCACGGCCACCGGTGCCGCCACCGAACTCGGCCGGATCTCCGGCATGCTGACCACGACGAAGCGCGAGATGTCGCCGCTCACCCGGGAGCTGAACCGGCTCACCCTGTGGATCGTCGGCGCGGCCGGGCTGACCATGGTCGTGATGTTCGGCCTCGGCCGCGGCCGGGGCGAGCCGTGGGACGCGCTGTTCGTCAGCGCCGTGTCCCTGGCCATCGCCGCCGTCCCCGAGGCCCTGCCGACGGTGACGCAGACGATCCTCTCGCTGGGCGGCCTCGACCTGGCCCGCCGGCACGCCATCGTGAAGGATCTGCCGTCCGTGGAGACGCTCGGCTTCACCTCGGCCGTGAACTCCGACAAGACCGGCACGCTGACGATGAACCAGATGACCGTCGTCGAGGTCGTGGACGCCTTCGACCGGTACACCGTCTCGGGCGGCGGGTACGGCCTGGAGGGCCGGATCCACCACGCGGCGGGCAGCTCGCCGAGCATCGACGACGCGATCCTGCCGTACCTCGTCGCCAGCGACGCCGTCCTCGTCGACGGCCGTGTGGTGGGCGACCCCACCGAGGGCGCCCTGCTGGTCCTCGGCCACAAGGCGGGCCTCGACGTGGCCGCCACCCGGGACCGGCTGCCGCGGCTCGCCACCCTGCCGTTCGACCCCGCGTACAAACTCATGGCCACCTTCCACGAGGCCCGGGACGGGCGGGGCCGGCCGGTCGTGCGCTGCTTCGTCAAGGGCGCGGCGCCCGCCGTGCTGGCGCGCACCACCACCGCCCTCTCCGGCGGCCTGGGCATCCCCTTCGACGCGGGGCTGCGGCAGCGGGCCGAGGACGAGGTCGAGCGGATGGAGCGGGCCGGCCGCCGGGTGATGGCCGCCGCGACCCGGGACATCGACCCCGCCGCGTTCGAGCCCGGCGCCGAACTCCTCGACCTGGTCGACGCGTTGCAGGTCACCAGCCTCGTCGGCATGGTCGACCCGCCGCGCCCCGAGTCCCGCGACGCCGTGGCCGCCGCGCAGGCCGCCCACATCCGCGTACGGATGGTGACCGGCGACGACGTCATCACCGGCGCCGCCGTCGCCGAGCAGATCGGCATCGAGGGCGAGGCGATCCTCGGCGCCGACTTCGCCGCCCTGCCGGAGGAGGAGCGGCTCGCCCGCGTCGACCGCATCGGCGTCGTCGGCCGGGTGGCGCCCGAGCACAAGGTGCTCCTCGCCGAGACGCTGAAGAAGAAGGGCGACGTGGTCGCCATGACGGGCGACGGGGTCAACGACGCACCGGCCATCAAGGCCGCCGACATCGGCATCGCCATGGGCTCCGGCACGGACGTCGCCAAGAACGCCGGACGGATGATCCTGTCCGACGACAACTTCGCGACGATCGTCCACGCGGTCGAGCAGGGCCGCAAGATCTACGACAACCTCACCAAGTACATCCGGTTCGTGCTCGTCCTGCTCGTCGTGTTCGTGCTCACCTTCCTCGGCGCGACGCTGTTCGACATCGCCGGCGGCGAACCGTTCACGCCCGCCCAGGTCCTCTGGATCCACTTCGTCGTCAATGCCGCCTTCGGCTTCTCGCTCGGCTTCGACCGGGTCAGGAGCGGACTGATGACCCGGCGGCCGCGACCGCGCGGCGAACCCGTGATGACGCCCGCCCTGATGCTCACCGTAGGGCTCGCCGGCACCGCCGTCGCCGTCGGACTGCTCTGCCTGATCCAGCTCGGCGAGACCCGCTTCGACGACGTCCGCGTCGGCAACTCCATCGCGTTCGCCTCGTTCGCGCTCTGCCTGATCGTCGCCGCCCTGGAGTGCCGCAGCGAGACCGGCACCGTGCTGACCACCGACACGTTCGACAGCAAGCAGCTGAACTGGACGATGCTCGGCGAGTTCGTCCTCGCCGTCCTCGTGACCCAGACCGACGCCTTCAACCGGCTCCTCGACACCACTCCGCTGCGGATCGGCCAGTTCGGCTGGGCCCTGCTGCCGCCGCTCGCCCTGCTCGCCCTGTGGGAGCTGGGCAAACTCGCCGCCCGCAGGCGCCGGGCCACGTCCGCAGAGCCGGAGTGAGGCACGGTGCCCGGGGTGCCGCCCGGCCTGGCGACCCTGCGCGGCTACCGCCGGGAGTGGCTCGCCAAGGACGTCGTCGCGGGCGTCGTCCTGACCACGCTCCTCGTCCCGCAGGGCATGGCGTACGCCGAACTGGCCGGGCTGCCCCCGATCACCGGCCTGTACACGTCCGTGCTCTGCCTGCTCGCCTACGCCGTCGCCGGCCCGTCCCGGATCCTGGTGCTCGGCCCCGACTCCTCGCTCGGCCCGATGATCGCCGCAACGGTGCTGCCGCTCGTCGTCGCCGACGGGGACAGCGGCCGGGCGGTCGCGCTCGCCTCGGCCCTCGCCCTGATGGTCGGGGCGATCATGATCCTGGCGGGCGCGGCCCGGCTCGGCTTCGTCGCCGACCTGATCTCCAAACCCACGATGATCGGCTACATGAACGGGCTGGCGCTGACCATCCTCGTCGGCCAGCTCCCCAAACTGTGCGGCTTCTCCACGGACGCGGACGGCCTGATCGACGAGATCGAGGCGTTCGTACGGGCCTTGGGCGACAACGAACTGGTGCCGGCGGCGCTCGCCGTCGGCGCGGGCGGCATCGTGCTGATCCTGCTGCTGCAACGGCTGCTGCCCAAGGTGCCCGCCGTCCTCGTCATGGTGGTCCTCGCCATCGGCGCCGCCGTCGCCTTCGACCTCGCCGGGCGCGGCGTGCGGATGGTCGGCCGGCTGCCCGAGGGGTTCCCGCCGTTCACCGTCCCCGACATCCGCTGGGACGACGTCGGGCCGCTGGTCGCGGGCGCCCTCGGCATCGCCGTGGTGTCGCTCGCCGACGCGGTCTCCAACGCCTCCGCGTTCGCCGCCCGCACCGGGCAGGAGGTCCGCGGCAACGGCGAGATGGTGGCGATCGGCTCGGCCAACGCGGCCGCCGGACTGTTCCAGGGGTTCCCGCTGAGCACCAGTGGATCACGGACCGCCGTCGCCGAACGGGCCGGTGCCAAGACCCAGTTGACCGGGCTCGTCGGCGCCGCCCTGATCCTGCTCATGCTGGTCCTGCTGCCGGGACTGTTCCGCAATCTGCCGCAGCCGGCCCTCGCCGCCGTCGTCATCACCGCGTCCCTGTCGCTCGCGGACGTGCGGGGCACGGCGCGGCTGTGGCGGCAGCGGCAGGCCGAGTTCTGGCTGTGCATCGCGGCGTTCCTCGGGGTGGCGCTGCTCGGCGTCCTGGAGGGCATCGCGATCGCCGTCGGGCTGTCCATCCTCAACGTCTTCCGGCGCGCCTGGTGGCCGTACCGCACGGTGCTCGGCCGCGTCCCCGGCCTGGAGGGCTACCACGACGTGCGCTCCCACCCCGGCGCCGAACACCTGCCGGGCCTCGTCCTGCTGCGCTTCGACGCACCCCTGTTCTTCGCCAACGCCAAGTCGTTCCGCGACGAGGTGCTGCGGCACGCCCGCACCGAGCCGCCGCCGCGGCAGATCCTGATCGCCGCCGAACCGGTGACCGACGTCGACACGACCGCCGCCGACGTCCTGGAGGAGCTCGACGAGACGCTGGAGCAGGCGGGCATCGCCCTCGTCTTCGCCGAGCTCAAGGACCCGGTGCGCCGCAAGATCGAACGCTATGGACTCACCCGTTCGTTCGCCCCTGACTCCTTCTACCCGACCGTGGAGAGCGCCGTGGCCGCGTTCCGCGCGGACAGCGGAGCGCGGTGGGCCGCCGAGGACCGGCAGCCCACCGCCGAGTGAGGCTCAGACCGCCACCGAGAACACGTGCGTGCCCCAGGCCGGCAGGTCGACGTACAGACCGCTCGTCAGCAGCTCGCCGCCCGAGCGCCCGTACCGGTCGGAGTCACCGAGCTCCGTCAACTCCCAGGTGTCGTGGCCGAGTTCCTTCCACGGCAACTGGATGCGGGCCTGCGCGGGACGCTCGGACAGGTTGACCACGGTCACGAAGCGGCCCGCGGGACCGGTCCAGCACGACGCGATCAGCTGCCGCGCCGAGTCGTTGTCCGGCCAGCCCGTGCAGTCCAGGAGCCGCCACCGGCCCGTCCGCATGCCGCTGCCGTGGACGCGCGCCAGCAGCCGCTCGTGGAACGCCAGCAGCGCCAGGTCCTGCGGCTCGTCCGGGCGCCGGTCGAGGAACACCGGCAGATGGACCCGGCGCCCGGTGAACTCGCCCTCGTGCCACAGCGTCGCGCCGGGCAGCGTCGCGATCAGCACGGCGGCCGCCCGCTCCTTGTCCGGGCCGAGGGTGAGGGCGGCGCGCGGCTCGTCGTGGTTCTCCAGGAACCGGACGAGACGGCGCTGGTACTCCTCGTCGGCGAGCAGGTGCCCGCGCACCGACTCCGGGCTCTCGTGGAGGATCCGGTCGTACAGCCGCTTGTCGTAGCAGAAGTCGAACCCCTGCTGCTGCAGGGCCCATTCGAGGTCCCAGTACGCCTCCGCGGCGAACAGCATCGACGGGTGCTTGCGCCGGACCTCCGGCAGCACCTCCTGCCAGAAGTCCGTCTCCGGCGGGGCGCCCGCCCGCTCGCCCCAGGTGCGGGCGAACACGTCGTTCATCAGGAGCATCGCCATGTCGCAGCGCACCCCGTCGCAGACCCGTCCGATCTCCCCGAGGACGTCCGCCGTCGCCGCCCTCAACTGCGGTGCGAAGGCGTTGAGCTGGACGACGTCGGGCCACGGCGGGAAGAACGGGTCGCGGCCCCGCGCGAGGACGGCGCGCCCGGTGTCGAAGAACCCCGCCGGATCGCGCCTGACGTCCTCCGCGTCGCCCCGCACGAAGTACGAGGGGTGCTCGGTCACCCAGGGACTGTCCGGCGCCACGTGGTTCGGCACGTAGTCGAGCAGCAACCCGACGCCCCTGCGGTCGAGTTCGGCCCGCGCCGCGAGCAGCCCCTCCCGCCCGCCGAGCGCCGCGTCGACCTCGTAGCGGCGGATGCAGTACGGCGACCCGGCGATGTCCGACGCGTCGATGTCCGCGACCGCCGACGTGAAGGCCGAGCGCAGCGCCGCGTTCTCCAGCGCGATGTCCCGGCCCCGCGGACTGCGTTCCCACACGCCCATCAGCCACACGGCGTCGACCCCGGACGGAGTGATCTCGTCCCACACGTCCTTCGGCACGTCCCCGAGCCCCGTTGCGCGGCCGGTGCGCCCACCCGTCTCGCGCAGCCAGACGCGGGTGTTGACCTCGTGGACGACGGGCTGGGCCGGCAGCGCGCTCATCGGCCGGTCCTCCTCGTGGACGCGGGGCGGAAGTCGTCGGGCCCCAGGGTGCCGAAGATCTTCATCAGGGCGGCGATCAGACCGGTCCAGCCGGTCTGGTGGGAGGCGCCGATGCCGGCGCCGTTCTCGCCGTGGAAGTACTCGTAGAAGGAGATCAGGTCCCGCCAGTGCGGATCGTCGTGGAACTTGGGCTGGCCGCCGTACACCGGCCGCCGTCCCTCCTCGTCCCGCAGGAAGATCCGGGTGAGCCGGGCGGTGATGTCCTCGGCGACCTCGAACAGGTTCTTGCGCACGCCGGAGCCGGTCGGGCACTCGACGGTCAGGTCGTCGCCGTAGAACCCGTACAGGTTGATCAGCGCACGGATCACCAGGGCGTTCATCGGCAGCCACACCGGCCCCCGCCAGTTGGAGTTGCCGCCGAACATGCCGGTGTCCGACTCGGCCGGCAGGTAGGAGACCTTGTACTCCTCGCCGTGCACCCAGAACGTGTACGGGTGCTCGCCGTGATGGCGGGACAGCGCGCGGACGCCGTACGGGCTGAGGAACTCGTCCTCCGACAGGAGGTGGGCGAGCACCCGCGTCAGCTTCTTCTCGTCGACGACGGACAGCAGCCGCGGTCCGCCCGCCGTGCCGGCCTGCGCCGCCGTCAGCGTCACCGACAGCGAGGGATGCCGCTCGGCGAACCGCTGCAACCGCTCGCCCAGACCGGACAGCCGCTCCAGCTGCCGGGGCCGGAACACGGTCGACGCGCACAGCGGCAGCAGCCCGACCATCGAGCGGACCTTCAGCCGCACGGCCCGTCCGTCGGGCAGCCGCAGCACGTCGTAGAAGAATCCGTCCTCCTCGTCCCACAGTTCGTCGCCCAGGTCGCCGAGCCGGTCCATCGACGCGGCGATCCACAGATAGTGCTCGACGAACTTCAGGACCAGCTCCTCGTACGCCGGGTTGTGCTCGACCAGTTCCACCGCGATCTGCAGCATCGACTGGCAGTACAGCGCCATCCACGCGGTGCCGTCGGCCTGCTCCAGCGTGCCGCCGGTGGGCAGCGGGGCGCTGCGGTCGAACACGCCGATGTTGTCGAGGCCGAGGAAACCGCCCTGGAAGACGTTCCGGCCGCTCGGGTCCTTGCGGTTCACCCACCACGTGAAGTTCGTCAGGAGCTTCTGGAAGGTGCGCTCCAGGAACGCGTGGTCGGCGTGCCCCGTCGTCCGCTCCTCCACCTGGTACACGAAGTACGCGGCCCAGGCGTGCACCGGCGGGTTCACGTCGCTGAAGTTCCACTCGTAGGCCGGGATCTGGCCGTTGGGGTGCAAGTAGGCGTCCCGCAGCAGCAGTTCGAGCTGCTCCTTGGCGAAGCGGACGTCCACGGCCGACAGCGCCACCGTGTGGAACGCCAGGTCCCAGGCGGCGAACCAGGGGTACTCCCACTTGTCCGGCATCGACACGATGTCGTCGCTGACCATGTGGAACCACTCGCGGTTGCGCACCCCGGGGCGCGGCAGGCTCCACGGCGTCATCTCGTGCTCGGCGAGCCACGTCTCCAGGTCGAACGCGTAGTACTGCTTCGACCACAGCATCCCCGCCAGGGCCTGCCGCATCACCCGCGCCTCGTCCTCGCTCGCGCCCTTCGGTGTCAGCTCCGCGTAGAAGGCGTCCGCCTCGGCCCTGCGATCCTTGAACACCGAGTCGAAACCGCGGGCCAGGGTCAGCTGGGCACCGGCGGGGCCGAGCCGCAGCCGCAGCGTCTCGGACCCGCCGGCGGGCACCGTGAGCGTGTGGTGCACGGCCGCCTTCGTGCCCTCGCGCGCCGGGTTCACGGCCTCGCTCTCGCCGTTCACGACGTACCGGCCGATGCCGTCCTTGACGTAGGGCGAGGCGTTGGGCGAGCCGAAGAGCCGCTCGTGGTTCGTCTCGTTCTCGGTGAACAGCGGCTCGGGCGACCCGCCGCAGCGCAGGTCGTAGGTGCCCAGCTCCGGATGGTCGGCGCGGACCGTGACGGTCGAGCGCGGCCCGTCCACCTCCCGCAGGCTCGGCCGGGCCCGGTCGCCGGCGTCCTCGCCCCACGACCAGGTGTTGCGGAACCACAGCGTCGGCAGGACGTGCAGGGTCGCCTCGTCGGGCCCCCGGTTGTCGACGGTGATCCGCATCAGCACGTCGTCGTGGTCGGCCTTCGCGTACTCCACCGTGACGTCGAAGTAGCGGTCGTCGTCGAAGACCCCGGTGTCCAGCAGCTCGTACTCGAACTCCTGGCGGCTGCGCGCCCGGTTGACCTCCACGAGGTCGTTGTACGGGTACGCGGCCTGCGGGTACTTGTACAGGTACCGCAGGTAGGAGTGGCTGGGCGTGCTGTCGAGGTAGAAGTAGTACTCCTTCACGTCCTCGCCGTGATTGCCCTCGCCGTTGGTGAGGCCGAACGCGCGCTCCTTGAGGATCGGGTCGTGGCCGTTCCACAGGGCGAGTGCCAGGCACAGCCGCTGCTTGTCGTCGCAGATGCCGCCCAGACCGTCCTCGCCCCACCGGTAGGCACGGGACCGCGCGTGGTCGTGCGGGAAGTACGACCAGGCGTCGCCGCCGGGGCTGTAGTCCTCGCGGACCGTGCCCCACTGGCGTTCGCTCAGGTACGGGCCCCACAGGCGCGACCGGGCGCTCCCGTCGCCGACGGGACCGACCCGGCCGGTGTGCGACTGCGTCTTCATGCGCTGCCTCCCTGCCCCGTCCGCTCCGCCCCTGCCCTGGGGTCAGCCGGGGGCGCCAGTCTTTTCTGGGGTCTTCGGGGCCGCCTCACCTGTGGGGGGTGACCCGTCCGACCGGGCCAGGAGCGTGACCGCGATCTCGTACGCGGCCAGCAGCAGCGCGACCACCAGCAGTCCGGTCCACGACGACAGCAGCAGCGCCACCAGGGCCGCGACGACGATGCCGGACACCCGCAGCACGTCCGCGTGCCGCACCAGCCACGGACGCAGCGACGACTCCTTGTGCGCGGCGCGCTCGCCGGCCTTCGTCAGGAACTGACCGGAGGCCCGGGCGCCCTGCGCGGTGCGCCGCCGCAACCACACCGGCAGCCGTCCGGGACCCGCCAGATACGCCACGACGGCGATCCCGACGCCGAGCCAGAGCAACTGGTCGCCCCGGTCCCGCAGCGTCGTGAAGACGGTCCACAGCGCGGCCCGCAGACCGTCGCGGTAGACACCGTCGGGCACCTGGCCGAGGAGCTGGTCGCGCACCGCCCGCAGCACGCTCGACAGCACCGTGACCGTCACCACCAGCCACAGCCCGAGCTGGAGCACCGAGCGGCGCCGGTTCGGCGACACCCACAGGGCGAGGGCGAGCAGCACCGGCACGGCGATCAGCAGACCGACCAGGGCCCGCTTGAACAGCACCACCGCCTCCTGCAACTGGCCGAGCTCACGCCGGTCGTAGAGCCGGATCTGCGCGAAGTCCTCGGGCAGCGACACCCCGAGCGCCTTCTCGATCCGCTCGTGCAGCCCCGGCGGGACCTCGCCCGAGGAGAGCGTCGGCAGATCGAGCTTCTTGCCGAAGAGGCTGGGGAGCTGGTCCTCCAGCGAGTTCAGCGCGTTGTTGACCATCGGCAGCAGATTGAGCGTGACCGTGTCGCCACGCACCCGCACGTTCTCGTTGCGCTTCTCCAGGACGGCGACGATCCGCTCGTGCGCGAACCGGTTCGTCGCCCGCCACAGCTCCTGGAACCGGTCGTCGGCGAGCAGCCTGGAGATCGACTTCTGCATGAAGTCGTGCACGGCCCCGGTGACCGGCGCCGCGAGGAACGTCGCACGGGGCGGCAGCGCATCGGCCAGCCGCTGCCGGACGTCCACCTGGTCGAAGATCTCGTTCGTCAGGTACGTGGAGACCGCCGCGTTCACATCGGGGTCCTCCGGCAGCTGCCCCACGGTCGCGACCCACCGGTCCGTGTTCAGCGTCGTCCGCGAGCCCCACACGCCCACGACCGACGTCACCGCGAGGATCGCGACCAGGGCGACCAGCACCGCCGCGACGGCCCTGCGCAACGTCAACAGGCGCACCCTGCGCCGCTGTTCGGCCCCGGACCGGTCCCGCAGCCGCTCGACCTCCGCCCGCAGCCGCACCAGCTCGGACGCCTCCGCACCGCCCGGGGCGGGGGCCTGCGCGGCCCGGCCCGGCGTCTGTTCGTCGCTCATGGGCCCACGGTGCTGGGCCCCGCCGCCGCTTCCCTCACCTGCGGCGGGTGACGCGGCACGACCGGCCCGACGCTGTGATGCCCCTGTGCGGGCGGAGGTTCCGCCGAAGGGAGGCACCATGGCCGGAATCGGACCGGTACAACTCCTCGTGGTCGAATTCGGCCCCGAAGCAAAGCTGGAGGGGCGGATCGTCGAGGAACTCGCGGTCCTGGAGGCGAACGAGCAGATCCGCGTGCTCGACATGCTGTTCCTCAGCAAGGAACCGGGCGGCGACCTGTTCACCCTCGACTTCCAGGCCGAGGGCATGGGCGACACCGTCGCCGCGCTGCTCGGCATCCCGGGTGAGCGGGTGCGCGCCGCCCAGGAGGCGATGCCGAGCCTCTCCGAGGGCAACGCCTTCGGTCTGTCCCTGCCCGAGATCCGGCAGATGGCGGAGTCCCTCGACCCGGGCACCTCGGCGGCCTTCGTGCTCCTCGAGCACGTCTGGGCGAAGTACCTGCGCACCGCGATCCGGGACGCGGGCGGCGTGCCCGTCGCGGAGGGCTTCCTCACCGAAGAGGCGCTGGAGCCCGCCGCCGCCGAGATCGCCCGGGCCGCCCGGCAGGCAGGCGAACCGGTCCCGAACGGAGACCACCCGGACCCGAAACCCCGTCACCACCGCAGGAGGACCTGATGGCCGAACTCGTCGTACTCGGATTCTCGGACAAGGAGAAGGCGGAAGGGGTGCTGCGCCTGTCCAAGGAACTCTCCCGCCAGGAACTCCTCGACCTGGAGGACGCGGCCCTCGCCTGGCGCACCATGGACGGCAAGATCCACGTCCGGCAGACGTACAGCCCGACGGCCACCGGCGCGGCCGGCGGCGCCCTGTGGGGCTCCCTGTTCGGGCTGCTCTTCCTGATGCCCGTGTTCGGTGCCGCGGTGGGCGCCGCGACCGGAGCCGTCGCCGGCAAGCTCACCGACGTCGGCATCAACGACTCCTTCGTCAAGGAGATCGCGCACGCCCTGGAACCCGGCCACGCCGCCGTCTTCGCCCTCGTCCGCCGCTCCACCCCCGACCGGGTCAGGGACGCCGTGCGCCCCTTCCACCCCACCGTGCTCCGCACCTCCCTCACCAAGGACCGTGAGGAGGAGCTGGTCGAGGCCCTGCGGCCCAGCTGACCCGACCGGGACGCGGCCCGCCGCACCCCCGCAGGAGACCCGACCGGGCACGGGCTCGCGCGCCCGCCCCGTCGCGCCGTCGCACGCCGGAACTTCACCCGGGTGAGATGGCCGGCGAGGCGGGCGCCGGGCCGTGCCGGGCGGCGCACACTGGCCCGTGCCGCGTCACTGTGCGCCGAGAGCGAGGTGCCGTCCATGGCCGGAGGACCACTCACCAGCGGGGGCAACGGCGGGGATCGTGGGGCCGCCGGCGGCGTTCCCGAGCTGCCCGGATGGCTGGTCCCCAGGCCCCGCCTCACCGACCGGCTCGCCCGCGGCGCCCGCGGACCGCTGACCGTCGTGGTGGGGCCCGTCGGTGCGGGCAAGACCGCGCTCGCCCTCGAATGGGCACACACCCGCCGACCGCCAGGACCCCTCGCCTGGGTCTCCTGCGACGGCCGGGCTGAGCGGCCCCCGGTGTTCTGGCCGCGGGTGACCCACGCGCTGCGGGCCGCCGGGGTCGACCTGCCGGACTCCGTCGCGGCGGGGGAGGGCCCGCTGTTCGTGGCCGCGCTGGCCGCCGCCCTCAACGCCCGGGACGAACCGGTGGTGCTGGTCCTCGACGACTTCCAGCCCGCCCCCAACTCGGCCCTCGCCGAAGGCGTCACCAGCCTGCTGCGGCACACCTGCGGACTGCTGCGCCTGGTGGTCCTGGCCCGCCGCGACCCGCCCCTGCACCTGCACCGCGGACGGCTGACCAGCGATCTCACCGAACTGCGCACCGCCGACCTCGCGTTCGACGACCGGGAGGCCGCAGCGCTGCTCGCCCAGCACGGCATCGACGTGCCCCGGCAGACCGTGAGCACCCTGCGCCGCCGCACCGACGGCTGGGCCGCCGGGCTGCGGCTCGCCGCGATGTCCATGGAGAAGCACGGCGACCCCGACCGGTTCGTGACCCGGTTCGCCGGCGACGACGAAGCCGTCGCCAGCTACCTCGTCGAGGAGGTGCTCGACGTGCAGCCGCCCGGCATGCGCCGGCTGCTGCTCACCACGAGCGTCCTCGACCGGGTCAACGCCGAACTCGCCGCCGAGCTCTGCGACGAGGACGCCGGCCGGCACTTCGCCTCGCTCGTCCGCGAGAACTCGTTCCTGCAGCCCGTCGGCCACGGCTGGTACCGCTGCCACCAGATGTTCGCCGACGTCCTGCGGATGTGCCTGCGCCACGAAGCCCCCGGACTCGTCGCCCCGCTGCACCGCAGGGCCGCCGACTGGCTCGACGAGCACGGCCAACTTGCCGATGCCGTACGGCACTTGCTGGCGGCGGACAACTGGGACCAGGCGGCCAGGCTGATCGTGCACCGGCTCGCCGTCGGCCGGGTCATCGGCGTGACCCGGGCCCGGCTGCCCGCCGAGCTCACCCGCGCCAGGACCGAGACCCTGCCCGACGAGCCCGAGCCGGTGCTGCTCGCCGCCGCCGCGGCCCACGCGCGCCACGACGACCAGGTGTGTGCCCATCACCTGGAGCGGGCGGCCCTCCTCGTCGATCGACTGCCGCCCGACGAGGAGGACCGTGCCGCCCGCTGCCGCCTCGCGCACGCCGAGATCCGGATGGAGCGCCTGCGCACCCGCGACGCCAAGGCGGCCCGCGCCGCCGCCGCCGACGCGGAGGCGGCCGGACCGCGATTACCGCACGGCGCCCTGGCGCAGTGCCCCGAGATCCCCGCGCTCACCCTGACCGTCCGAGGCGGCGACGAACTGCGCGCCGGCTGCCTCAAGGCCGCCGAGAGCTCCCTCACCGGTGGCCTCAAGGCGGCGGGGGCCGCGGGCAACGGTGCGCTGCGCCGGGACTGCCTGGTCGAACTCGCCCTGCTGGAGGCGCTGCGCGGCCGGTTCCGGGCGGCCGACGAACTCACCGGCCTCGCCACCCAGCCGCCGCTGCCCGCCTGGACCGCCACCGAGCCGGCCCGCGCCACCCTGCACCTGGTGCGCGCCTGGGTGGAGCTGGCCCGCGGCGACGTCCGGCGGGCCCGGCACGAACTCGCCCGCAGCGAGGCCGTGTTGCGGGTCCTGCCCGATCCGTTCGTCGGCGCGGTCGGCGCCCTGGTGGCGGGTGTGGCCTGCGCGGCGGAGCGCGGCGAAGGGCCGGCCGCACCGATCGCCGCCGTGTCCGCCCGGCTGCCCCGCTCCGTGCTGCGGTCGGTGGAACCGGCGTGCGCCGCGCTGCTGCGCCCGGGCCGCGCGGGTCGCCTCCCGGCGGGCGCGGCGGCCGAGCAGCTCCAGCGGACGGCGGCCCCGGCCGAGCGGCTCAGCGTCCGCGAACGCGACGTGCTCGACCGGCTGGCGCAGATGATGACCACCGAGGAGATCGCCGAGGAGCTCTACCTCTCGGTCAACACCGTGAAGACCCACCTCAAGAGCGTCTACCGGAAACTCGCCGTCTCCCGGCGCTCGGCCGCCGTGCGGCGGGCCCGCGAACTCCAGCTCCTGTGACGGCGGCCGCGGCCGCCGGCAGGCCGCGCCTGAACTCACACGAGACCCAACTCCCGTGCCCGGTCCACGGCTTCGGCCCGTGACCGCGCGCCCAGCTTGCGATACACGGCGCGGGCATGGCTCTTGACCGTGTTGTACGAGACGTACATGCCGTCGGCGATCTGGCGCAGCGGCACCTCCTCCTGCAACTGCCGCAGCACCGCCAACTGGCGGCCGGTCAACGGCTCGTGGGGCGGCGGCGCGCCGCGTGCGGTCCCGTCGTGCGGCGGCGCGGGCACCGAGGCGAGGACGGCGGACGCCTCGTGCACCAGCGCGCCCGCGCTCCGCAGATCGGCCACGTCGCCCGCGATCTCCACGAGGACGCCCGCGACCCACACCAGACACGTGGTGACGGCCGCGTCCGGCGCCGCCGGATCCCGGGCGAGCGCGTGCAGCCGCCCGCGCAGCGCGGACACCCGCACCCCCCTCGCGAGATCGGCGTCCACCTGCGCGCACAGCGCTGTGGTCATGCCCCTCACCTCCCCTTGTGCAGGGCATCACCCCTCCACGGTGGCGGCTGCCCGATGCCTGCGGAAGGGGTCCGTCGGCCGGATTCTTGGGGGAGGCTTTGCCCTGCGGGCCTGCCCGCGCGCCCGTCACGGCAGGCGTCAGGCCGGACTCCCGCCCTCGTGCCCGGCCGGCAGGCGGCGCACCTCCAGGAGTTCGAGTCCGAGCGCCTGGATGCGGTCGAGGATCCCGTACAGGGCCGCCTGGTCGAGCCGGGTGCCGAGCAGCACCGTCTCCGCCGGCCGCAGCACCATCGTCAGCTCGCCGAAGGCGGTGCGGTACGCCTCGCCGATCCTGCCCCGCACCCGGATCTCGAAGTCGGCGCCGCCGGACGGCGTCCCGCCCGGACCGCGCTCCGGGCCCGACTGTGCCCCGCCCATGGCGTCACCTCCTGTGCGACGACCTGGCCTCGCCCCCATTCTCCCGGCGGGACGGCGGAGGGCATCACCTGAGCCGGGTGACGGCGCGCGGCCCACCGCTCATCCGCTGCGGGTGAACCGGTGTGCCGCGCCGGGGCGGGATGCTCCGGTCCGATCGAGGAGGAGGACCGAGAGATGGCCGAACAACAGACCTCGCCGGGCACGGTGCGGCCCGGCACGCCCGAAACACCGCCCCACGTCAGCGCGGTCGCCGTCACCGGCGTCGTCTTCGCCGCGTGCGTGATGGGCATCGTCGGCGCGTTCCACGCGATCGCGGGACTCTCCGCGATCCTCAACGACAACTTCTACCAACAGCAGAACGACTACCCGTTCGACTTCGACGTGAACGGCCGCGGCTGGGTCCAGCTGATCTCCGGCGTGCTGATGGTCGCGGCGGCCTGCGCCCTGTTCACCGGCCGCACCTGGGCCCGGGTCGTCGGTATCGTCTTCGCCGGGCTCAGCGCGATCGAGAACTTCCTGTTCACGCCGTACTACCCGGTGTGGTCGGCCATCATCATCATGCTCGACGTCCTGGTGATCTGGTCGCTGACCGTGTACGGGAAGCCGCAGGCGCACAAGGTCTACGGGGCGTAGCCGCCGTCCCCGGCCGGTCGCCCGCTCAGTGCCGGAAGGGCAGCCCGAGCAGCAGGACCTGGCGCCAGTCGAGCCGCGGGCGTTCGCGGTACGTGCCCGGGCGCCGCCGGGGCACCAGCACCCGCAGCGCCCCCGGCCGCACCTCGCAGCGCACCGGCACGGGCAGCCGCATCGCCTCCCCGTCCACGCCGACCGGGATCTGCTCCTGGCCGGCGTCGACGACCACCGAGACCGCGGTCGCCCGGGTCAGTCCGGTGGACCGGCTGCCCCGCAGCAGGCCGGCCGCCTGGGCGGCGCTCGTCACCCGCACCCCGATGCAGCCGAGCACCCCGCCGTCGATCCGGCTGCGGCGGCCGAGGCCGGCGATGTCGTCGGCGGCGTACGGGTTGTTGCTCACCAGCAGCGCCTGCGGATCCGTGAACTCCTGGTCACCGGCGCGTGCGGTGAGCCCGGCGTCGCGGTGCCGCTCCAGCAGGTCGGGCAGCAGGCGCAGGGTCGTGCGGGTCTTGTCGTCGCGGTAGGCGGGGCTCTGCACCACCTCGGCGTAGGCGCCGAACGACACGTTGTTCACGAACGGCCGCCCGCCGGCCCGGCCGAGGTCCACCCGCAGTTCCACGCCGTCGCGCAGGGCGTCCAGCGCTGTGGAGGGGTCGTCCCGGTCGAGGCCGAGGTCCAGGGCGAAGTGGTTCCGGGTGCCCGCGGGGATCACCAGGAACGGCAGGTCGTGGTCGGCGGCCACCTCGGCCACCAGGGCCTGGGTGCCGTCGCCGCCCGCGACGCCGAGCAGATCGGCGCCCTCCGCCGCGCAGGCGTGGGCCAGCTTCGTCACGTCGGTCTCGCCCGGTCCCTCCAGGAGCACGACGTCGGCGCCCAACTCCCGGGCGCGGTCGGCCAGATGGAACTGCCCCACCTTGCCCCCGCCCGACCGCGGATTCATGATCAGCACCGGGCGGCGGAACACGGGCGGCGCCGTCTCCGGCATCGTCGGGGCGACGGCACCGCGGGCGAGTGCCGCCCGGCCCGCGCCGGCCGACAGGACCAGCAGCGCGCCGGACACCAGGGCCACCCACAGCAGCCGGGCCCGGCCGAACTCCACCAGCACCCAGACCGGTGCGGCGAGTGCGAGCAGGGCCGCGAGGAACCGCGGCAGCCCCCTCCTGCTCAGCACCCACCACACCGCGACGACCGTGACCACGAGGCCCAGCAGTCCCGCGCCGAGCAGCGCGAACGTGCGCAGCCCGGCGAACACGCCCAGGACGAGCACCGCCGCCGCCGCGGCCGCCAGGGAGGCCCGGGCCAGCAGGCGCTGCCCGGGCGCATCCGTCCGCCCGGCCGGGCCGGGCCGACCGGGGGTCAGGGGTTCCATACGGCTCAGTCTGCGGCCTCCCGGCCCGCCCGGCCTCACCCCTGGCAGGCGACCTCACACCGGTGGGGTGACGCCCGGACCGCGCCGCCGCGCTGCCATGCACCCAGCACTCCGCGCCGGAAGGGAGCGGCCATGACCGAGACCACGCACCGCCACCGCACGCCCCAGGAGCGGGCGGCCGGGGGACGCGCCGCCCGCGCCGGCGTCCCGCGCTCCGCCCACGCCGAGTTCACGCCCGCCGCGGACCGGCCCGACCCGGTCGACGTCCTGGAGGACCAGTCGGCGACCCGGCTCACCGAGCTGGTGCCGATCCGCTACGGGCGGATGCTGGAGTCCCCGTTCCGGTTCTACCGGGGCGCGGCCGCGATCATGGCGGGCGATCTGGCCACCACCCCGGACAGCGGACTGCGGGCCCAACTGTGCGGCGACGCCCACATGTTGAACTTCCGGCTGCTCGCCTCGCCGGAGCGGCACCTGATGTTCGACGTGAACGACTTCGACGAGACCCTGCCGGGCCCCTGGGAGTGGGACGTCAAACGGCTCGCGGCCAGCCTGGCGATCGCCGGACGCGGCAACGGGTTCCGCACGTCGGAGCGGGCGGCCGTGGTGAGCGGCACCGTCCGCGCGTACCGCCGGTGGATGGCACGGTTCGCCCGGATGCGCACGCTCGACGTCTGGTACGCGCGGATCGACGCGGACGACCTGTACCGGCTGCTCTCCGCCCGGCTCGACACGAAGGTGCGGCGGCGGGTGACGCGCACCATCGGCAAGGCCCGCACCCGTGACCACCTCCAGGCGCTGGAGAAGCTCGCCCACGTCGTGGACGGCACCCTGCGCATCACCGCCGACCCGCCCCTGATCGCCCCGCTGGACACCCTGATGCCGGGCGTCGAGCGCAAGCAACTGGAGGACCAGCTCAGGAATCTGATCGAGCGTTACGCCCGCACGCTGCCCGCCGACCGGCGGACCCTGCTCGCCCAGTACCGGGTGGTCGACATGGCGCGCAAGGTCGTCGGGGTGGGCAGCGTCGGCACCCGCTGCTGGATCGTCCTGCTGCTCGGCAGGGACGACGCCGACCCGCTGCTGCTGCAGGCGAAGGAGGCCCAGGAGTCGGTGCTCGCGAGGTACGCGGGCCGGGCCGAGCACAGCAACCAGGGGGAGCGGGTGGTCGCCGGACAGCGGCTGATGCAGGCGACCAGCGACATGTTCCTCGGCTGGGAGCGGGTCGAAGGACTCGACGGACGTGAACGCGACTTCTACGTGCGCCAGTTGAGGGACTGGAAGGCGATCCCGCAGGCCGATCTGATGACCCCGGAGGTGATGCGCCTGTTCGGGCGGGTCTGCGGGGCGTCGCTGGCCCGCTCCCACGCGCGCTCCGGCGACCGGATCGCCATCGCCGCCTACCTGGGCCGCTCCGACAGCTTCGACCGGGCCCTCGTCCGCTTCGCCGAGGCGTACGCCGACCAGAACGAGCGGGACCGCGCGGCGCTGGCCGCCGCGGTGAAGTCGGGCCGGGTGAGCGCCGCGCAGGCGGAGCCGCCGTCACGGTGACGCCGGGTCCGGCCCGCCGAGCCGGCGCCGCAGGAACTCCTCCTGAGCGAGCGTGCGGCCGACGGCGATGCCGAACACGACGATGGTGAAGTACACGATGAGCCAGGACAGCACGGTGAACACCGGACCCAGCGCCCCGTACCGCTCCACGCTCATCCGCAGCGTCCGCGGCAGCCAGAGACCGGACACCGCGGAGAACACTACTCCGCCCACACCGGTCAGCACGGCGCCCGGAAGCAGCGGCAGCCACCGAACGCGGCCGACGAGCAGCAGGTGCTGGGTCCACCACCACAGCAGCACCGAGCCGGCTGCCTGCAGCGGGATGCCCAGGACGGCTCCGGCACCGAACGCCTGGTGCAGGGCGCCCTGCACCACCAGCACCACGATCCACACGAGCAGCCACGCGGCCCACCGCCACGCCACCAGCCGTACGGCGGACCGCGGCAGGTCCCAGGCACGCTCGCACAGCCGTTGCAGCGCGCGGGTGAAGGCGGTGGCGGACAGCAGGGCGACCAGCACGCCCACCGCGCCCCAGCTGTGCAGGACGGTGTCCTCGCCGCCGGTCATCTGCTCGGCCTGGGCCACCACCGGCCCGACCGAACCGATCAACGAGCGCAGCGAGCGCAGCAGTTCACGCCGGACCGCGTCGGGGAAGAACGACGCCACGGCGATGAGCATCGGCAGCGCCGCGAGGAACGCCTGGGCGGCGAGCCGTGTCGCCATGTCGAGGATGCTGACGTGGGCCAGCTGGCGGAGGGCCCGCCCCGTCAGCGGCCCCAGGACCCCGGCGATCGCCATGACGCGGACCTCCCCGGCCAGGCACGGCATGAGGCCCCCACCCTCACCCATCCGGCCACGGCCCACGTCCCCCACGACGGGTGACGGAGTGGGTGCGCCCGGCCCTAGCCGGCCGGCGGCAGTTCCCCGGAGCCGCGGCGGATGAGCCGGGTCGGCAGTTCGATGCGCTCCGGCAGCAGCGTCGCCCCGTCCAGCTGCCGGAACAGCCGCTCCGCCGCCGTGCGGCCCAGCTGCGCGGCGTCCTGCGCGACCACGGTCACCCCGGGCCGCAGCAGATCGCCCAGCTCGATGTCGTCGAAGCCCACCAGGGCGATGCTCCGGTCGACCTCGGACAGCACGCGGACCACCGTCACCGTCACCCGGTTGTTGCCCGCGAAGATCGCCGTGACCGGGTCGGGACCCCGCAGCATCTCCTCGGCCGCCCGCCGCACCCGCTCGGGATCGGTGACGCCCAGCGACATCCAGTGGTCCTCGACCGGTATCCCGGCGTCCTCCATCGCCGCGCGGTAGCCGCGCAGTCGCTCGGCCGCCGTGTGGATGCGCGGCTGGTCGCCGATGAAGCCGATCCGGCGGTGGCCGCCCGCGATGAGGTGCGCGACGCCGTCCCGCGCGCCGCCGAAGCTGTCGGACAGCACGACGTCCGCGTCGATCTTCCCGGCGGGCCGGTCCACGAACACGGTCGCGACGCCGGCGGCGATCTC
Source organism: Streptomyces sp. KL116D (assembly GCF_030766975.1). Classification (NCBI taxonomy): domain Bacteria; kingdom Bacillati; phylum Actinomycetota; class Actinomycetes; order Kitasatosporales; family Streptomycetaceae; genus Streptomyces; species Streptomyces sp. KL116D. Next base: position 104,892 of record NZ_JASERH010000127.1, on the reverse strand, counting down.
CGGCTCCAGGTACCGGTGGTCGTCACCGGCCGGGATCACCACCAGACCGTCGACCCGGCGCGCGCACAGCGCGAGCACCAACTCCTGCTCGCGGTCCGGGTCCTCGGCGCTGGAGCCGTTGATGAGCAGGGCGCCGTGCGCCCGCGCGACCTCTTCGACAGCGCGGCTGAGCGGCCCGTAGAACGGGTCCGCCAGATCCTCCAGGACCAGACCGATGCTCGCCGTACGGCCCTTGCGCAGCACCCGCGCGCTGTCGTTGCGCCGGAAGCCCAGGGCGGCGATCGCCTCCTGGACGCGCCGCTCGGTGTCCGGCGTGACCCCCGGCTCGCCGTTGACGACGCGGGAGACCGTCTTCAGGCCGACCCCGGCGCGTGCGGCGACGTCCTTCATCGTCGGGCGGTTGCCGTAGCGGTTCTCGGAGCGGCGGGCGGTGCGGTCCACTATGCGATGTCCTGTCCTGTCGTCGTCAGGGTTCATCATGCTGTACCGGCATGTGGCGTCGAGCATAGGGCCTGGACAACGTTGTCAGATGCGGGAGAGACTGTCCATCACTCTCTGCTCTTTTCTAGAGTTGCCCTCTCCGACCTGCCTTTTCCCGACCCGTTTCTCCAGGGGATCTGACACTGATGCACATGGACCTCGTCGCCGCGCTCGACATCGGCGGCACCAAGATCGCCGGCGCCCTGGTGGACGACCGGGGCCGCATCCTGCTGCGGGCGCAGCGCCCGACCCCCGCCCAGGAGGACGGCGACACGGTGATGGGCGCGGTGCAGGAGGTGCTGACCGAGCTCGCCGCCTCGCCCCTGTGGGCCGACGCGCGCGCCGTGGGCATCGGCAGCGCGGGCCCGGTGGACCGTTCGGCGGGCACGGTCAGCCCGGTCAACGTGCCCGGCTGGCGCGACTTCCCGCTGGTCTCGCGGGTCCGCTCGGTGGCGGGCGGTCTGCCGGTCGAGCTCATCGGCGACGGGGTGGCGATGACGGCGGCGGAGCACTGGCAGGGCGCGGCCCGCGGCCATGACAACGCGCTGTGCATGGTGGTGTCGACCGGCGTCGGCGGCGGTCTGATCCTGGGCGGCCAACTGCACCCCGGCCCCACCGGCAACGCGGGACACATCGGCCACATCAGCGTCGACCTCGACGGCGACCTCTGCCCCTGTGGCGCCCGCGGCTGCGTCGAGCGCATCGCGAGCGGCCCGAACATCGCCCGCCGCGCCCTCGCCGACGGCTGGCGGCCGGGCCCGGACGGCGACGAGTCCGCCGCGGCGGTGGCCCGCGCGGCCCGCGCGGGCGACAAGGCGGCCGTCGCCTCCTTCGAGCGTGCCGCCCAGGCGCTGGCGGCCGGCATCGCGGCCACGGCGACCCTCGTCGAGATCGACATCGCGGTGATCGGCGGGGGAGTGGCGAAGGCCGGCGACGTCCTCTTCACGCCGCTGCGCCGCGCGCTGCGCGACTACGCCACCCTCTCGTTCGTCCAGCGCCTCACGGTGGCCCCCGCGTCGACCGGCACGGACGCGGGTCTCGTGGGCGCGGCGGCCGCCGCGCTGCGCGCCGGCTCCGCCCTGGACGCGGCACACCCGCAGGCCGTCTGAGGCGGCGTCGAGCGGCTCTCGGAGCCGTGCGGTTCATCCGCGATTCGCCCGGAAGTCATACGCGATTTCCGGGCATCGCGGGCTTCTCCCACAATGCTTGAAGTGTGGACTGTTGTTCCCCTACTGTCCCAGGAACACAGCGCCCCCACAGCGTTCCCCCACATGCACGCCGTTACGTCGTCCTCTACATGTGAGGGTCACCGAACCATGCGAGCGCTACTCACCAGCAAAGCCGCCCGGCGCGCCCTGCGCCCCGTCGCCGACCTCATCGACCAGCGCATCGAGCGCCGGGTCGGACCCCTGAGCAACCGGCAGCGTCCCCTGGAACTCCTGCTCGACGGCACCGGCCGCGGCCCGTCCCGGCTGCCCGCCCAGGTCCATCTCGACCGTCTCGTCGAGGAGTTGGGGCGCGTCACCGGCGACCCGGCAGGCGCCGAGCGCAACGTCGCCCAGGCGTTCCGGCTCCTCATGGCGCTGGAGGCGCTCGGCGTCGGCCGGATCGCCGGCGGCACGATGAACATCTGCGGCAAGCTCTCCGCGGTCCCGCTCCTCGACCCGCCGAACGACGACGTCCTGGAGATCGGCACCCTGTACGGGATGTTCGGCGCGGCCCTGATCCGGATGCTGGAGCGGGCGGGACGCGACCCGCGCCTGACGATCGTCGACCCGCTCGCCGGACTGCAACTGCAACCGGGCACCACCGAGGGCGCCGACCCGACGGGCGCCCCGGTGCGGGGCGCCGCGGTGCGCACCAACCTGGCCCTCGCGGGAGCGGCGGGCGCCGCGGCCCGGATCCAGCAGGGCTTCTCCGGGGACGCCGAGGTCCGCGCCGCCGTCGCCGACCGCGCCTACGGAGTGATCATCGTCGACGGCGACCACTCCGCACCGGGCGTCGCCGCGGATCTGGCGTGGGCCGAGGAGATCGTGGCACCCGGCGGCATCGTCGTGCTCGACGACTTCGGACACCCCAAGTGGCCCGGCATCAGGGAGGCGTACGAGAAGCACATGACCGGCGTGACCCGGCTGACGTTCCTCGGTCAGGTCGCCAACTCGGGCTATCTGCGTGCGAGTTGACGCACCGCGCGGTGCGGGGAACGCGCCGGGGTGCGGCCCGTTCCCCGCAGGGTTCTCGGCGAGGCAGTGACTCAGTGACTCAGTGACTCAGTGAGTCTGCGAGTCGATGAATCGGTGGATCGGTGGATCGGTGACTCAGCAGCTCAGCTGGGCGTCCGCCCAGTCCGCGTGGTCGGAGTCGATCCCGTCACCGCCGTCGGTGACGACGAGCCGGACCACCTGAGCGCCCGTCACATCGGCCGAAAGGTCCTGCGCGGCATCGGCGTTGGTGAGCACGCCGGTCGAGGCCACCTTCGCGCCGTCGGCCCAGATCTCGAAGGCGACCGTGCCCTTCGTGCCCTTCTCGTCGTCGACCCCGACCTTCGCGGTGACCCGCTCGCACGCCCGGGCCGTGTAGTAGTCGACGGAGCTCTGGGCGTGTACGCCGAGCCCCTTGGCGTACACCACCGAGCCGATCGTGATCGGATTCCCGTCGCCCGCCGCGCTCTCGCCGTTGCTGGTGTCGCGCTCGACCGGGCCCCAGCCGTTCGTGGTCGCCAGCCACGGGAGGTCGCTCAGGGCGGACGTGCCGGCGGGCGGCGCCGTCGCCACGTGGGCCGTCACCGGGACCGTGGTGGTGACCCGGGTGCCCTGCGGCGAGCGGTAGGACGCGCGCAGGGTGAGGTCGTACGAGCCGGTGGCGGTGCCCGCGGGGACGGTCACCCGCCAGGGCGTCGCGAAGGACTTGCCGCTCGGCACCGTCGGTGCGCTCGTCGGTCCGGCCGCCGCGACCTTCCAGTCGGCTCCGGACGGTCCGGTCAGCGACACGGAGACGTCGCGGGCCGCGGTGCGGCCCAGGTTCGCGAACGTGCTGGAGACCTTCGCGGAACCACCCGGCTCCATGAACACGCCGTCACCCAGGCCGAGTTCGGCCGCCGGAGGGTAGGAAGCCCACTTCGGGTCGGCCGACACCCGCAGCAGCACGGTGCCGTGCGCGGGGACGGTCGCGGCGAGGGTGCCCGCCGAGTTGTAGTTCTTGTGCTGCCACAGGTCGCGGGCGACGTACGCGTCGGCCGCGGGCAGTCCCACCGCTCGCGCGGTCGTCGCGATGCGCTGCGCGGACCCCGTCTCGTTGAACAGGGCGACGGCGCGGCTGCCGTCCTTCATCTCCTTCGACACGACCCAGCGGCCGCCCTCCGACGACACCACGGCGCCCTGCTTGCCCAGCGGGTCCTGGTCGACGGCGATCACGTCGTGGTTGGAGAGGATCTCGTACGTCTCGTCGGACGCGGTCCGCAGGTCCGTGCCGATGAGCAGCGGCGACGCCATGACCGACCACATCGAGAAGTGGGTGCGGTACTCGGTGGCCGTCATGCCGCCGTTGCCCACCTCCAGCATGTCCGGGTCGTTCCAGTGGCCGGGCCCGGCGTACTGGTCGAGCGGCAGGTTCTGCTTCATCAGGGACAGCATCGAGCCCCAGCTGTCGCTGATGTCGCCGGTGGTGCGCCACAGGTGGCCGACGTCGGCAGCCCACTCCCACGGCTTGTTGGAGCCCCACTCGCAGATGCTGTAGACGATGGGGCGGCCGGTGGCGCGCAGGGCGTCGCGCATCGTCGTGTAGCGCTGTTTGGCGTCCACGCCCTGGTTGTTGCAGTTGTCGTACTTGAGGTAGTCCACGCCCCAGTCCGCGAACTGCTGGGCGTCGCTGTACTCGTGCCCGAGCGCGCCGGGGAACCCGATGTCGCTGCAGGTCTTCGTTCCGGCGCTGGTGTAGATGCCGAGCTTGAGCCCCTTGGAATGCACGTAGTCGGCGACCGCCTTGATGCCGCCCGGGAACCGGACCGGGTCGGGCACCAGCTTGCCGTTCGCGTCGCGGGCCGGCAGCGCCCAGCAGTCGTCCAGGTTCACGTAGTGGTAGCCGGCCTCCTTGAGGCCCTTCTCCACGAAGATGTCGGCGATGCCCTTCACCATGGCTTCGTCGAAGTCGGCCCGGCAGTGCGTGGAGTTCCAGTTGTTGAAGCCCATCGGCGGGGTCAGGGCGAGACCGTCGTCGAGGGTGGGGGACGGGTCGGCCGGTGCGGCGGCAGAGGCGGGTGGCGCGGCCGCGGGGGCGGCGGCCGCGGAACCGGCGGGCAGCGCCGCGAGGCCGCCGGTGCAGAGCACCCCGACGGCCAGCGCTCCGACGACTCTTCGCCGGACCGTGGCGGCCCTGCGGATGGGGAGACGACGCATCGTCACATTCCTCCGTACTTCCAAGAGATTGGATCACGGCATGTACGTGTCAGTCGTGCGCGTTGACGGTAGGCCGTGTTGAAGTCTGTTGGAAGAGGTCGGCAGGGAAGCGCCGGCAGTTGGGCGAAATCTTGTCAAAGCCCTTGACGCTTGCCGAAGTTGGCAGTGCCGATCAGGTCGCACGTTCGGTTGTGTTTGGTTGCGCTCCGAGGGGGTGGCAGTTTCGTCGTACGGCGGCTCCCCACCGGACATCGGATGTCCCGCCGGAACGTCCCGCGGGTCACTCCGTGGCGCGGTGCAGCTGGATCTGCCGGTTGACGAAGAGGTGGACGAAGCCGCAGTGCCAGCAGATCAGGCCCGTGGCGGTCTCGTCCGCCCAGGCCAGGTTGAAGAACTCCCCGCCGGTGCTGTTCAGCTTCACGCCGCGCTCGCGGAAGAGGCCGCCCTTGCAGACCTGGCAGCTGATCCACATGTCACCCACGGAAGCCCGCACCGCCTTGGCCATGGCCCCTCCTCGATTGCACCCGATCGTCCGACAGTGCAGTGACCATGCCCCGGATCGGCCGAAGTCGATCACGAATTGAGCAAGACCTGAGCAATGAGGTCAAAGGGGAGGATCGGCCCCCGGCCGCCGACTGCCGTACGGGATCAGTCGGCCTCGGGCTCCAGTGCCTCCGCCATCGTCCGCATCGGTGTCAGCGTGCCGGTGAGTCCGGCCAGCCCGATGATGCGCAGGGTGAGGCGGTGGGGGCAGACCACCGCGACCCGGCCGCCGTGCTCGGCGGCCCGGCGGTCCGCCCGGACCAGCAGCGTGAGGCCCGAGCAGTCGAAGAACGTGGTGGCGGTCAGGTCGATCACGACGACGCGGTAGGGCCCGGCCGCCACGGTCTCGACCAGCGCCGCCATCCTGTGCAGCGCCAACAGGTCTATCTCGCCGGCGAGTTCGACGACGGCGCAGTCCTCGACCGTCCGCACCACGGGCGCGGGCGCACCGTCCTCGACTCCGGAGAGGTCGGCGAACCGCTCGTGCTCGCCGAAGTCGTCGGAGAGGTAGTCCTGCTGGTTGCCCTGTCGCATCGGTCCCCCCGGGCCGAGCACCGGCCGGCTCCGGAGGGGAGTCGGACGTGCTGCGTTGCGTCTCGGTGTACGAACGAATCGGGAGGTCACCGGGGGCTGGGGCGCCTGAGCGGTCACCGTACCGGGAGTGACCGTGTCACGTCGTGCCGTAACGATTCCCGACGAGTGCGCATCACTTGATGGAGTGAATTGGCTGCAAGGGGCTTGACGCGTCAGGGGTGCGTGCGCACGGGAAATCGGTCGACAGACGGCGCGCCAGGCGCTGGGATGGACCGAGGCCCCTCCCTCCCCACCCGTGCCGCCTTCGCCGCGTGCTCGGAGCCCCCTCCGTCCCCTCCGTCCCTCTCATGTCCTCCCAGGAGCAGTCGACTTGACCACAGCGCGTGACCTCGACGTCCGGCCCGTCATCGACACCGCGCTCGTCCGGCGACTCGTCGACACCCAGTGCCCGCAGTGGGCGCGGCTCCCGCTGGCCGTGCTCGACGAGGCCGGTTCGGACCACGTCATCCACCGGCTCGGGGACGAACTGTCGGTCCGGCTGCCGCGCTTCGCAGGCGCCGCGGGACAGGCGGAGAAGGAAGCTGCCTGGCTCCCGCGGCTCGCCCCGCACCTGCCGCTCGCCGTCCCCGTCCCCGTGGCGGTGGGCCGTCCCGCGCTCGGCTACCCTTGGCCGTGGGCCGTCACCCGCTGGCTGGACGGCGAGGTGGCGACCGTGCGGGACCTCGGCGACTCGACGCGGGCCGCCCGTGAACTCGCCGGATTCCTCCGGGTGTTGCAGGCGATCGGCCCCGACGGGGCGGCCGGCGACGGCGCACCCGGCGACGGTACACCCGGATCCGCGCCCGTCCGGGACGGCGCGGGGCTCGCCGCCCGGGACGCAGAGACCAGGGAAGCCATCGGCCGGACCGCCGGTGACTTCGACGCGCCCGCGATGACCGCCCTGTGGGACCGGGCCCTGGCCGCGCGGGCCCGGCAGGAGCCCCCGGTCTGGTGCCACGGCGACTTCCACACCGGCAATCTGCTCACTGTCGAGGGCCGGCTCTCCGCCGTCATCGACTTCGGCGGATGCGGCCTCGGTGACCCCGCCGTCGACCTGATGGTGGCCTTCACCCTTCTGTCGCCGACCCCCAGGGCCGCCTTCCGCGCCGCGCTGGACGTGGACGACGCGACGTGGCTGCGCGGGCGCGGCTGGGCCCTGTGCACCGGACTCAACGCGTACACGACGTACGCGGCGACGAGTCCCCGGATCGCCGCGCAGACCACCCGGCAGATCCGCGCCGCGCTGGCCGGCTGAGGCCCCCGGGCGGCGGAGGGCGGCGAGCGCACACCCCGTGTGCGCACATCGCACCCCGTGTGAACCGGATGCCGTCACCTCGCCCGCACACACGCTTCTGCGCTCCGCGCGGCTGCGCTTGACTGCTCACACGGGAACAGCGGGAGGCCGCAAAGAGGCCGGTCGTGGACCGTCGGGCAGCGGTCCGTGCCCCGGCGCCCCGGTCCTCCCGCGGTCGCCTCCGGGATCCCCCCGATGCCCGGAGCCGGACGGGTGGTGCCGAGAACCCCGCATCCACCCGGCACGGAGAGCCCGCCTGTCGTGACCTTCCTCGGGCGGCAGGCGGGCGCCGCCCCCTCGCACCGAACGCCTCCGCGGCGATCGTTAGAGTGCCCCGAACCATCGGCCGATGGCTGAATCGGAGAGGGGAACTCCATGACCGCTCGGTCACGGACCCGGGTGTCCGCGTACGCGCTGGCCCGCCGGGACGACCACGTGCTGCTCGCCCGGCTCTCGGACGCCTCACCGGTGTTCGCGCCGGGCCTGTGGCATCTGCCGGGCGGCGGGATCGACCACGGCGAACAGCCGGTGGAGGCCCTCGCCCGCGAACTGTACGAGGAGACGGGCCTGCGGCTCGTCGACGCCCGCCTGGTCGACAGCCGCGCGTACACCGCCGAACGAGGCGGTGTGCACTGGCACTTGATCGCCCTGTTCTACGCCGTCGAGCTGAAGGGCGACCTGCCCGAGGTCGTCGAAGTGGCGGGCTCGACCGAGGCGGTGGAGTGGATCCCGCTGGCCGAACTCGACGACGCGATGCTGTCCCCGGCCGCGGTGGACGGCCTGCGCCGGATGTGACCGGTTCTGATCCGTGACCACCGCCACGGGCGACGCCCGGACCACGGAACCGGCTCCTCATCAGGGCCTGGTTTCCGTGGCGGGGTGTTGCGGGCAAGCCTCAGGAGGCCGACGAAGAGGGGGAGCCGTGATCGTCTGGGTCAATGGGGCGTCCCGTGCGGGCAAGACCACCGCCGCGCGGGAGCTGATCGACCTGATCCCCCACTGCACGCTCTTCGACCCCGAGGTCATCGACGGCGAGCTGGAGCGGCTGCTGCCGCCCAAGCGGCTCGCCGAGGTGAGCGACCACCAGGACCTGCCGATCTGGCGACGCCTCGTCGTCGACACCGCCGCCGCGCTCCTCGCCGAGCTCGGCGGGGTGCTCGTGGTGCCGATGGGACTGCTGCGCCAGGAGTACCGGGACGAGATCTTCGGGGGTCTCGCCGCCCGGCGGATTCCCGTGTGCCATGTGCTCCTTGCTCCAGGGGAAACGATCCTGCGCGACCGTGATCCGGGAGGCGAGGCCCCCGCCGACATCGAGCCCTACCGCGCCGCACTCGACGGCTGGCTCGCCGCCGACGCCTATCCCGTCGACAACGGAGCCCTGACGCCGTACGAGACCGCCGTCCGGATAGCCGCCGCCGTCCGGGCCGGGGACGCGCCGCTGTGCGACATCGTGCAGACGCCCGAGCCGACCGCCGAGACCGTCGCCGCGGGCGTGCTGCTCTTCGACGAGGAGGGGCGCGTGCTGCTCGTCGACCCGACGTACAAGCCCGGCTGGGAGTTCCCCGGCGGCGTCGTGGAGCCCGGCGAGGCCCCCGCGCGCGCCGGGGTGCGCGAGGTCGCCGAGGAGACCGGCATACAACTCACCGTTGTGCCAAGGCTGTTGGTCGTCGACTGGGAGCCGCCCGTGGCGCCCCGCTACGGCGGCCTGCGGCTGCTCTTCGACGGCGGGCGCCTCGACAGCGGCACGGCCAGCCAAGTGGTGCTCCCGGGACCGGAGCTGAGGGGCTGGCGGTTCGTGACCGAGGCCGAGGCGGCCGGGTTGCTGCCGCCGGTCCGCTTCGAGCGCCTGCGCTGGGCCCTGCGCGCCCGGGAGCGCGGCGCCGCGCACTACTTGGAGGCCGGAGTGCCGGTCGACCAGCTCGGCTAGTTCAGCTGCTTGAGCTGGAGCAGCTGGATCGCCTGGAGCAGCTGGAGCAGCCGGAGCAGCTGGATCGGCCGGATCGGCCGGATCGCTGGTTCAGGCCGCCGCCGACCGCAGCGCCGCCGCCGATCCGCCCACCACCGGGGCGCCGTGTCCGAAGCACGCCACGTCGCTGTCCAGGGCGGCGAGCCGGCGGAACGAGGCGAGCGCCTGCTCGCGGTCCAGATTGAACACGCCGAGGATCACCTGCCCGTCCACCGGCGACACCGCCACGGCGTCCCCCGTGAACAGCACGCCGTGGGCGGGGAGATGGAGCGCGATCGACCCGTCGGTGTGCCCGGGCGCGCCGACCACGTGCGCGCCACCGCCGAGGTCGAGAACGTCGCGGTCCGTCAACTCCCGCACCGGCGAGGGGAATTCGGGGTGCTCCGGACTGGGCGGGAGCTGCGCGAGGGCCTGTGCGTGGATCGGGCGCTCCCAGTCCTCGAAGACCGGGCCGGGACCCCGCTTCTCGCCCCGCACGAAGGGGGCGTCGAGCCGGTGCGCGCACACCTCGGCGCCGCTCAGCCGCGCGAACTCCCCGGCGCCGCCCGCGTGGTCCTCGTGGAAGTGGGTCAGCACGATCCGGCGCACGTCCTGCGGGGCGTGCCCCCAGTCCCGTACGGCCTCCGCGATCGGCTGCCCCGCCCCGGGCGCGCCCGCGTCGATCAGGGTCAACTCGTCGCCGTCACGCCACAGATAGGCCTGCCCCACCGGGAAGCGCAGCATCCGGAGGCGGGGAGTCACATCGATGATGTCCGTCGGTGCGTAGGTCGTCATGCCGGCGACCGTACGAGGGTCGCGGGCATGACGGCGTACGTCTTGGCCCAGAGCAGATTCGCCCCGGACCCAGGGCCTGTCTCCCAGGTCAGTTGGCGGCCGCGTACTTCTGCAGGAACAGCGCCTCGGCGACCGAGAGGCGCTCAAGCTCCTCGGGCGAGACGCTCTCGTTCACCGCGTGGATCTGCGCCTCCGGCTCGCTCAGACCGATGAGGAGGATCTCCGCGTCGGGGTAGAGCGAGGCGAGCGTGTTGCACAGCGGGATCGAGCCGCCCTGGCCCGCGTACTGCATCTCCTGGCCGTCGTACGCCTCCGCCATCGCGTCCGCCAGCGCCGCGTAGGCGGGGCTCGCGGTGTTCGCGCGGAACGGCTGGCCCTGGCCGACCTGCTCGACCTTGACGCGGGCGCCCCACGGCGTGTGCGCCTCGATGTGCGCCATGAGCAGCTTGGTGGCCTCGGCGGCGTCCGTGCCCGGCGGCACCCGCAGGCTGACCAGGGCGCGCGCCCCGGCCTGCACGGACGGCGTCGCGCCGACGACCGGCGGGCAGTCGATGCCGAGCACGGTCACGGCGGGCCGCGCCCAGATGCGGTCGGCGACCGTGCCCGAGCCGATCAGGCCGACGCCGTCGACGACCTTCGCGTCCTTGCGGAACGCCTCCTCGTCGTACTGCAGCCCGGTCCAGGACTCGGCCGAGTCGAGCCCGTCGACCGTCGTCGAACCGTCCTCGGCGCGCAGCGAGTCCAGGACGCGGACCAGGGCGGCCAGCGCGTCGGGGGCCGCCCCGCCGAACTGGCCGGAGTGCAGATTGCCTTCCAGGGTGTCGATCTGGACCCGGACCAGCGTCATCCCGCGCAGCGTGGCGGTCGCCGTCGGCAGGCCCACGCGGAAGTTGCCCGCGTCGCCGATCACGATCGTGTCGGCCTTCAGCAGGTCGGGGTGCTGCTCCGCGTACCGCTCCAGGCCGCCGGTGCCCATCTCCTCCGAACCCTCGGCGATGACCTTCACGCCGACCGGCACGCCGCCGTTCGCCTTCAGCGCGCGGATCGCCAGCAGGTGCAGCAGGACTCCGCCCTTGCAGTCGGCCGAGCCGCGCCCGTACCAGCGGCCGTCCTCGCGCTCCGTCAGCTCGAACGGGGGCGTCACCCACGCCTCCTCGTCCAGCGGCGGCTGCACGTCGTAGTGCGCGTACAGCAGTACCGTCGGCGCGCCGGCGGGACCGGGCAGGTAGCCGTACACGGACTGCGTGCCGTCCGGGGTGTCGAGCAGGGCGACGTCCTGGAAGCCCTCGGCGCGCAGCGCGTCGGCGACCCAGTTGGCGGCGCCCTCGCTCTCGCTCTTCGGGTACTGCTCGAAGTCCGCCACCGATTTGAAGGCCACCAGCTCGGCCAGCTCCGCCTTGGCGCGGGGCAGCAGGGAGGCGACGGTTCCGGCGATCGGATGCGGCGACATGGGCACGCTCCTCGTGGGTGCGACGTTGTGCGGGGTGTGCTGATGATCCTCCCACAGAGGGTCGCGGCACGGCCCGCCGTAGGATGCCTGGGAAAGGTGCGGCAGGCATCCTCCAAGAGCGCGATTCGGGAGCGGCAGACCATCGTGAGCAGCGAGAACTCGGCGGGCGGCAACGAAGTGAGCGACGAGCGGCCCGGCAGCGTGTGGGACGTCGTCGTGGTGGGCGCCGGTCCCGCCGGGGCGTCCGCGGCGTATGCGGCAGCCGTCGCCGGGCGTCGGGTGCTGCTCCTGGAGAAGGCGGAGTTGCCCCGGTACAAGACGTGCGGCGGCGGCATCATCGGCCCGTCCCGGGACGCGCTGCCGCCGGGCTTCGAGCTGCCGTTCAAGGACCGGATCAACGCGGTGACGTTCTCCCTGAACGGCAAGTACGCCAGGACCCGGCGCTCGCGCAGCATGCTCTTCGGGCTCATCAACCGGCCGGAGTTCGACGCGCAGCTCGTCGAGCACGCCCAGAAGGCGGGCGCCGAACTGCGCACCGGGGTCACGGTCTCGCGCGTCGAGCAGCACGGCTCCGCCGTCCCCGACCGGCGCACGGTCGCGGTGGTCCTGCAGGACGGCGAGACGATCCTGGCGCGGGCCGTGGTCGGCGCCGACGGCAGCGCCAGCCGGATAGGAGCGCACGTCGGGGTCAAGCTCGACCAGGTCGACCTGGGCCTGGAGGCGGAGATCCCGGTTCCGCAGACCGTCGCGGACGACTGGCGCGGCCGGGTCCTCATCGACTGGGGCCCCATCCCCGGCAGTTACGGCTGGGTCTTCCCCAAGGACGACACCCTGACGGTGGGCGTCATCTCGGCCCGCGGCGAAGGGGCCGCCACCAAGCGGTACTTGGAGGACTTCATCGGCCGGCTCGGCCTCGCCGGGTTCGAACCGTCCATCTCGTCCGGGCATCTGACGCGCTGCCGCGCCGACGACTCCCCGCTGTCCCGCGGCCGCGTCCTGGTCTGCGGCGACGCGGCCGGTCTGCTGGAGCCGTGGACCCGGGAGGGCATCTCGTTCGCGCTGAGGTCCGGGCGGCTCGCGGGGGAGTGGGCGGTGCGCGTCGCCGAGTCGCACGACGCGGTGGACGCCCGCCGGCAGGCGCTGAACTACGCGTTCGCCATCAAGGCCGGGCTCGGCGTCGAGATGGCCGTCGGCAAGCGGATGCTGGCCGTCTTCGAGCGCAAGCCGGGCCTGCTGCACACGGCGATCACCGGCTTCCGTCCCGCGTGGAACGCGTTCGCGAAGATCACCCGGGGATCGTCGTCCCTCGGTGAGCTGGTGCGGACGCATCCGATGGCGGGCCGCGCGCTGTCGCGGTTCGACCGCCAGGGGGACGACGCCGTCAGCTCTTGAGCGTCACGCGGAAGACCGGGTGGTCGGGGGCGATGCGGCGCAGCTCCTCGTCGGAGGAGTCGGGGCCGACGCCGTTGAAGAACACGCCCACCTCGGCCTTCCAGCGCTTGAGGTAGGCGCGGAGCAGGGCGGGCTTGTCGTCGTCCTGGATCTCGGTGGCGGTGAACTCGTCGACGCGCTTGCCGAGCCGCAGTTCCCCGCCGCCCGCGGCCCGCATGTTGTGCGTCCACTGCACGTGTCCACGGGGCGCGACGATGTACTGCTCCCCGGACACCGTCAGGAGATTGACCGGGGTGGTGCGCCAGGCGCCGCTCTTGCGCCCGCGGACGGCCAGCACCCGGGAGCCCCAGACGCTGAGGCCCCGCCGGGTCAGCCAGGCCACCGAACGGTTCAGCACGTTGACGGTGAACCAGCCGGGCTTCTGCACGTGCGGGGTCGACGCGGACATCATGTCCTCCAGGAAATAGTGAGCGGTGCTCTCGCTTGAGAGCAGTCTGTACCCGATGGGTGATCCAAAGCAAGAGCGCTGCTCTCTTTGTTGTTTGCTGCTCCTGAATGTGTGCACCGATCCGTTCCCGTGGGACACTGACCCGCATGAGTACGAGCCGCAGCACGCGACCCAGCGCCGTGCAAGGAGCCCGCGCCCGCGCGCGACAGGAGATCACCGTCGCCATCAAGGACGAGGCACGCAGACAGCTGGCCGACGACGGCGCGGCCAAGCTCTCGCTGCGCGCCGTCGCCCGCGAGCTCGGCATGGTCTCCTCGGCCCTGTACCGCTACTTCCCCAGCCGCGACGAGCTGCTGACCGCGCTCATCATCGACGCGTACGACTCGCTCGGCGAGGCCGCCGAGCGCGCGGACGCCGACCGGACCGCGGCCACTCCGCCGCCCTCGTCCGTCGAGCGCTGGGTCACGGTGTGCGAGGCGGTCCGCGCGTGGTCGCTGGCGCACCCCCACGAGTACGCACTCATCTACGGCTCGCCGGTGCCCGGCTACACCGCGCCGACGACCACGGTCCCGGCCGCCGCCCGCGTCGGCCTGCTGCTGATCGGCATCGTCCGGGACGCGCACGGGACGCGCGGCGTCGCCCTGACGCCGCTGCCCGACGCGCTGCGTGCCGAGGCGGAGCGGATCGCGGCCGACATCGCGCCCGATCTGCCGCTCGAGGTGGTGGCCGCGCTCGTCGCCGCGTGGGCCCAGCTGTTCGGGCTCGTCGGCTTCGAGGTGTTCGGCCAGTTCAACCGGGTCGTCGAGGACCGTGCCGCCTTCTTCGCGTACGCCGCGACCGGACTCGCCCACACGGTCGGCCTGCTGCCGGCTTCTCCCGGGGAGTGACGCCGGGCCCCGAACCGGCGGACCACCGGCGCGGTCACGGGGTGAACCTCCGCACGGGGTGAACCTCCGCACGGGACGCCGGACACCCGGGCGTCCCGTACTCGCCCGCACTCACCCGTACTCCACGGGGAGTACGGGTGATCACCTCGCCCGGCTGACGCTCACGAGGGCCCGCGGCCCTTAGCGTGGCGGCATGGACGAGCAGCGAGGACGGGGCGGCCCCCCATGGACGCGGCCGGGGCTGCCGTGGTGGAGCCAGGGGCCCGCGTGGTGGAACCGGGGCGGTGACGCCCGCTGGCCGTGGCGGTCCACGGTGCTGGTCACCGCGTTCGTGCTGCTCGGCTCGAACTTCGCCGCGCACGGCCAGAGCGACCGCGCCGCCCTCGACGTCTTCGCCCGGCTGCTGCTGCTCGCCGGCGGCGCGCTGCTGCTCTGGCGCAAGCGGTACCCGGTGGCCGTCGCGTACGGGACAGCGCTGTGCGCGACGGTGTACCTGGGCGCCGGATACCCGTACGGGCCGGTGTTCATCACCGTGGCCCTGGGCTGCTTCGCGGCGATCATCGCCGGCCGCCGGTGGGCCGCTTGGGGGGCCGTCGGGCTCTTCTGGGTGGGGCACGTCGTCATCTCGCACTGGCTCTACCGGTACCTGCCGCCGTCGGGCGACGGTCCGGCGGCCTGGGGACAGGAGGGGTTCGTCGCGGCGTGGGTGCTCGCCGTCGTCGCGATCGCCGAGCTGGCCCGGGTGCGGCGCGAGCAGTGGGAGCAGGCGCGCGCCGAGCGGGAGCGGGCCGCCAGGCGGCGGGCCGACGAGGAGCGGCTGCGCATCGCCAGGGAACTGCACGACGTGCTGGCGCACTCCATCTCCGTGATCAACGTGCAGGCGGGCGTCGGCCTCGCGCTGCTCGACTCCGACCCGGAGCAGGCGCGGACGGCTCTGACCACGATCAAGGCCGCGAGCAAGGAGGCGCTGGGCGAGGTGCGGCAGGTGCTGGACACCCTGCGGGCGCCCGGGGACGCGCCGCGGGCCCCGGCGCCCGGCCTCGACCGGCTGCCGGAACTCGTCGAGCAGGCGTCGGGGGCCGGGCTCACCGTCGGCGTGACGACGGACGGGGAGCGGGTGGGCCTGCCGCCGGGTGCCGACCTCGCCGCGTTCCGCATCGTGCAGGAGGCGCTCACGAACGTCGTACGGCACTCCGGGTCGCGCGCGGCGCGGGTCCGGCTGCGCTACGGGAAGGGCCTGCTGACCGTCACCGTGGACGACGACGGACCCGCGAGCCGGACCGAGGCAGGCGGCAGCGGCAACGGACTCGCGGGAATGCGGGAGCGTGCCGCCGCGCTCGGTGGCACGATCGAGGCGGGCCCGCGCCCCGACGGCGGCTTCCGGGTCGTCGCCGAACTGCCGCTCACCGCCCGAGCGGCAGCGCCCGCACCGTCTCCGGAGGACCCCCGTTGATCCGCGTACTGCTCGCCGACGACCAGTCGCTCGTCCGCGCCGGGTTCAAGGCGCTCCTCGACGCACAGTCCGACATCGAGGTCGCGGGCGAGGCCGCGGACGGCGAGGAGGCCGTGCGCCTGGTGCGCGAACTGCGGCCCGACGTCGTCCTGATGGACATCCGGATGCCGCTCCTGGACGGGCTCGCGGCGACCCGCAGGATCGGCGAGGAACCGGAACTGGGAGAGGTGAAGGTGGTCATGCTGACCACCTTCGAGCTCGACGAGTACGTCTTCGAGGCGATCCGCTCCGGTGCCTCGGGCTTCCTGGTCAAGGACACCGAGCCGGAGGAGCTGCTGCGCGCCGTCCGTGCGGTGGTGCACGGCGACGCGCTGCTCTCGCCTGGGGTGACGCGGCGCCTGATCGGGGAGTTCGCGGCGCGTTCCAAGGAGCCCGCGGCCGCCGCGTCGCTGTCCCGGCTGACCGAGCGGGAGCGCGAGGTGATGGCGCTCGTCGGCATCGGGCTGTCCAACGAGGAGATCGCCCGCCGCCTCGTCGTCAGCCCGCTCACCGCGAAGACCCATGTGAGCCGCACGATGGTGAAGCTGGGCGCCCGCGACCGGGCCCAACTGGTCGTCCTGGCCTACGAGTCGGGCCTGGTGCGGCCGGGCTGGCTGGGCTGACCCGGCACCTTCGCCGGGCCCGGCGGCAGGTTCCTGACGTCAAGGCCCTGCCGTCAGGCGTGCGCCCTCGCGTCGGTCCCCAGGGCCGCCTCCATCGCGTGCAGCCGGTCGAGATTGCGGCGGCGCACCCACAGGATCCAGACGCAGAAGACGGCCACGCCGAGCGCGAAGAGCAGCGGGAAGCCCCAGGAGCCCGAGACGGCGCCGAGCACGAGCATGCCCGCGGCCAGCAGGCCCATGAGGCCCAGGCTGTACGGGAGCCAGCGCCGCCCGCGTTCGATCCGGCCCTTCTGGTCGGCGACGAGCCGCCGCATCGAGTCCCGCTCCGCCGGGTCCTCGGGCACCTCCCGGTGCCGGATCTTGCGCGCGAGGTCGGTCACGCCGCGCGCGTCGGTGCCGGCCGCGCGTCCGGCCTTGCGGCGCGCCACGGCCACGAACGTGATGCCGATGGCGGTGTAGAGCGCGGCCTTGATCACCCACAGGACCGGGTGTTCGCCGGGACGGAAGAGGGCGGAGATCCCCACTCCCAGCAGGAAGATGAGCACGGCCTGGGCGGGCAGGCTGTGGTCGAGACGCTGCTTGAGACGGTGCACGGCTGTACCTCCTCGCTCGCTCCGGATGTCGTCCGTCTCCGGGTACCCCCTGGTCCCGAAATCAACGAACCCATCGGGCGCACAGGGCAGTTGGGCCCCGGCTGCACCGCGGGCCCCGCAGCTGACGTCACGTCAACTGCGGGGCCCGTCCCCCGAAACGCGGTGCCGGATCAGTCCCGCACCGCGACCCGCTCCTCGTCGGCCTCCGTCTGCACCGACTTCACGACGACGATCGTGTCCTGGGTGCGGGGCGTGCGCAGACCGGTGAGGGTGATCAGCAGACCCGCCAGGGCGACCGCGGTGACGACGACGAGCCCGGGCCGGAAGCTGTCCAGGACCGCCTGCGGCGAGGCGTCCGCCGGGGCGCCCGCCGTCACCACGGCCGTCACGACGGCCAGGAAGATCGCGCCGCCGACCTGCACGGACGTGTTGAGCAGGCCCGAGACCATGCCCTGCTCGTCGTCGTGCACGCCGTTCGTGGCCTGGATGTTGAGCGAGGGGAAGACCAGGGCGCAGGCCCCGCCGATCAGCAGCATCGTGGGCAGGATGACGGCCGTGTAGACCGGGTCGAGGTTGATGCGGAGGAAGAGCGCGTAGCCGACGACCATCAGCGTGAAGCCGGCGGCGATGACCCGGGGCGTGCCGAAGCGGTCCACGACCGCGCCGACCTTCGTCGACGACAGCGCCACGAGCGCGCCCGCCGGAAGGAAGGCGAGCGCCATGCTCAGCGCCGACCAGCCGAGCAGCGACTGGAGGTAGAGCGTCGCCAGGAACTGGAAGCTGACGTACGAGCCGAAGAAGGTCATCGCCCCGAGCTGGGCGCGGATCTGGGACCCGGAGCGCAGGACGCCGAGCCGGATCAGCGGGCCGGGCGAGCGGCGCTCGATGCGGACGAAGACGACGAGCAGGACGGCGACGGCCAGGAAGGAGAGCAGCGTGCGGGCCGAGCCCCAGCCGGCCTCCGGTGCCTGGACCACGGTGAAGACGAGCAGCAGCATCGACAGGGTGCCGGTGACGGCGCCGGGGATGTCGTAGCCGCGGTGGTTCTCCTCCTTGGCGCTGTGCGGGATCAGCTTGAGGCCGAGCAGCAGCGCGATCACCGCGATCGGCGCGGGCAGCAGCATCGTCAGGCGCCAGCTCGCCTCCGTCAGCAGGCCGGAGAGGACGAGGCCCATGGAGAAGCCGGTGGCGGCGCAGGTGGTGTAGATGGACAGGGCGCGGTTGCGGACCGGTCCCTCGGCGAACGTGGTCGTGATGATGGACAGGCCGGCGGGCGCGGTGAACGCGGCGCTCAGCCCCTTGATGAAGCGGCTGGCGATGAGCAGCGGACCGGAGTCTACGAGCCCGCCGAGCAGCGAGGCGAGAGCGAAGACGCCGAGCGCGATGAGGAAGACGCGGCGCCGTCCGAGCAGGTCGGCCGCGCGGCCGCCGAGGAGCAGCAGTCCGCCGTAGCCGAGGATGTAGCCGCTGACGACCCACTGCAGGGTCGAGGTCGACAGGCCGAGTTCCGAGCCGATCGACGGCAGGGCGACGCCGACCATCGACACGTCGAGCGCGTCGAGGAACATCGCGGCGCAGAGCACGAGCAGGGTGCCCCACAGGCGGGGGGACCAGTGCTCGTGGTGCGGCGCGGACTGCTCCTGCGCGGACTGCTCCTGCGCGGACTGCTCCGGGGACGTCGGAGCGTTGGTGAGCGGAGAGGTCATGCGGAGCAGATTACATGCGTATGCATTGACTGCAAGTGCATTTAATTCCGATGCAACAAAGTCTGACTTTTCTGCTACGGTGCGGTTATGGCGGCAGGAAAAGCGGAGGCGCGGGTCGCGACCGGCCTCGTCGACCAGTGGCGGGACATCCTCTCGGTGCACGCGCGCACGATGTGCGAACTCGACCGCGCGTTGCACCGGCACGGCCTGGGCGCCAGCGACTTCGAGGTGCTCGACGTGCTCGCCGAGGGCACGGCGGAGGACGGCACGTCCGGGTTCCGGGTGCAGGAGATCGCCGGGCAGGTCCATCTCAGCCAGAGCGCCCTGTCCCGCCTCATCGGCCGCCTGGAGAAGGACGGTCTCGTGGAGCGCGGGATGTGCAGCGAGGACCGGCGCGGGGTGCGGGTCTGCCTCACCCCGAAGGGCCGCGACCTGCACACGGAGGTGCGGCCGGTGCAGCGGGCCGTCCTCAGCCGGATGCTGGAGAGCGACGACTGAGAGCCTGCGAACAGGTTCTGACGGCCCGCGCCCGGGTCAGATCCCCGACCGCTCCCGCCACAGCGCCGCGAGGGCGGCGTCACCGGTGACGTCCGGGAACGGCAGCCGGTTCCACAGCGCCAGGTAGAGGCGGGCGGCGGGCCCCACCACCTCGCAGTCCGCCGGGGCCGAGGCGCCGCGCTCGGCCGTGGGCGGTTCCCCGGTGATGCGCACGGTCCAGGTGACGTCCGCGTCCGTCGCCCTGACCCGCAGCACCCGCGGCACGTCCGACCGGACCTTGCTGCGCGACCGCGCGTGGAAACCCGTGAGCAGCTCGTCGATCCCGTCCACCCCGAACTCCGTGGTGATCGGGTCGGGCTCGTCCCGGGAGACCCGGGTCAGCGCCGACTGGGCGTCGACCCGGTGCACCGTCGTCTCGTGCGCCTGCCGCCGCGCCCAGAACGCGAGCGGTGAGGGAGCGGGCAGGAACGCCCAGCAGTCCACGTCGGGGCGTGCGCCGCGCAGCGTGTCGAGCAACTGCCGGTGGCCCTGCCGGAACCAGGCCAGCAGCTCGTCGCCGTCGAGGTGGTCGGGATTTTCCAGCGGCTGGCGGGACTTGTGCCCCTCCGCGATGTGCGAGGCGGCCCAGCGGTGCACCGCGCCCTGGTGGCGCACCAGGTCACGGACCTGCCAGCCCGGGCAGGTCGACACCTTCGCGTCGACGCCCGCCTCTTCGGCGGCCGCCGCCAGCAACTGGCCTTCGGTGTCGACGACTCGTACGTGTTCGGCTGTCTCCATGCCGCCGAGTCTGCCGGTTCGAGGGCGCTCGATGGCACGGTTCGGTGATTCAGGTGGTGGCCGTGTGCCGGGTGGCGAAGGCGATCGTCGCCGCCACGGCGGCCAGCAGCGCCACGCTCGTCAGGGCCGTCGGCAGCGAGAACCAGTCCGCCATGAATCCGATCGCGGGCGGCCCCAGCAGCATGCCGCCGTAGCCGAGGGTGGAGGCCGCGGCCACGCCCGTGGGGCCCGCCAGCGCTCCGGCGCGCTCGACGGCGACCGGGAAGATGTTCGCCAGGCCGAGCCCGGTGACCGCGAAGCCGACGAGGGCGAGCCACGCCCACGGCGCGAGCGAACCGAGCAGCATCCCGGCGGCGCCCGTCGCCCCGCCGAACACCAGCGTCCGGGTCCTGCCCAGCCGTTCGAGCAGCGCCGTGCCGGACAGCCGGCCGATGGTCATGGCGAACGCGAAGCACGCGTAGCTGGCCGCGGCGACGCCCGGGCGGGCCCCCAGGTCCTGCTCCATGTGCAGCGCGCTCCAGTCGGCCAGGGCCCCTTCGCCGTACGCCGTGCACAGTGCGATGAGTCCGAGGACGACGACGAGACCGCGGACGCCGCGGTCGAGGCCGCGCGGCTGCCGCGTCCGGATCTGCCCGGGCGGCCGGGGCGAGGGGTGCCGCAGCAGCGCCGGTCCGGTCGCCGCGGTGACGACGAGGCCGATCACCGTGATGGCGAGCAGGTGCCGGGTGGGGGAGAGGTGCCCGGCGACCAGTCCGCCGAGGCCCGAACCGACCATGCCGCCGAGGCTGAAGGCGGCGTGGAAGCTGGGCATCACCGGCCGGCGCAGCGCGGCGACCAGATCCACGGCCGCGCTGTTCATCGCCACGTTGATGCCGCCGTACGCCGCACCGAACACCAGCAGGACGAGGCCGAGCGCGAGCGGTGTGTGGGTCAGCGGCGGCAGCGCCACGGTCAGCGGCAGGAGCACGCCGCAGCCCACGGTCACCGCGTGGCTGCCGAATCGCCGGCACAGCCGTCCCGTCAGCATCATCGTGACGACCGCGCCGGCCGAGACCCCGAGCAGGGCGAGGCCGAGCTCACTGGCCGAGGCCCCGGTCTGCTCCTTGATGGCGGGGATCCGCACCACCCACCCGGCGAAGACGAAGCCGTCGAGGGCGAAGAAGACGGTGAGGGCGATGCGCAGTCGCGTGAGGGACGTGGGTCGCGGGCCGTCGGCGCTGACGGTGGCGAGTTTGTTTAGTAGCGGCACAAAGTCAGGTTAGGGGTGGACTCTCGCTCTCGACAAGGGGGTTCGCGGTGTGGCGCGGAGCACGGAAAGGGGGAGGTCGGACGGGTGCGGGACACAGGGGTGGGTGCGGCGGGGCATGAAGAAGCGCGCGGTGCCCGTGCACCGCGCGCCTGCTACTTTCCTGACCGGTCAGGTCGGAGGGCCGGAGGGCCGGAGGGTCAGACGGCGACGACCTGGACCCCCGCGTCCTCGAACCGGCCGAGCACCGCCTTGTCGGCCGCCGTGTCCGTGACGAGGATGTCCAGCTGTGCGACGTCGCAGATCCGCGCGAACGCCCGGTGGCCCAGCTTGCTGGAGTCCGCCGCGACCACCACGCGCTCCGCCCGCTCGCACAGCAGCCGGTTGATCGCGGCCTCCGCCTCGTCGTGCGCGGAGGCGCCCTGCTCGACGTCGAGACCGACGACACCGAGCACGGCCGTGTCCAGGGTGATCTGGCCGAGCACGCCGTCCGCGAGCGGTCCGATCAACTCGTACGACTGGGGGCGGGCGACCCCGCCGGTCAGCACGATCTTGAACTGGGGCCGTACGGCCAGTTCGTTGGCGATGTTCAGCGCGTTCGTGACGATCGTCAGGGCCGGGGTGCCGGAGGAGAGGTCGGACCGGACGGCGAGCGCCCTGGCCACCTCGGTGGTCGTCGTGCCGCCGGTCAGGCCCACCGCCTCACCGGGGGTGAGGAGTTCGGCGACGGCCTTGGCGATGCGCTGCTTCTCGGAGGCGTTCCGCGCGGTCTTGTAGCGCAACGGGAGCTCGTAGCTGACCCCGTGCACCACGGCGCCGCCACGGGTGCGCACCAGCATCTGCTGCTCGGCGAGCTGGTCGAAGTCGCGGCGGATCGTGGCCGCGGAGACGCCCAGTTCACCAGCCGCTTCCTCGACGTCGAGGCGGCCGCGCTCGACGAGCAGCTCCAGGAGGGACTTCCAGCGGGCGTCGCGGGACATCCGCGGCCTCCAATCGTCTACGGACCGGTCTGAGGACCCGGTCGGACAGACCCTAGCCGCTGTGCGCAGGAATGCTTGATTGTGCGTGAAAGCTCGCTATATCTTGCAGTAACGAGCATCAGCTGGATCGAGGGAGTGGGGCACGGCATGAGTCATGTCGAGAACGAGCTGAACAGCCAGCCGGAGTGCTGGACGCGGGCCGCGGGGCTCGCCGTGCAGCACAAGGCGGCGCTGCCGGCCGCGGGGGAGCGGGTCGCCATTGTCGGCTGCGGCACCTCGTGGTTCATGGCGCAGGCCGCGGCCGTGCTGCGCGAGCAGGCGGGGCAGGGCGAGACGGACGCGTTCGCCGCTTCGGAGTTCCCGGCGGGCCGGACGTACGACCGGGTGATCGCGCTGACCCGCTCGGGCACCACCACCGAGGTCCTCGACCTGCTGGCCGCCCTCAAGGGCACGGTCCGCACGACCGCGATCACCGGCGACCCGAACACGCCGATCAGGACCGCGGCCGACGACCTCGTCGTGCTCGAGTTCGCCGACGAGCGGTCCGTGGTGCAGACCCGCTTCGCCACCACCGCGCTGACCCTGCTCCGCGCCCACCTCGGACTGCACACCGAGCAGGCCGTCGCCGACGCGCGCACCGCGCTCGCCGAGCCGCTGCCCGAAGGGCTCGTGGAGTGCGGCCAGTTCACGTTCCTGGGCCGCGGCTGGACCGTCGGTCTCGCCAACGAGGCCGCGCTGAAGATGCGCGAGGCGTCGCTGTCCTGGACCGAGGCGTACCCGGCGATGGAGTACCGGCACGGCCCGATCAGCGTCACCACCGCCGGCACCGCCACCTGGATGCTCGGCGAGGCGCCCGAAGGGCTCGCCGAGCAGGTCGCCGCGACCGGCGCCCTGTGGGTCGAGGGCCGCCTCGACCCGCTGGCCGAGCTGGTCCGCGCCCAGCGGCTCGCCGTCGCCGTCGCCGCGCGCCGGGAGCTCGACCCGGACCAGCCGCGCCACCTCACCCGCTCGGTGATCCTGGCCGACAACTGACCGCAGCAGTCCGGCACTCACGAAGGGAGGGGCCGTGCCCCTCGCAGCAACAGGGACGCTGGTCGGCGCGGCCGCGGACCGGCGCGGCGCCGTCGCCGCGTTCAACGTCATCACGCTCGAACACGTCGAGGCCGTCGTCGCGGGCGCCGAGGCCGTCGGCGCCCCCGTCGTCCTGCAGATCAGCGAGAACGCGGTCCGCTACCGCTACGGCCGGCTCCTGCCGCTGGCCCGCGCCGCGGCCGCCGTCGCCGAGGGGGCCGGGGTCGACGTCGCCCTCCACCTCGACCACGTACAGAGCGACGACCTGCTGCGGCAGGCCGCCGACGCCGGGTTCAGCTCGGTGATGTACGATGCCGCGCGCCTGCCCTACGACGAGAACCTCGCGGCCACCCGTGCCGCCGCCGACTGGGGTCACGCCAACGGCCTGTGGGTGGAGGCCGAGCTGGGCGAGGTCGGCGGCAAGGACGGGCGGGGGCCGCTCGACGCGCACGCGCCCGGCGCCCGTACCGATCCCGGGGAGGCCCGCGCCTACGTCTCGGACGCGGGGGTCGACGCGCTCGCCGTCGCCGTCGGGTCCTCGCACGCGATGACGACCCGGACCGCCGCCCTCGACCACGATCTGCTCAAGCGGCTCGCCGACGGCCTCGACGTGCCGCTCGTGCTGCACGGCTCGTCCGGCGTCCCGGACGCCGAACTGACCGCGGCCGTGCGCGGCGGCATCGCGAAGGTCAACGTCGGCACGGCCCTGAACATCGCGATGACCGCGGCCATCAGGGAGTTCCTCGCGGCGCATCCCGACGCCGTCGACTCCCGCAAGTACCTCACGGTCGGGCGCGAGGCCATGACCCGTACCGTGAGCGAACTGATCACGGTGCTACAGGGCTGACGCCCGGGCGCAGGCGGCACGCAGACCGGGCAGGTCGATGAACTCGGTGTGCGTGCCGGCCGCGCCGCACGCGAACGCCCCGGACACCGATCCGGCGAGGACGCACTCTTCCACGGACCCGCCCTGGGACAGCGCGTGCAGGAAGGCGGTCACGAACGCGTCGCCCGCGCCGTTCGTGTCGACGACGGGACGCTCGGGCCGGACGGCGGGGAAGTGCCGGGGCTTCTCCTCGCCGCGCTCCAGGACGTGGCACCCGGCGGCGCCGTCGGTCGCGACGACCAGCCGGGCCCGGCCCTGCGCCAGGATCGAGCGCAGCACCTCGTCGAGCCGGTCGTGGATCGCGGCCGCGCTGAGGAACACGTAGTCGGAGGCGAGCGCGTAGGCGCGGTGGTGCGGGTTCGTCCCGTCCCAGTCGTGCAGGTCCGTCGAGCTGGGGATGCCGAGCCGGTGGACGTCGGCGTACATGTCCTTCGTGACACCCGTGATGGCCAGGTGCACGTGCCGGGCACGCTCCAAATACGGCAGGTAGAAGTCGCGCGGCAGCCGCAGGTCGGCCGGGTGGCGGCCGTCGAAGAAGGAGAAGCGGCGGCCCTGCGCGTCGACGAGATTGACGCCCCGGGGCGTGCCGTGCGGCGTCACCACATGGCTGAAGTCGAGGCCGGCGGCCGCGTAGGCGGCGAGGATCTGCTGTCCCTGGACGTCGTCGCCGAGGAAGTCGACGAACTTGGTGGTCATGCCCAGCGCGTGGGCGCCGAGCGCGACGCCGTTGCCGGTGTGGCCGACGTAGTCGCGCACGGGCGGCACGAACACCGAGTCGCCGGCCGGGATGCGCAGCTCGGGCACGCGGACGATGGTGTCCACGCCGGTGCCGCCCGCCACGAGGATGTCGTACGAGGTTGCTGTCATGGGAGAGCGGCTCCTGAACCGGCAGGTGTGGACGGGGTGTTGAGGGCCTCGGAGGCCGAGTGAAACACCGCCGCCACACGGCTGGCAAGAGCTTGCAGAAACTTTCAAGGCCGCTTTGCAGGGTTGTGGCGGTCTCCGGCGTCAGGCCTTCCGGGTCGCCGGTCCCGCCGCCGTCGAGCCGCGGACCACGAGTTCCGGCATGAACACGAACTCGGTGTGCGGGGCGGGCGTGCCGCCGATCTCCTCCAGGACCGCGCGGACCGCCGCCTGGCCCATGGCCTGCACCGGCTGCCTGATCGTGGTCAGCGGCGGGTCGGTGAAGGCGATCAGCGGGGAGTCGTCGAAGCCGACGACGGAGACGTCCTGCGGGACCCGGTGGCCGGCCTGGCGGGCGGCGCGGATCGCGCCGAGCGCCATCATGTCGCTGGCGCAGACGATCGCCGTGCAGCCTTGCGCAAGGAGCGTGGTCGCCGCGGCCTGGCCGCCCTCCATCGTGTAGAGGGAGTGCTGGACCAGTGCCTCGCTCTGGTCGTCGGTGAGGCCGAACCGCTCGGCCATCCCCGCCTGGAACCCCTCGATCTTGCGCTGCACCGGCACGAACCGGCGCGGGCCGACCGCGAGCCCGATCCGGGTGTGGCCGAGCGAGGCGAGGTGCGCCACCGCGAGGCGCGTCGCGGCCCGGTCGTCGGTCGACACGAACGGTGCCTTGATCTGCGGCGAGAATCCGTTGACCAGCACGAACGGGATGCCCTGGCCGCGCAGTTGGTCGTAGCGCTGGGTGTCGGCGGTGGTGTCCGCGTGCAGCCCGGAGACGTAGATGATGCCGGAGACGCTGCGGTCCACGAGCATCTCGGTCAGCTCGTCCTCCGTGGACCCGCCGGGGGTCTGGGTGGCGAGCACCGGCGTGTATCCCTGGCGCGTCAGCGCCTGGCCGATGACCTGCGCGAGGGCCGGGAAGATCGGGTTGTCGAGCTCCGGGGTGATCAGGCCGACCAGGCCCGCGCTGCGGGTGCGCAAGCGCGGCGGCCGCTCGTAGCCGAGCACGTCGAGTGCGGCCAGAACTGATTCGCGGGTGCCGGTGGCCACGCCGGGCTTGCCGTTGAGCACGCGGCTGACTGTGGCTTCACTGACCCCCGCCTGGGCTGCGATGTCGGCGAGCCGCGCGGTCATGGAAGTGGACTGTACCGGTTACCTGCGGGAATGCCCACCAGTGAGGAGAAACCGCCCGCAGCCGCCCCGCTGGAAGCCGTTGCAGGAATGCGCGCGGCCGGGAATCGCCCCTCCGGCGCGACCAACTCACCTTCTTGCGGCGAGAGTTGCGGACCTTTGATGACTGTTTGTCCCGATCTGGGGAGGCCTGTCAAGCGATTCTTCGGCAACCTTCAGGACACGGCGATGTAACGATGACGAGCTCTTGCAGAAATTTCGCGCAAGCTCTTTCCGTCGGGCTTTCCGCGCTGTTACGTTCACGTCGCCCGGCGGCCGCAACGGTGCAGTCGGCGAGTCGGTCAGGGGAGCGGACGGGACCGTTCTCCGCCCACAGACGGGCTTTTACCCCTAGGAGATCTCATGCGGCGTGGCATAGCGGCCACTGCGGTGGTGGCGTCCCTCGCTCTCGCGGCGACGGCTTGCGGCGGAAGCGACGACGACGGCGGCAAGGCTTCCGGCCCGGTCACCATCACGTGGTGGGACACGTCGAACGCGACCAACGAGTCGCCCACGTACAAGGCCCTCGTGAAGGACTTCGAGAAGGCCAACCCCGACATCAAGGTCAAGTACGTCAACGTGCCCTTCGACCAGGCGCAGAACAAGTTCGACACGGCGGCCGGCGCCAGCGGCGCCCCGGACGTGCTGCGCGCCGAGGTCGGCTGGACGCCCGCGTTCGCGAAGAAGAGCTACCTGCTGCCGCTCGACGGCACCGAGGCGCTCGCGGAGAAGGACAAGTTCCAGCCCAACCTGGTCAAGCAGGCCGAGTACGACGGCAAGACCTACGGCGTCCCGCTGGTCACGGACACCCTCGGGCTCGTCTACAACAAGGCCCTGTTCGAGAAGGCCGGCATCACCGAGGCGCCGAAGACCTGGGACGAGCTGAAGAAGGCCGCCGCCACCATCAAGGCGAAGACCGGCGTCGACGGCTACTGGGGCTCCGAGAAGGGCTACTACTTCCAGCCGTTCCTGCTCGGCGAGGGCACCGACACGATCGACGCCGCCGGCAAGAAGATCACCGTGAACTCGGCCGAGGGCCAGAAGGCCGGCAAGACCTGGCTGAGCACCTTCGACGGCAAGGGCCTCCACAAGGCGGACGTCACCGCCGACTCCTACGCCCACCGCCAGGACGCCTTCGTCAACGGCAAGGTCGCCATGACGATCGAGGGCCCCTGGGAGGTCACGAACTTCTACAAGGGTTCGGCCTTCAAGGACAAGAACAACCTCGGCGTCGCCACCGTCCCGGCCGGCTCCACCGGCAAGGCGGGCGCCCCGACCGGCGGCCACAACCTCTCCGTGTACGCGGGCTCGGACAAGGCGCACCAGGACGCGTCCCTGAAGTTCGTCAAGTGGATGACCTCCGCGAAGACGCAGACCGCGATCGCGCTGAAGAACGCCACGCTGCCCACCCGTGACGACGCCTACACCGCCGACGTCACCAAGGACCCGGGCCTCGCCGGCTACCAGAAGGTGCTCGCCGCGGCCAGCCCGCGGCAGGAGCTGCCCGAGTACAGCTCGCTGTGGGGCCCGCTCGACACCGAGCTGCCCAAGGCCGCCAGCGGCAAGGAGGGCGTCGGCAAGGCCCTCTCCGACGTGGTGACCCAGTACGGCAAGCTCCTGCCGGACGGCTTCACGAAGTAGTCCCCCGATCAGGTGCCGCGGTCCCGCCCAGCAGCCCGCCCCGCGCGTGGGACCGCGGCACCCGCCGTACGGCTTCGTCGCCGTACGGCCCTGTGCACATTCCTGAAGCCGCAGACCAGAAGGTGTTCCCCCATGACTGTCGCCGTCGAGAGCCCGGCCGCCCCCAGCGGTGGTGACCGCGGCCGGCGCCCGGGCCTCATAGCCCGCGTCAAGAACGGATACCAGAAGCACTGGTACGCGTACGCGATGATCGCCCCGGTCGTCGTCGTACTCGCCGTGATCGTGCTGTATCCCCTGGCGCGCGGCTTCTACCTGACGCTCACCGACGCCGACAGCCTCAACTCGGCCCGCACCATCGGCGTCAACCACATCGACGCCACCTACCAGTTCATCGGCCTCGACAACTACGCCGACATCCTGTGGGGACCGACCGCCTACGACCGGTTCTGGTCGCACTTCATCTGGACGATCGTGTGGACCGCGTCCTGCGTCGTCCTGCACTACGTCATCGGGCTCGGTCTCGCGCTGCTGCTCAACCAGAAGAACCTGCGCGGCCGCACCGCCTACCGCATGATGCTGATCCTGCCGTGGGCCGTGCCGACGTTCGTCACCGTCTTCGCCTGGCGGTTCATGCTCGCCGACGCCGGTGTCATCAACACCACGCTCGCCGCCGTCGGTCTGCCGGACCCGGCCTGGCTGGAGGACCCGTTCTTCCAGAAGCTCGCCGCGATCCTCGTCAACACCTGGTGCGGCGTGCCGTTCATGATGGTCTCGCTCCTCGGCGGACTCCAGTCGATCGACGCGTCCCTGTACGAGGCCGCCGAGATGGACGGCGCGAACGCCTGGCAGCGCTTCCGCCACGTGACCCTGCCCGGCCTCCGGTCGGTCAGCTCCACCGTGGTCCTGCTCGGCATCATCTGGACGTTCAACCAGTTCGCGATCATCTTCCTGCTGTTCGGGAACACCGCGCCCGACGCGCAGATCCTCGTCACCTGGGCCTACCGGCTCGGCTTCGGCCAGCAGCCGCGCGACTACGCCCAGTCCGCCGCGTACGGCGTGCTGCTCCTGTCCATCCTCATCGTGTTCACCTCCGTCTACCGCCGCTGGCTGAACCGCAATGACGTATCAGCCACCATCTGACGCCGTAGGAGGAGACACCGCCATGAGCACCCAGACCCTCACCAAGACCTCCGTCCCCGAGCAGTCGGCCGCGGCCGTCCCGCGGGTGAACGCGGATCGCCGGGGCCGGCGCAGCCGCCGGGCGTCGCTGGTGACCCACGCCGTGCTGATCGTGTCGAGCTTCGTCGCGCTCTTCCCGATCGGCTGGCTGATCTTCCTCTCGCTCGGCCCGGGCAAGGACGACTACCTCCACCCGTCGCGCATCCTCGACACGGCGACGCTCGGCAACTACTCGTACGTGCTCCAGCACACCAACTTCCTGAAGTGGCTGGGCAACACGCTCGTCGTGTCCCTCGGCACCACCGTGATCGGTGTGCTCGTCGCCGCGACCAGCGGCTACGCGGTCTCGCGCATGCGCTTCCCCGGCTACAAGAAGTTCATGTGGATCCTGCTGGTCACGCAGATGTTCCCGGTCGCGGTCCTCATGGTCCCGATGTACGTGATCCTGTCGGACCTCGGCCTCATCGACACCTACGCCGGCCTGATCGTCGTCTACCTGACGACGGCCGTGCCGTACTGCGCCTGGCTGATGAAGGGCTACTTCGACACGATCCCGCTGGAGATCGACGAGGCCGGCCGCGTCGACGGGCTCTCCCCGTTCGGCACGTTCTTCCGGCTCATCCTGCCGCTGGCCCGGCCGGGCCTGGCCGTCGCCGCCTTCTACACCATGATCACGGCGTGGAGCGAGGTCGCCTTCGCCAACACGTTCATGCTCGACGACCGCAAGTACACCCTCGCCGTCGGCCTGCAGACCTTCATCAGTGAGCACGACGCACAGAGCCAGTACATGGCCGCCACGGCCGTACTGATCGCCATCCCGATCTCCGCCGTCTTCTACCTCGTCCAGAAGAACCTGGTGACCGGCCTGACGGCGGGTGGCACCAAGGGCTGAACCACCCCGCACCATCGACCAGTTGTCCGGCCCCTCACGTTTCAAGGACGCCATGAGCCAGCAGCACTCCACGGACGTCTCCGCGACGCCCACCACGACCCGCGAGTCCACCGACTGGTGGCGGGACGCGGTCATCTACCAGGTCTACCCGCGCAGCTTCGCCGACAGCGACGGCGACGGGACGGGCGACCTGGAAGGCATTCGCCGTCGGCTGCCGTACCTGCGGGAGCTGGGCGTGGACGCGGTGTGGCTGTCCCCCTTCTACGCGTCGCCGCAGGCCGACGGCGGCTACGACGTCGCCGACTACCGGGCCGTCGACCCGATGTACGGCACGCTCCTGGACGCCGACGCGGTGATCAGGGACGCGCACGCGCTCGACCTGCGCGTCATCGTCGACCTGGTGCCCAACCACTCCTCGGACCAGCACGAGTGGTTCAAGCGGGCCGTCGCCGACGGCCCCGGCTCCGCGCTGCGGGACCGCTACCACTTCCGGCCGGGCAAGGGCGCGGACGGCGAACTGCCGCCCAACGACTGGGAGTCCATCTTCGGCGGCCCGGCCTGGACCCGCCTGCCCGACGGCGAGTGGTACCTCCACCTGTTCGCCCCCGAGCAGCCCGACCTGAACTGGGAACACCCCGCCGTCGCCGACGAGTTCCGCTCGATCCTGCGGTTCTGGCTCGACATGGGCGTCGACGGCTTCCGGATCGACGTCGCCCACGGCCTGGTCAAGGCCGAGGGGCTGCCCGACCTGGGCGGCCACGACCAGCTCAAGCTGCTGGGCAACGATGTCATGCCGTTCTTCGACCAGGACGGCGTGCACGACATCTACCGGACCTGGCGCCGGATCCTCGACGAGTACGACGGCGAGCGGATCTTCGTCGCCGAGGCGTGGACGCCGACCGTCGAGCGGACCGCGAACTACGTCCGCCCCGACGAACTGCACCAGGCGTTCAACTTCCAGTACCTGGGCGCCCCGTGGGACGCCGACGAGCTGCGCAAGATCATCGACACGTCCCTGGACGCGATGCGGCCCGTGCACGCCCCGGCCACCTGGGTCCTCTCGAACCACGACGTGACCCGGCACGCCACCCGGTACGCGAACCCGCCCGGCGGCACCCAGATCCGCACC
The DNA here is from genome assembly GCF_030766975.1 of Streptomyces sp. KL116D. NCBI lineage: Bacteria > Bacillati > Actinomycetota > Actinomycetes > Kitasatosporales > Streptomycetaceae > Streptomyces > Streptomyces sp. KL116D. Next base: position 73,905 of record NZ_JASERH010000127.1, on the reverse strand, counting down.
CCGGGCGACCGCGAGCTCGGCCTGCGCCGCGCGCGGGCGGCGACGCTGCTGATGCTGGCGCTGCCCGGCTCCGCGTACGTCTACCAGGGCGAGGAACTCGGCCTGCCCGACGTCACCGACCTGCCGGACGAGGTGCGCCAGGACCCGTCGTTCTTCCGCGCCCAGGGCCAGGACGGCTTCCGCGACGGTTGCCGGGTGCCGATCCCGTGGACCCGCACCGGCCCCTCGTACGGTTTCGGGGACGGCGGCAGCTGGCTGCCCCAGCCCGATACCTGGGGCGAGCTCAGCGTCGAGGCGCAGACCGGGGTGGCGGGCTCGACCCTGGAGCTGTACCGCTCCGCGCTCGCCCTGCGACGGGAGACCGCGGGCCTCGGTGCCGGCGAGAGCGTCACCTGGCACGACGGGGCGCCCGCGGGACTGCTGCACTTCGAGCGGCCCGGCTTCGCCTGCACCGTCAACACCACCGGCGCCCCGGTCCGCGTCCCCGCGCCCGGCACGGTCCTGCTGGCCAGCTCGCCGGTCGAGGTGACCGACGGCGAGATCGAGCTGCCCGCGGACTGCACGGTCTGGTGGGCCGCGTGACGATCTCTGTGCCGCGGGGTGCCGAGAACGGCACCCTGCGGCTCCAGGACATCGCCACGCAGGCCCAGGTCAGCGAGGCCACCGTCAGCCGGGTGCTGAACGGCAAACCCGGCGTCGCCGCAGCGACCCGGCAGCGGGTGCTCGCCGCCCTGGACGTCCTCGGCTACGAGCGTCCGGTGCGGCTGCGGCAGCGCAGCGCGGGGCTGATCGGGCTGGTCATCCCCGAGTTGACCAACCCCATCTTCCCCGCGTTCGCGCAGGTCATCGAGCAGGTGCTGGCCGGCTACGGGTACACGCCGGTGCTCTGCACCCAGATGCCGGGCGGATCCACCGAGGACGAGCTCGTCGAGCAGCTGGAGGAGCGCGGCGTCAACGGCATCGTGTTCCTGTCGGGGCTGCACGCCGACACGACGGCGGACCCGGCGCGCTACGCGCGTCTCGCCGAGCGCAAGGTGCCGTTCGTCCTCATCAACGGATTCAACGAGCACGTCAACGCACCGTTCGTGTCGCCCGACGACCGGTCGGCGGCACGGATGGCCGTCCGGCACCTCATCGACCTGGGGCACGAGCGCATCGGCCTGGCCATCGGCCCGACCCGGTTCGTGCCCTCGCGGCGCAAGGCGGAGGGCTTCGTCGCCGCGCTGCACGCCTTCCTCGGCCTGCCCCACGACGAGGCGGAGGGGCTGATCCAGCGCACCCTGTTCACCGTGGAAGGGGGCCACGCGGCCGGCGGCGCACTCCTCGACCAGGGCTGCACCGGCATCGTCTGCGGCAGCGACCCCATGGCGCTCGGCGTCATCCGGGCCGTCCGGGAGCGCGGTCTCGACGTGCCGAAGGACGTCTCGGTGATCGGCTTCGACGACTCGCCGCTCATCCCGTTCACCGACCCGCCGCTGACCACGGTGCGCCAGCCGGTGCAGGCGATGGCGACGGCGGCGGTCGGGGCGCTCCTGGAGGAGATCGGCGGAACCCCCGTGCAGCGCACGGAGTTCGTGTTCCAGCCCGAGCTGGTCGTCCGGGGATCCACCGCGGCGGCCCGCTGAACGTCTGGCGCTCCGGTCCGGACGCCGGGCGCGTGGAACCCGGCGTGACCGGGTCCTCGGCGCCGGACCGGAAGCGTGGTTGAACGTAACACCGATGCAATGCTTGCGTAAGACCTTGCAAGCGAAGTTCCCCAATTTCCCGGGCCTGTCGAGAAGGGTGTGCCGGGAGGGTTGACCATCTCGTCGGGGCCTCGTACGGTCACGACCGCAATCACTTGCAGCAAGAAGATGTAAGACGATCGGTCGTGATCGTTACCCCCCCCAACGGCCTTACGGGCATGGCGCGTTGCCCCTTCGCATCAGGAGGAACCATGGCCAGAAAGTCCGTGGCCGCAGCACTCGCCGTCCTCGCGGGAGCCGCCGCGGCCGTCACGATCCCGGCCCCGGCCCAGGCGGCGCCGCCCGGTGAGAAGGACGTCACCGCGGTGCTCTTCGAGTGGAACTTCGCCTCGGTCGCCAAGGAGTGCACCACCACCCTCGGACCGGCCGGCTACGGCTACGTCCAGGTCTCCCCGCCGCAGGAGCACATCCAGGGCTCCCAGTGGTGGACCTCGTACCAGCCCGTCAGCTACAAGATCGCCGGACGGCTCGGCGACCGCGCCGCCTTCAAGAGCATGGTCGACACCTGCCACGCGGCGGGCGTGAAGGTCGTCGCCGACAGCGTCATCAACCACATGTCCGCCGGATCCGGCACCGGCACCGGCGGCTCCTCGTACACCAAGTACGACTACCCGGGCGTCTACTCGGCCGCCGACATGGACAACTGCACCGCGACGATCAGCAACTACCAGGACCGCACCAACGTCCAGGAGTGCGAACTCGTCGGCCTCGCGGACCTCGACACCGGCGAGGACTACGTGCGCGGCAAGATCGCCGGCTACCTGAACGACCTGCTCTCCCTCGGCGTCGACGGCTTCCGGATCGACGCCGCCAAGCACATGGCGGCGGCCGACCTCGCGAACATCAAGTCCCGGCTCACCAAGCCGGACGCGTACTGGAAGCAGGAGGCCATCTACGGCGCAGGGGAGGCGGTCTCGCCCAGCGAGTACCTCGGCAACGGCGACGTCCAGGAGTTCCGCTACGCCCGCGACCTCAAGCGCGTCTTCACCAGCGAGAACCTCGCCTACCTGAAGAACTTCGGCGAGTCCTGGGGCTACATGTCCTCGGGCAAGTCGGCCGTGTTCGTCGACAACCACGACACCGAGCGCGGCGGCGACACCCTCAACTACAAGGACGGCGCCAACTACACCCTGGCGAACGTCTTCATGCTGGCCTGGCCCTACGGCTCGCCCGACGTGCACTCCGGCTACGAGTGGACCGACAAGGACGCCGGCCCGCCCAACTCCGGTGCGGTCAGCGCCTGTTACACCGACGGCTGGAAGTGCCAGCACGCCTGGCGGGAGATCTCCTCCATGGTGGGCTTCCGCAACGCGGCACGCGGCGAGGCCGTCACCGACTGGTGGGACAACGGTGGTGACCAGATCGCCTTCGGACGCGGTGCCAAGGCGTACGTCGCCCTCAACCACGAGAGCGCGTCGCTGACCCGCACCTTCCAGACGTCGCTGCCCGCCGGCGACTACTGCGACGTGCAGAGCGGCAAGGGCGTCACCGTGAACGCGTCGGGCCAGTTCACCGCCACCCTCGCGGCGAACACCGCGCTCGCCCTGCACGTCGGCGCGAAGACCTGCGGCAGCGGCTCCACCACCGACCCCGAACCGGCCGCCGGCGCCTCCTTCAGCGTCAACGCCACCACCGCCTGGGGCGAGAACATCTACGTCACAGGGAACAAGTCCCAGCTGGGCGACTGGAACACCGGCAACGCCCTCAAGCTGGACCCGGCCGCGTACCCCGTCTGGAAGCTCGACGTCGCCCTGCCCGCCGGGACGTCCTTCGAGTACAAGTACCTGCGCAAGGACGCGAACGGCACCGTGACGTGGGAGAGCGGCGCGAACCGCACCGCCACCGTCTCCTCCTCCGGCGCCGTCACCCTGTCCGACACCTGGCGCAGCTGACCACCACCACCTCTGCACGGCCGACCGTCCGGCGCCCCGCCTCCCCGCAGGCGCCGGGCGGTCGGCCGCGCCCGGCACGACCCAGCACAGTCCAGAGAGGCCCTCAAGGTGAACCGAAGAAGAGGCGCGCTCGGCGCGTCACGGAAGGCCGCGGCCGCGGCGGCCGTCACGGCGCTGCTCGCCACCGCGCTGCACACGGCCACGGCGGCGTCCGCGGCGCCCGCCCCGCCGAAACCCCCGTCCGACGCGAAGCTGGCCGCCGAACCGGCCCGCCACGACGCGACCGACGAGCAGTTCTACTTCGTCCTGCCCGACCGGTTCGCCAACGGCGACACCGGCAACGACAAGGGCGGACTCACCGGCAGCCGCACCGCCACCGGGTACGACCCCACCGACAAGGGCTTCTACCAGGGCGGCGACCTCAAGGGCCTGACCAAGCGGCTCGACTACATCAAGGACCTCGGCACCACCTCCATCTGGATGGCGCCGATCTTCAAGAACAAGCCCGTCCAGGGCGAGGGCAAGGACGCGTCGGCCGGCTACCACGGCTACTGGATCACCGACTTCACCCAGGTCGACCCGCACTTCGGCACCAACAAGGACCTGGAGACCCTCATCGCCAAGGCGCACGCCAAGGGCATGAAGGTCTTCTTCGACGTCATCACGAACCACACCGCCGACACCGTCGACTACGCGGAGAAGAAGTACGGCTACCGCCCCAAGGGCGCCTTCCCGTACCTCGACAGCGCGGGCCGCCCCTTCGACGACAGCCGGGGCATGGCGAAGGTCGACGCCGACGCGTTCCCGTACACGCCGAAGAACACGGGCGAGATGGTGCCGTCCTGGCTCAACGACCCGACGATGTACCACAACCGCGGCGACTCCACCTGGGAGGGCGAGTCCGCCACCTACGGCGACTTCAACGGCCTGGACGACCTGTGGACCGAGCGGCCCGAGGTCGTCAAGGGCATGCGGGACATCTACCAGAAGTGGGTCCACGACTTCGACATCGACGGGTTCCGCATCGACACCGTGAAACACGTCGACCTGGACTTCTGGACCCAGTGGGCGACGGCCCTCGACACGTACGCCGCCAAGCAGGGGCGTGACGACTTCTTCATGTTCGGCGAGGTCTACTCCGCCGACACCGACGTCACCTCCCCGTACGTGACGCGCGGCCGCCTCGACGCCACCCTCGACTTCCCGTTCCAGGACGCGGCCCGCGCCTACGCCTCGCAGGGCGCGAGCGCCGACCGGCTCACGAAGGTCTTCGCCGACGACTACAAGTACGCGTCCGACAAGGCCAACGCCTACGAGCAGGTCACGTTCCTCGGCAACCACGACATGGGCCGCATCGGCACCTTCCTGAAGGCCGACAACCCCAAGGCCTCGGACGCCGAACTGCTGAAGCGCGACAAGCTCGCCAACGAGGTGATGTTCCTGTCGCGCGGCAACCCCGTCGTCTACTACGGCGACGAACAGGGCTTCACCGGCGCCGGCGGCGACAAGGACGCCCGGCAGACGATGTTCGGCTCGAAGGTCGACGACTACCTCGACGACGACGAGATCGGCACCGACCGCACCCACGCCGACGACGCGTACGACACCGAGCACCCGCTCTACGAGTCGATCGCCGCGCTGGCGAAACTGCGCAAGGCGAACCCGGGGCTGACCGACGGGGCCCAGAAGGAGCTCTACGCCAAGGACTCCGTGTACGCCTTCTCCCGGACAGGGAAAGACGACCGCGAGTATGTCGTCGCGGTCAACAACGCCACTGAGGCGAAGACCGTCACGCTTCCCGTCGAGTCCGCGAAGTTCCTTGCCCTGTACGGGGGTTCGGGCAAGGAGACGGCGACCGACGGCACCGTCACGGTGACCGTGCCCGCCCTGTCGTCCCTGGTGCTGCGCGCCGAGAGCCGGCTGCCCGCGCCGACGGCGAAGCCCACGCTGTCGCTGAAGGCCCCGGCCGCCGGCGCCACCGGCACCGTCACGCTCACCGCCGACCCCGGGGACACCGCATCGGCCCGCGTCGTCTTCGCCGCACAGGTCGGCAACGGCGCGTGGCGCACCCTCGGCTCCGTCGACCACGCCCCGTACAAGATCACGCAGTATCTGCCCGAGACGGTGTCCGCCGGAACGGCACTGCGGTACAAGGCAGTCGTGGTGGACCGCGCCGGACGGACCGCGAGCGCCCTCGCCGACACGACGGCGGGGCAGGCGCCCGCGGCCGAGAAGCCGAGCGCCGTCGACCGGGACCACGCGATCGTCCACTACAAGCGCACGGACGGCGACTACACCGGCTGGACCCTCACGTCCGGTGACAGCACGGGGGAGTTCAGCGGCCGCGACGCGTACGGTGCCTTCGCCTGGGTGAAGGTGCCCGACGGCGCGTCGTCCCTGACGTACACGGTCGAGAAGTCCGGCACCGCCGACGGCGGCGAGCGGACCGTCGACCTGGCGAAGACCGGCGAGGTCTGGGTCGAGCAGGGCAAGGACGGCCAGGAGACCACGAAGCCGGACGGCGTGTACCCGGCCCCCGACAAGACCAAGGCGATCATCCACGTCCACCGGGCCGACGGTGACTACGACGGCTGGGGCCTGCACACCTGGACGGGTGCCGCGAACCCCACCGACTGGTCGAAACCGCTCCAGCCCACCGGCAAGGACGCCTACGGCATCACCTTCGAGGTGCCCCTGGCGGACGGCGCCACCTCGCTCAACTACATCGTGCACAAGGGCGACGAGAAGGACATCCCCACCGACCGCTCGCTCGACCTGACGACGTACGGGCACGAGGTGTGGCTGAACTCCGGCGACACCACCTATCTGCTCCCGTCGGTCGGTTCGGCCCCCGACCTCGACCTCACCAGGGCGCAGGCGCAGTGGATCGACGCGGACACCGTCGTCCTGCCGAAGGACACGGCGAGCGGCTCCGCGCTGTCCACACAGCTGGTGTATGCCCGCGACGGCGGCATCACCGTGAAGGACGTCGCGCTCAGCAGCGAGGGACGGTGGCTGCGCCTCCGGGCGTCGTCGCTCAGTGACGCGCAGAAGGCGAAGTTCCCGCACCTGAAGGACTACGCCGCGTTCACCGTGGACGCCCGCGACCGCGACCGGATCCGCGAGGCACTGGCCGGCCAGACCGTCCTCACCCAGCGCATCGCCAACGGCGCCCTGGTCACCGGGACGGGCGTGCAGACCCAGGGCGTCCTCGACGACCTGTACGGCGCGCAGGCCGAGAAGGCCTCCCTGGGGCCGGTGTTCAAGGACGGCAGGGTCACCCTGTCCGTGTGGGCGCCGACCGCGCACGACGTGAAACTGGAACTCGGCGGCAAGAACCTGGCGATGCGCCGCGACGACGCGAGCGGCGTGTGGTCCGTGACCGGCTCCGCGAAGGCCTGGAGCGGCGAGAAGTACCGGTACGCGGTGACGGTGTGGGCGCCGAGCGTCCAGAAGCTCGTCACCAACAAGGTCACCGACCCGTACTCGGTGGCCCTGACCACCGACTCCGAGCGCAGCCTCGTCGTCGACCTCGACGACAAGTCCCTCGCCCCCAAGGGCTGGACGGGCCTGAAGAAGCCCGCCGCCGTCGCGATGAAGGACGCGCAGATCCAGGAACTGCACATCCGCGACTTCTCCGCCGAGGACCGCACCAGCAAGCACCCCGGCACGTACCTCGCTTTCACCGACAAGGACAGCGACGGCTCCAAGCACCTGCGCGAACTCGCGAAGGCCGGCACGTCGTACGTGCACCTGCTGCCCGCCTTCGACATCGCCACGATCCCCGAGAAGAAGTCCGAACAGGCCACCCCTGATTGCGACCTGGCCTCCTACGCCGCCGACAGCGACAAGCAGCAGGAGTGCGTGACCGAGGCCGCCGCCAAGGACGCCTACAACTGGGGCTACGACCCGTACCACTACACGGTCCCCGAGGGCTCGTACGCCAGTGACCCGGACGGCACCGCCCGCACCGTCGAGTTCCGCGACATGGTCAAGTCGCTGAACGAGGACGGGCTCCGCGTCGTCATGGACGTGGTCTACAACCACACCACCAGCAGCGGCCAGGCCGACACGTCCGTGCTCGACAAGATCGTGCCGGGCTACTACCAGCGGCTGCTGGCCGACGGCTCCGTCGCCAACTCCACGTGCTGCGCCAACACCGCCCCCGAGAACACGATGATGGGCAAGCTCGTCGTCGACTCGATCGTCACCTGGGCCAAGGAGTACAAGGTCGACGGCTTCCGCTTCGACCTGATGGGCCACCACCCCAAGGCCAACATCCTCGCCGTCCGCAAGGCGCTCGACGCCCTGACCGTCGCCAAGGACGGCGTCGACGGCAAGAAGATCATCCTCTACGGAGAGGGCTGGAACTTCGGCGAGATCGCCGACGACGCCCGCTTCGTGCAGGCCACGCAGAAGAACATGGCGGGCACCGGCATCGCCACCTTCTCCGACCGGTCCCGTGACGCGGTGCGCGGCGGCGGCCCCTTCGACGAGGACCCGGGCGTGCAGGGCTTCGCGAGCGGCCTCTACACCGACCCGAACTCCTCGAAGGCGAACGGCACGGAGGCGGAGCAGAAGGCGCGCCTGCTGCACTACCAGGACCTCATCAAGGTCGGCCTGTCCGGGAACCTCGCGGCCTACGAGTTCACCGACACCGACGGCAAGAAGGTCAAGGGCTCCGGCGTCGACTACAACGGAGCGCCCGCCGGCTACGCGGACGCCCCCGGCGACGCCCTCGCCTACGCGGACGCCCACGACAACGAGTCGCTGTTCGACGCGCTGACGTACAAGCTGCCCGCCACGACGAGCGCGGCCGACCGCGCCCGCATGCAGGTCCTCGCCATGGCCACCGCCGCCCTGTCGCAGGGCCCGGCCCTGTCCCAGGCGGGCAGCGACCTGCTCCGCTCCAAGTCCCTCGACCGGAACTCGTTCGACAGCGGCGACTGGTTCAACGCGATCCACTGGGACTGCCGCGCGGGCAACGGCTTCGGGCGCGGTCTGCCCCCGGCCGCCGACAACAAGGACAAGTGGCCCTACGCCAAGCCCCTGTTGACGTCGGTCCAGGTGCCGGGCTGCCCGGAGATCACCGGGGCGTCCGCCGCGTACCAGGAGCTCCTGAAGATCCGCACGGACGAGTCCGCCTTCCACCTGTCCACGGCCGGGCAGGTCCAGAAGGAACTGTCCTTCCCGCTCTCCGGGAAGGACGAGACGCCGGGCGTCATCACGATGCGCCTCGGCGACCTGGTGGTCGTCTTCAACGCGACCCCGAAGAGCCAGGAGCAGACGGTCGCCGGCCTCGCCGGTGACGCCTACCGCCTGCACCCGGTCCAGGCCGAGGGCGCCGACGAGATCGTCAAGTCGGCGTCGTACAGCAAGAGTTCGGGCACCTTCACGGTCCCCGCACGCACCGTCGCGGTCTTCACCCGCTGACCCCCGCCGGTCGTCCCCCTCGAGGCGCGCGAGGGGGACGACCGCCGTCAGGCCGCACCGCCGCGGCCCCGACCGAGGAGTTCACGTGAACCTCTCCGCACGACCACGTACGCGCCGCCACAGATTCCGCCCCCTGGGCCTCGTGCTCGCGGTGATCGCCGCCCTCCTGGTGACGCTCCTGCCGGGCACCCCGTTCGGCGGCGCCCCCGCGAGCGCCGCCGACACAAACACGGCCACCGTCTACTACTCCACGTCCAGCACCGACTGGGCCGCCTACAAGCTGCATTGGGCGCCGTCCGGCGGCACCTGGACGACCGTGCCGGGCGTCGCCATGGAGGCCGCCTGCACCGGCTGGGTGAAGAAGACCGTCGACCTGGGCGCCGCCACGACGTGGCAGGCGACCTTCAACAACGGCAACGGCACCTGGGACAACAACGGTGGGAACAACTACCGGTTGGGCACCGGGCTGATCACCGTCAAGGACGGCGTCGTCGCCCACAGTGACCCGTGCGGCGCCACCGAACCCGCCGAGGGCAACGCCGCCACCGTCTACTACGAGACCACGACCATCAACTGGGCCGCCTACAACCTCCACTGGGCGCCGACCGGCGGCACCTGGACGACCGTGCCCGGTGTCGGCATGGAGGCCGCCTGCACCGGCTGGGTGAAGAAGACCGTCGACCTCGGTACCGCCACGACGTGGCAGGCGACCTTCAACAACGGCAACGGCACCTGGGACAACAACAACGGCGGCAACTACCAGCTCGGCAAGGGCATCAACACCGTACGGGCAGGCACCGCCACCAAGGACGCGAAGGACCCGTGCGCGGCCGCCGCACCCGACACCACCGCGCCCTCCGCACCCGGCAACGTCAAGGCGGCGGCCACCGGCACCGCCATCGTCCTCACCTGGGACGCGGCCACCGACGACACGGGCGTGACCGGCTACCAGATCACCCGCACCGGCGGCTCCAAGGGCACCTCCGTCATCGCCGCCACCTCCACCGTGTACTCCGACACGGGACTGGAGGCGAAGACCGCGTACACGTACACGGTCAAGGCGCTGGACGCCGCCGGGAACGCCTCGGCCGCGAGCGCGGAGGCGAAGGCCACCACCGGCGAGCAGCCCGCACAGAGCACGGGCACCCCGCTCGGCGGCGACCCCCGCAAGGACCCCATCTACTTCGTGCTCACCGCCCGCTTCTACGACGGCGACAGCTCCAACAACCGGGGCGGCAGCCAGCACAAGAAGACCGGCAACGAGGCCAACGACGACCCCATGTTCCGCGGCGACTTCAAGGGCCTGGTCGAGAAGCTCGACTACATCAAGGGCCTCGGGATGTCCGCCGTCTGGATCACCCCGGTCGTCCTCAACCGCTCCGACTACGACTACCACGGGTACCACGGCTACGACTTCTACAAGGTCGACCCGCGCCTCGAATCCGCCGGCGCATCCTACCAGGACCTGATCGACGCCGCCCACGCCAAGGGCATGAAGATCTACCAGGACGTGGTCTACAACCACTCCTCGCGCTGGGGCGCCAAAGGGCTGTTCACACCGACCGTGTACGGCGTCCGCGACGACCAGTGGAGCTGGTACTACGACCAGAAGCAGGACGGCTTCGAGTACGACGGCCTGACGGTCGAGCCGGTCTCCGGCAAGTCGTACTACAACGGCGACATGTGGTCGACGGCTGAGCCCAGCGGCAACACCTGCCTCAACTGGGGCAAGCCCACCGGCGCCAAGAGCCCCGAGGGCTACACCATCTACAACTGCCAGTGGCCGAGCCCGACATCGGGCATGTTCCCCAAGTCCCTCTACCACCAGTGCTGGATCGGGAACTGGGAGGGCGAGGACTCCCGCTCGTGCTGGCTGCACGAGGACCTCGCCGACTTCGACACCGAGAACGCCCAGGTGCAGAACTACCTGATCGGCGCCTACGACAAGTACATCGACATGGGCGTCGACGGCTTCCGCGTCGACACGGCCGTGCACATCCCGCGCGTCACCTGGAACCGCCGCTTCCTGCCCGCGATCCAGGAACGCGTCACGCAGCGCTTCGGCGCCGAGAAGGCCAAGGACTTCTTCGTCTTCGGCGAGGTCGCGGCCTTCGTCAACGACAAGTGGAACCGCGGCTCGGTCAACCACTCCGCGCAGTTCTACACCTGGAAGGAACGCAAGGAGTACTCCGCCGACGACGAGAAGGCGGCCCTCGAACAGTACGACTACGAGGAGCAGTCGGGCACCGGCAGCCAGCCGACGTCCACCAACGCCTTCCTCGACGGGAACAGCTACCACACGCCCGACCACAGCAAGTTCTCCGGCATGAACATCATCGACATGCGCATGCACATGAACTTCGGCGACGCCTCCAACGCCTACAACAACGGCAAGGACTCGGACGACTCGACCAACGACGCCACCTACAACGTCGTCTACGTCGACAGCCACGACTACGGGCCGAACAAGAGCAGCGAACGCTACGCGGGCGGCACCGACGCATGGGCCGAGAACATGGCGCTGATGTGGACGTTCCGCGGCATCCCGACGCTGTACTACGGCTCGGAGACCGAGTTCCAGAAGGGCCAGAAGATCGACTGCGGCACCACGTGCCCGCTGGCGACGACCGGCCGCGCCTACTACGGCGACAAACTGGAGGGCAGCGTCACCGCCTCCGGCTTCGGTACGGTCTCCAGTGCGTCCGGCGCCGTCGCCACCACTCTCGACGCGCCCCTGGTCAAGCACGTCCAGCGGCTCAACCAGATCCGCCGGGCCGTGCCCGCCCTCCAGACGGGCCAGTACTCGACGGCCGACATCAGCGGGAACATGGCGTTCAAGCGGCGCTACACCGACACCGCGACCGGCGTCGACAGCTTCGCGCTGGTGGCCGTCACCGACGGCGCCACGTACAGGAACATCCCGAACGGGACCTACAAGGACGCCGTCACCGGCGACGTGCGGACCGTCACCGACGGCACGCTCACCGTGGCCGCACCCGGCAAGGGCAATCTGCGGGTGTACGTCCTGGACCTGGGCGGCAAGAACGCGGCGCCGGGCAAGGTCGGCACCGCGGGCCCGTACCTGAAGTAGCGCGGACGGACCCACCGGCCCGGTCACGGGCCGGTGGGTCCGCCGTTCCCCGCCCGGCGCCCCGGTACGGGGTCTGGGCACGGCCCCGCCCCCGTTCACCGGCTACCATTCCAGACCGTGATCAGGGCGAGGAGTTGCTGATGGGCGGCAGGGCGGCCTCCGGGAACGGGAGCCATACGGCGGGCGAAGGTGCCACGCGGCCACCGCGGCTTGAACGGGGCCGCAGCGCCCTCGGCCCCGCGCTCGAACTCGTCCACACCGGACGCGCCCCGACCCGCGCCGTCCTCACCGCCGAACTCGGCGTGACCCGCGCCACCGCGGGCGCCGTCGCCGCGGAACTCGAAGCGCTCGGCCTCATCCGGATCGACGCCAGGCCGAGCGCCGCCGCCGGCTCCCAGGGACGCCCCTCGCACCGCCTCTCCGTGGCCGAGGACGGGCCCGTCGCCCTCGCCGCCCAGGTCCACTCCGACGGCTACCGCGCGGCCCTCGTCGGCCTCGGCGGGCAGATCGTCGCCACCACCCCCGGCTGCGAGATCATCGACCCCGACCCGGCGGACGTGCTGCGCTCCGTGGTGGAGGCGGGCGTCCGGCTCCTGGAGAGCAGCGGGCGGCGCTGCGTCGGCGCGGGCCTCGCCGTGCCGTCCGCCGTCGCCGAACCCGACGGCACCGCCCTCAATCCACTGCACCTGGCCTGGCCCGCCGGAGCTCCGGTCCGGCAGATCTTCGCCGACTGCGTCCGCGAGGCGGACCTCGGCATCCCGGCGTTCGCCGCGAACGACGTCAACCTGGGCGCGCTCGCCGAGCACCGGCACGGCGCCGGACGCGGCGCCCGCGACCTGCTGTGCGTCGCCACCGGACACCGCGGCGTCGGCGGCGCGCTCGTCCTGGACGGCCATCTGCACACCGGCAGTTCGGGCCTCGCCCTGGAGGTCGGGCACCTCACCGTCAACCCCGAGGGCCGTCCCTGCCACTGCGGCAGCCGCGGCTGCCTGGACGTGGAGGCCGATCCGCTGGCCTTCCTCATCGCGGCGGGCCGTACCCCCGACCCCGGCGGGTCGCTCCTGGAGCAGGCCCGCGGCCTGCTGCGCGACGCCCCGGGCGACGGTGCGGTGCGCGCGGCCACCGAGACCCTCATCGACCGCCTCGGACTCGGCCTGGCCGGCCTGGTCAATATCCTCAACCCGGACCGGATCATCCTGGGCGGCCTGCACCGCACCCTGCTCGACGTCGACCCGGAGCGGCTGCGGGCCGTGGTGGCCGACCGCAGTCTGTGGGGACGCAGCGGCGGTGTGCCGATCCTGGCGTGCACGCTCGACCACAACAGCCTGGTCGGCGCCGCCGAGCTGGCCTGGCAGCCGGTGCTCGACGACCCGATCGCGGCGCTCACCGCGTCGAGCTGAGCGGCAGGGGCCCGGGGCGCCACCGCCGACGGCACCCCGGCCCCGGCCCCGGCCCCGGGGACGAGGAACGAGCGACGAGGCGCGCCCGCGTTCGCCCGGCGCGGTCGGGCGGTGCTCACTCGCCCCAGTCGAGCTGTTCCTCCGGCACGCCCGCGGACCGGCCGTAGGCGCGTGCCGCCTCGCGGCCCGCCGCGTCACCGCGCCGGTACCGGCACACGTGCCCGGCGAACACCACGTACACCTCGGTGGCGCCGTGGAAGTCCGCGTACCAGCCGCCCTCGGGGGACAGACAGTCCGCCAGCGCGTCGGCGAGCGCGGGGGCGTCGCGGTCCGCGGCCTCGAAGTGCAGGAGCGTCCAGTCGGCCGGCTGGCCGTCCCCGACGCCCGCCGCACGCACCCTGCGCACCCGGGTGACGGACAGCGGCACACCGCTCAACTCGCCGTCCGCGCGCAGGCTTTCGGCGACCAGAACTCCAGAGACCACGTCCGCACCCCTCACCGCCACTCGACCGAGAACGCCTGTGCCGGATTGTCCACCAGGATCCGCTCCACCGCCTCCTTGCCCAGCTCGGCCTCCAGCCGGGGCCGCACCCGCCGCAGCAGGTACGGCATCCCGGGCCCGCCGCTCACCGACCGCGCCCCGGCGGTCGTGGTGTCGCCGCCCAGCAGCAGCCGGTCCGCGTACCCGGCACCGGCGAGCGCCGCCATCACGTCGGGCATCCGCCAGTCCGTGGCGTGGTTGCCCCGCGACGGCCCGTCGAGCGCCACGTACGCGCCCGAGCGGGCGGCCTCGCGCTGCGTCACGACGTCGGGGCAGCGGTTGAGGTGCCCGAGGATCACCCGGTGCGCGGGCACCGCCAGCTCGTCGCACAGCAGGTCGAGGACGTCCAGGGCGCCCGTGCCCAGCTCGTGGTGGACGGCGATCGGCGCCCCCGTCGCGTGATGCGCCTCCGCGGCGGCCCGCATCGTCCACCGGGCGTGCGCGTCGAGTGCGTGGAACCCGCCCGCGACCTTGATCAGACCGGCCCGTACGCCACTGTCCCCGATGCCTTCGGTGAGCTCGCGCACGAAGACCTCGGCCAGGTCCGTCCGGCGCGCGTCCAGCAACTCGCCCGGATAGTGGGCCGCTTGGTGCAGACCGGTCGCGGCGACGACGCGTACCCCGGTCGCCTCCGCGAGCGCGGGCAGCTCTGCGGCCCGGCGCCCCAGTCCGTACGGGGTCCACTGCACGACGGTGCCGCCGCCCACCGCCGCGTACGCCGCCAGCTCCTGCCGGGCGAGTCCGGTGTCGGCCAGCTCCTGGCCGGGCAGCAGCGGGCTGCGGAAGAAGAGGTGGTCATGGGCGTCGACCACGCCCAACGTCCTTGGATCCAGGTCGCCTTGGACGCTGCGAACGGTGCCGCTCACCACTGCCTCCCACGGTGCAGAAGATGCCGCTCGGGCTGCGACAGGTGCAGCACCTGATAGACGTCGCCGGACGCCTTCGGGGCGTCGTGCGCCCAGACCGAGAAGGTCACCAGCTCCCAGGTGCGCGGATCCACCCCGGCCGCGGCGTACAACACGCCGTCCCGGTCTGCCAGTTGCCCGGTCGCGGCCACCGCGTCCGCCGTCACCTCGTGCAGCTCGGCCCCCGCCTCGACGGGCGTCCGTGACCGCACCGCGCTGCGCGCCGGCTCCGCGGTCGCGGGCCCCTCCTCGTACGCGATCCCCGTCCAGTGCCGCACGGCCGGCCGCCCGAAGTCGTTCACCACGCCCTGGAAACCCGGGCCCCAGAGGAAGGAGTTCATGCCCTGCGCCGAGTTCCACAGGTAGAAGGAGCCGTACAGGTTCACCGGAGAGCCCTGCTCGCCGCGCACCCGCATCAGGTACGCCTTGGCGCCGAGGCCCGGGAAGTCGTCCAGCAGATGTCCCTTGGCCGCCACCCGCGCACGGATGACGTCCATGTCGTAGTCGGCGGGCAGCGTCATCTCGTAGTTCATCGCATGCACGGTCGGTCTCCTCGTCAGTGCGCCGGGTGCGGGTCGTCGGCCGTGACGTGCGCGCCCCAGCACGCCGTCGTGCCGTCCTCGCCCGCCTCGACGGCGGCCAGGTGCGTCATGAACGTGCGCGGCCCCGCCCCGTGCCAGTGCCACTCGCCGGGCTCGATCCAGACGGTGTCGCCCGCCCGGATCACCTCGACCTCACCAGCCCTGCGCTGCACCCGGCCCTCGCCCGAGACGACGTGCAGCACCTGGCCGTGCGGGTGGGTGTGCCAGGCGGTGTGCGCGCCCGGAGCGAAGTGGACGTTGAACATCCGCAGCCGGGACGGGAGTTGAGCGCCGGCGATCTCCTCCAGCCAGACCGTCCCGGTGAAGTTCTCCGCCGGACCCTGCAGCGAGTCGGGGCGATGGCGCGTGATCTGCACGAAGGTGTCCTCAGTCCGTGGTGGTGGCGGGGGAGCGGAGCAGGGAGAGCAGGCCGCGGACGCCCGCGTCGAACGCCTCGGTGGACCCGGAGGCGCGCGCCAGGACGTAACCGCCCTGCACCGTCGCGACGACGGCGGCGGCGATCTCGGCCGGCACCAGGTGGGGCGCGAACTCGCCGTCCGCCACGCCCTCCTGGACGACGTCGGCGATCCGGCTCTTCACGTAGGCGATCGTCTCGTCGACCGGTGCGCGCAGTTCGTCGCTGGCGATCACGTCCGGATCCATGGTCAGCCGCCCGACCGGGCAGCCGCGCAGCACGTCGCGCTCGCGCAGCAGATACGCCTCGACCCGCTCGTACGCCGAACCGTCGGCGCCGAGCAGCCGGTCGATCGTGGCCCGCATCTCCTCGCCGGTGCGCCGGATCGCGGCGAGCGCGAGATCGGGCTTGCCGGTGAAGTGGTGGTACATGCTGCCCTGGCCGACGCCCGCCCGCTGCAGGATCGCCTTCGGGCTGGTGCCGACGTACCCGCGCTCCCACAGGAGCTCGCGGGTCGTCTCGATCAGTCGCTCCTGAGTGCTCATGACCTCACCGTACATACTAGTAGTTACAGAAAGCAAGGGCAGAGGGGTGGGAGCAGCCGGAAGGCGCCGTCGTACTCCCGCGGTGGTACGCGATGTGCCGCTGGCCGTACGACGACCTGGGCCCCCTCGCGGAGCGACGCTCAAGTCATCAATCACCGACGTCCTTCGGGAGATGAGTCAGATGCAGACCCTCGCGCACTTCGGCGGCGACGGCCCCGGACCGTGGATCCTTCTCTTCCCGCTGATCTGGGCGGCCGTCGTGGTCGGCGGCATCACCCTGCTGCGCCGCACCGTGTGGCGCGGGCGGCGCGGCCCCTGGCGGCCGGGACCGGCCCGCGTCGACCAGAACTCGCCGATCGCCGTCCTCGGCCGGCGGTTCGCCTCCGGTGAGATCGACGAGGACGAGTACTGGCGCCGGCTGACCGTCCTGAACGAGGAGTTCGGACGCTACGGCAGCCAGACCAAGGACGGTGCGGCATGACCACCGCGACGCTCACCGACACCGCGGCGCGCGTCGAGAACGCCGTCAAGGTGTACGGCTCCGGCGACACCGCCGTCCGTGCCCTCGACGGCGTGAGCGTCGACTTCCGCGCCGGACGGTTCACCGCGATCATGGGGCCCTCGGGCTCCGGCAAGTCGACCCTCATGCACTGCGCGGCAGGGCTCGACACCCTCACCGGCGGCGCCGCGTACCTCGGCGACACCGAACTGAGCGCCCTCGACGACAAGCGGCTGACCCTGCTGCGGCGGGACCGGATCGGGTTCGTCTTCCAGGCGTTCAACCTGGTGCCGACGCTGACCGTCGCCGAGAACATCACCCTGCCGATCGACCTGGCCGGCGCCCGGGCCGGCACCGAGTGGCTCGACGCGCTCATCGACGTCGTCGGACTGCGCGACCGGCTGCACCACCGGCCCGCCGAGCTCTCCGGCGGACAACAGCAACGCGTCGCCGTGGCCCGGGCGTTCGCGGGCCGGCCCGACGTCGTCTTCGCCGACGAACCCACCGGCAACCTCGACTCCCGCTCCGGCGCCGAGGTCCTCGGCCTGCTCGGCGACGCCGTGCGCCGCACCGCCCGCACCGTCGTCATGGTCACCCACGACCCGGTCGCCGCCGCCCACGCCGACGAGGTCGTCTTCCTCGCCGACGGCCGCCTCGTCGACCGCATGGCACACCCCACCGCGGAGAAGGTCCTCGACCGGATGAAGGCCTTCGACGGCACCCGGGGGGACGGATCGTCATGAACGCCTCCGCACGCCTCAGCCTCAGGTCCCTGCGCGCGCACAAGCGGCGCTTCGCGGGCACGTTCACCGCCGTCGTGCTCGGCGTCGCGTTCCTCGCGGGCACCCTCGTCATGGGCGACACGCTCCGCGCGAGCTTCGACTCGATGTTCGCCGGAGCCAGCAGCGGCACGGACGCCGTCGTCCGCAGCACCAACGTCATCACCACGCCCGGCGAGAGCCAGGGCACCCGGCAGCCCGTCCGCGCCTCGCTCGCCGACGACCTCGCCGGGCAGCCGGGCGTCGCCGCCGCCGCGCCGAACATCCAGGGCGCGGGCCAGCTCATCGGCGCGAACGGCAAGCCCATCGGCGGCCAGGGCCCGCCCACCCTCGCCGGCAACTGGATCGACGACCCCGAGCTCAACGCCTACCAGCTCGCCGAGGGCCGCGCCCCGCGCAGGAGCGGCGAGGTCGTCGTCAACCGCGGCGCCGCGAGGACCGGCGACCTGAAGATCGGCGACACGACGACGCTGCGCACGCCGGACCCCGTGCGGGTCACGATCGTCGGCCTGGCCACGTTCGGCGGCGAGGACGGCATGGCCCAGGTGACCTTCACCGGGATGACCCGCGCCGACGCCGAGAAGTACCTCACCCCGAAGCCGGGGGAGGCGTCGACCGTCCAGGTGCGGGCCGGCCCCGGCGTCAGCCAGCAGGAGCTCGTCGACACGCTGAAGGACCGGCTTCCCCGGGGCGTCGAGGCCATCACCGGCACGGAGTCGGCCCAGGAGAACACCGACATGATCTCCGGCCAGTTCCTGAACCTCTTCACGACGTTCCTGCTCGTCTTCTCCGGTATCGCGCTGCTCGTCGCGACCTTCTCCATCCACAACACGTTCGCGATCGTCGTGGCCCAACGCACCCGGGAGAATGCGCTGTTGAGGGCGCTCGGCGCAGCCCGCAGGCAGGTCACCGCGGCGACCCTCGTCGAGGCCGGCTGCGTGGCCGTCCTCGCCTCGGCCGCCGGACTCGCGGGCGGCATCGGCATCGCCGCCGGTCTGCAGGCGCTTTTCCCCGCTATCGGATTCCCCTTCCCCGACGGGGAGTTGGTGATCGGCGCCCTGTCCATGCTGCTGCCCCTCGCCGTCGGCGTCGTGGTCTGCCTGGGCTCCGCCCTGCTGCCCGCCCTGCGCGCCGGACGCACCGCGCCGCTCGCCGCGCTGCGCGAGATCGCCGTCGACGACTCGGGTGCCTCGCGCCGCCGCGCCGTCATCGGCACGGTCCTCGGCGCCGCCGCGCTCGCCGCCACCCTGGCCGGCGTCCTGGTGTCCCCCTCGCTCACCCTGGCCGGGGTCGGCGCCGTCCTGGTGCTCGCCTCGTTCGTGGTGCTCGGGCCGGTCGCCTCGACCTCCGCGGTCCGCGTCCTCGGCAGCCCGCTCGACCGGTTCCGCGGCGTCACCGGAGGACTCGCCCGGCGCAACGCCCTGCGCAGCCCGAAGCGCACCGCCGCCACGGCCGGCGCGCTGATGATCGGCGTCGCCGTGGTCTCCCTGTTCACCGTCTTCGGCGCCTCGCTCAAGGCCACCATGGACCAGACGGTCAGCCGCTCCTTCGCCGGTGACGTCGCCGTCTCCACCCCGTCGTTCGGCGCGGGCGGCAGCGGGCTGAGCCCCAAGCTGGCACCGGCCCTCGCGCGACAGCCCGAGGTGGCCACCGCCGTCGGACTCGGCAAGGGCGTCGCGGACGTCGACGGCAAGGGCCGCGCCCTGACCGTCACCGACCCGGCCGCCCTCGCCAGGGCCTTCGACCTCGGCACGGTCCGCGGCTCGATCGACGACCTGGGCACGCACGGCATCGCCCTCACCGAGAACGAGGCCGACGCCCTGCACCTGAAGGTCGGCGACACCACCCGGCTCGCCTTCACCGACGGCACCCGCGAACGGTTCACCGTCCGCGCCGTCTACGACCGGTCCGAACTCGCCGGCGACTACGTCATCACCCGGGAGGCCTGGGCCCCGCACCGCGCCCAGGACTCCGACACCCTCGTCTCCGTGACGTTCAAGGACGGCGTGAGCGCGGCCGACGGCAAGGCGGCGGTCGAGAAGGTCGCGGCCGCGTACGGCGATCCCGAGGTGCAGACCCGTGACGCGTACGCGCAGTCGGCGGCGGGCGGCATCGACATGATGCTCACCCTCGTCTACGCGCTGCTCGCCCTCGCCGTCCTGATCGCCCTGCTCGGCATCGCCAACACGCTCACCCTCGCCGTGCACGAACGCACCCGCGAGCTGGGTCTGCTGCGGGCCGTCGGGCAGACCCGGGCACAGCTGCGGGCCATGGTCCGCTGGGAGTCCGTGCTGGTCGCCGCGTTCGGCACGGCCGGCGGACTGGTCCTCGGCGGATTCCTCGGCTGGGTCCTGGTCAAGGCGTCCGACGGCGCGAGCGACAGCGACTTCGCGTTCGCGCTGCCGCCGCTGCAACTGGTCGTCGTGACCCTCGTCGGCCTTGCCGCCGGCGCCCTGGCGGGACTGCGCCCGGCCCGCAGGGCGGCCCGCCTCGACGTGCTGCGGGCCATCGCCACCGAGTAGTGACGCCGTTCCCGTTCTGACGGTGTGATCACCGCCCGGTCAGCCTGCGACGGCCGACCGGGCGGGAGCATGCGTGGGCGCGTCGGCGTGGAGCGCGGCCGAGGAGTCGTACACCGGATACGGCGGCAGGGCCACCGCGGGCGACGGGGCGGGCAGCGAGAACCACACGACCTTGCCGCCGTCGCCGTGCGGCCGCACCCCCCAGTCGTCGCTCACCGAGGCGACCATCGCGAGACCGCGCCCGCAGGTCGCGAGCGGATCGGCGTCGCGGACCTCGGGAAACCGCGGATCGTGGTCGTACACGGAGACCGTCAGCCGGTCCCTGCGCAGTTCGATCTCCACGGTGCACATCTTGTCCGGCTCGGCATGCCGGTGGACGTTGGTCAGCAGCTCGGTGACACCGAGCGCCGCCAGGTCGATCAATGGATCGAGATGCCAGTAGCGCAACTGCGCCGATACGATTCTGCGGACCTGTCCGATCCGCGACGGCAGGGCTTGGAGCTCCACCGTGCAATGCCTGCTCGGCTGGCTGATCACGGCTGCGACTCCCCGAAAGAGGTCCGGAAGACGAGATCGGATCGAGCGGAAGGGCCACGCTGTGAACAGGACCGCCCGCTGCTTGTGTCCGGCGGGCTGGTTCGCAGCGTCATCGCCGGTAAACCCTGAGTAGTGATGTGTGACCAGAGTGACCCAGGGGATGCGGGCGTGCAACTTCGACGGCTGCCCCTCCGGAACGCGTGGAGCTAGGAGGTGCGGGTCGTGGCCCTGCGCACGGCCTCGATGAACCGGCGTGCCGTCGGCGGTCCGGCATCGCCGCCCTGACCGCCGAGCCGCAGCAGGTACCGCCTGCCGTCGACCTCGGCCGTCGCACGGTCGTCGGCGCCGAACCAGGGCTTGCCCGCACGGACTTCGTCGAGGGGGGCGCTGTCGATCTCACTGCCGTAACTCGTGAGCAACTCCAGCCTGCCGCCCTTGATCCGGACCTGGCCGGCCCGGGTCAGAGAGCGCAACCGCCGCCCGATCCGCACGCCCGTCGCCGTGAACTCCGGCTCCGCCATGCCGCTTCGCCCCCTCAGTGCGTTCGTGCGGTGCAGTCTGCACGCACCTGGCCAGGAGCACCAGTGTGCATGTGGACGTGGAGTGAAGCAGTGGGTGCAAACGGAATGCGCGCCCCCCTCGCACGTCCGTTCCCGCCCGGCCGCCAGGTGGTCCTTTGAGGCCCTCAAAGGTGTGTTTATGCAGGTGAGAAGCGTGCGGAAGGTGTCTATGATCGAGGCGTCCGGGTCGCTCCGACCGGGGCCGCACCGGTCCGCTGGGCATCCCCTGTCGATCCATCCTCCGGGGCCTGCCCGGGCCGACGCTCGGAACGACGCGAAGGAGCCGTGCGGTGAGCACGATTCAGCAAGGCCGTCCCCAGGGCGACGGCGCCGCCGGTGAACCGATGCCGACGCTC
This sequence comes from Streptomyces sp. KL116D, assembly GCF_030766975.1. Classification (NCBI taxonomy): domain Bacteria; kingdom Bacillati; phylum Actinomycetota; class Actinomycetes; order Kitasatosporales; family Streptomycetaceae; genus Streptomyces; species Streptomyces sp. KL116D. The sequence continues at coordinate 52,104 of NZ_JASERH010000127.1, read as the reverse complement.
GACGCCGACCGCACGGATCCCGACTACCGAAACTGGCTCAAAGAGGCCGTCCGCAAGGTGCAGGCCGACAGCAACCGCTCGGCCGACACCCACCTGCTGCGCTTCCCGCTGCCGGAGCACTGGGGCATCGACCTCTACCTCAAGGACGAGTCGACCCACCCCACGGGCAGCCTCAAGCACCGCCTGGCACGCTCGCTGTTCCTCTACGGTCTGTGCAACGGCTGGATCCGCCCTGACCGCCCCGTCATCGAGGCGTCGAGCGGCTCGACGGCGGTCTCCGAGGCCTACTTCGCGAAGCTGATCGGCGTCCCCTTCATCGCGGTGATGCCCCGTACGACCAGCGCCGAGAAGTGCCGACTCATCGAGTTCCACGGCGCCCGGTGCCACTTCGTCGACGACCCCATGACGGTGTACGCGGAGGCCGCCGACCTGGCCGCCCGTACCGGCGGTCACTACATGGACCAGTTCACTTACGCGGAGCGGGCCACGGACTGGCGCGGCAACAACAACATCGCCGAGTCGATCTATCGACAGATGGAGCTGGAGCGCTACCCGCACCCGACGTGGATCGTCGCGACGGCCGGCACCGGCGGCACCTCGGCGACCCTCGCCCGCTACGTCCACTACATGCAGCACGACACCCGCATCTGTGTCGCCGACCCGGAGAACTCATGCTTCTTCGAAGGCTGGACGACGGACAACGCCGAGGCGACCAGCGACTGCGGCTCCCGCATCGAGGGCATCGGCCGCCCCCGCATGGAGCCCAGCTTCGTGCCGGGCGCCATCGACCGCATGATGAAGGTCCCCGACGCGGCGAGCGTGGCGGCCGTCCGCGCCCTGGAGCAGGCCATCGGCCGCAAGGCGGGCGGCTCGACGGGCACCGGCCTGTGGAGCGCCCTGAAGATCGTCGCCGAGATGGTGGCCCAGGGCCGCACCGGCAGCGTCGTGACGCTGCTGTGCGACCCCGGTGACCGCTACCTGGACAAGTACTACTCGGACGAGTGGCTGGCGCGGCAGGGCCTGGACATCGCCCCGTACGCCGAGGCCATCACGGAGTTGCTCGAGACGGGGCGGTGGCCCGAGTGAGCGGCTGCGCCTAGGCGTTCGCCGACGACAGCCGCCGGTCCAGGGCGCCGACCGCGTCCCGGAAGGCCCGCCCGAGACCGGCCCGGCCCACCTTCAGACCCACGCGGAACGGGGCGGCGCCGTCCGCCGCGAACGTCCACTGCACGCGTGAGCCGCCGGGCACGGCGACGACCCGCCACTCCTCCAACAGGGCCCGCACACCCGGTGCGTTGGTCTCGTCCACCCGGTACGCGTACAGCGCGCCGGGCTCGGCGGCCACGATGGTCTCCACGAACCGGGTCCCGCCCTTGAGCCGGACCTCGCGCCGCGGGCCGTCGGCCCCGTCGTCGAGGGGTCTGGCCAGGGTCACCGCCGAGAACCACCGGGGCCACCCGGCGACGTCCTCCGCGAGCGCCCGGTACACGGCGTCCGGCGATGCGGACACCTCACGGGCGAACACGAGCCGCAGCGGCGCCGTCTCGACGAAATCGAGACCGACGGGGAGAAGTCGACGTGCCATGAACGTTCAGCCCCCAAACAGGAAGACGCCACCAACGGACGGGCAGAACAGAGCGGTTGACCGGGTACGGTCACCATAGCTGTCGGCCCGTCAGATGTCTGTACCGGTCTCGGGCTCACCGGCGACGACCAGCCGCACGTGCTCGGAGACCTCCGCGCGGGCGTCGACCGGCAGCCCCGCGTCCGTGACCAGGGTGTCCACCTGGTCCAGCGAGGCGAACGAACTCAGGCCCACCGTCCCCCACTTGGTGTGGTCGGCGACGACGACCACGCGCCGCGCGGACTGCACCAGCCGCCGGTTCGTCTCGGCCTCCGCCAGGTTCGGCGTGGACAGGCCCGCCTCCGGGCTTATCCCGTGCACGCCGAGGAACAGCACGTCGAAGTGGAGCGCCGCGATGGCCTGGTCGGCGACCGGCCCCACCAGCGAGTCGGACGGCGTGCGCACACCACCGGTCAGCACCACGGTGGCCGCGCCCTGCCGGGTCCCCGCACTGCGCTGCGCGGCGTGGAACACGTCCGCCACCCGCACCGAGTTCGTCACCACCGTCAGGTCCGGCACGTCGAGCAGCTGCTGGGCCAGCGCGTACGTCGTCGTCCCCCCGGACAGGGCGATCGCGGTGCCCGGCGCGGCCAGCGTGGCGGCGGTTCGGGCGATGTCCTCCTTGGCGGTCAGCTCCAGACCCGACTTGGCCTCGAACCCGGGCTCGTGCGTGCTCGCCTCGACGACCGGCACGGCCCCGCCGTGCACCTTCTCCAGCACGCCCTGCCGGGCCAGCGCGTCCAGATCGCGGCGGACCGTCATGTCCGACACGCCGAGCTTCCTGGTGAGTTCATTGACCCGGACGCCGCCGCGCCGGCGCACCTCGTCGAGGATCAGGGCGCGGCGCTGCTCCGCGAGGAGGTTCTGGTTCTCGCTCACGTCCCGTCGGGTCCCTTCGCCTCGTCACACCAGCCACGTTCAGGTCTTCGGCGTCATCCTCGCACGCGGCACCGACACCCGTACCACCGCCCGCGCGCCCGACCTGCACGGCGGACACCCGCGGTGGCGAAATCCGCGCGACGGGTCGGGGAGATTCCGTGACGAGGGGTGCGCGCGGGAGCACTGAGCCGGGATCCTGGTGACGCTCAGGAACGGGGGACACATGAATACGGCGCGCGAGAACCACGAGAAGGCGCACGAGACGCCGGCGGTGGCGGACGAGACCGCCCTGGAGCTGCTGGTCCACGGAGTCGGCGGCACCACACCGCAGGAAATGCTCGACGACCCGCAGACGGTACGGGTGTCGGGCGACGAGACGGCGGCCGTCTTCCGGCGCGGCGAGGACGTCGACGCGGAGGCACGGCCGGAGGACTACCGGGGCAAGCCGGTCCCCGAGGCGTACGTGTGGTGCAACCTCACCTCGGGCAACGGCTCCCGGGCGCTGTGGCTGCTGCTGCTCCCCTTCATGGTCGTCAACCTCGCCCACTGGATGCGGCCCAACGCCCGCAGGAAATCCCGGAACGTCCGGCTCTACGGCCTGCTGGTCCGCCTCACCGGACTCACGCTCACCGTGCTCCTGGTGGCCGCGGTCTGCGAGGTCGCGCTCGACCTGACGGCCTGGCAGTGCGCGGGCACCGCCGCGTGCGCGGACCGGCGGGCCTGGCTGGGCTTCCTCGCGGTCGACGCGCACGGCGCGGGCGGCTGGTGGAGCCAGCCCGGCCGCCGACTCGCCCTCGCCTCGCTCGTGCCCACCGCCCTGACGGCACTCCTGTGGTACCTCTCGCACCGCACCTGGAGCGCCTACGAGTCGCAGCGCCCGCTGCCGCACCAGCCCGACGCCGACGACGGCGAGACGAGCGGCGCGCTCGGCAGGCCCGGCTTCTGGTACGGACGGCGCCTCGTCGCCCGGCTGCGCGCCGCCCACACCGCGGCGGGCCTGCTCACCGTGGCCGCGGCCGTCGGCACCTCGGCCGCCCGGCACGACCGCGCTCCCGGCGGGCCGGTCGTCCTCGACGTCCTCGGGTGGGCCCTCGTCGGCTCGCTGGCCGTGGGCACGCTCCTGGTCGTCGGCGTCGTCGCCCGCCGGGGCCGCAGCGAGAACAAGCTCGACATCAGCCTGGACAAGACCCTCGTGCGCGCTCTGCCGTACGGCGCGCTCGGCCTGCTCGTCCTGAGCATGCTGTACGCGGGCTGGTCGCGGCCCGACTGGCGGTCGGCGGGCCGGCTGCCGGGCGACACGACGTTCGGCGGCATCGCCCTAGTCCAGGGCGCCCTGGTGATCGCCCTCGCCGTGGTCGCCACGGCGATCTACCGCACGGCGCCCGACCACCGCACCGCGCTGCGCGGCCTCGGCGGACCCGCCACCGCGATGCTCGCCTGCGCCCTGGGCGGCGTGATGACCGGCGGCATCGCGCAGCGCGTCGCGGACTGGCTCGACGGCACCAGCGGCCTGATCAAGGGCCCGCCGGTGCTGCTGTCCTGGCAGGCCGCCGTCATCCCGCCGCTCCTGGTGATCGTCGCCGTCCTGTGCGCCGCCCTCGCCGTGCGCACCGCACGCGACAAGAAGCGCGAGAAGGCCCGGGTCGGCCTGGACTACGCCCTGGACCCGAACTCCGCCGAACCCGGTGAGCGCCCCGACCCGACGCGCACCGCACGGATCGCCGGCACCCGCGCGCGGGCCGCCCTCACCGACCGGGCACCCCTGATGATCGGCGTCGTCTCGTCCGTGACCCTGCTGCTCGGCGCCCTCGCCGTGGCCGGCGCCTGGGTCACGGGAAAGGTGCCGGGCACCGCCGCCGAGGGCAGCTACTCCGTTGTCGAGGGAGCCGCGGACACCGCGCAGGCACTCGGCTCCTGGCTGATCGGCTTCGGCTTCATACTGTTCGTCACCTGGGGCCGCCGCGCCTACAAGGACGCGTCCGCACGCCGCACCATCGGCATCCTCTGGGACGTGGGCACCTTCTGGCCGCGCGCCGCGCACCCCTTCGCGCCCCCCTGCTACGCCGAGCGCGCCGTCCCCGACCTCACCTGGCGCATGGCCACCTGGACCCGTGCCACCGGCGGCCGGCTCGTGCTGTCCGGGCACTCGCAGGGCAGCGTGCTGGCGGCCGCGGCGGCCTGGCAACTGCACCCCTCCGTGCGCAAGCGCGTCGGACTGCTCACCTACGGATCGCCCCTGGAGCGGCTGTACGGACGCTGGTTCCCCGTCCACTTCGGACCCGCGGCCCTCACCTCGCTGCACCGGCAGGTCGACTGCTGGCGCAATCTGCACCGAAGGACCGACCCGATCGGCGGCCCGATCAACCTGTCGGGCGAATGCGGCCCCCAGGTCGACCACCCGGCCCTCCTGGACCCGCTCGCCTACGGCCGCACCGAGCAACACCCGCTGCCCGCACCGATCCTGGGCCACGGCGACTACCAGGCCGACCCGGTCTTCGCCGAGGAACGCGCCCGCCTCCTGGCCCGCCTCAAGCCCGGCGTCCCGCAGCCGCGCCCCGAGGGCGAGCCTCAGGGCAGCTCCGGCAGATCCTCCGGGTAGAGGAGCGTCAGGTCGTCGGTGTCCGGCTCGTCGACCTGGGCGACCCGGCCCGCGTGCCGCTCCACCATCGACTCGAACGTCTGCCGCGCGGTACGGCCGTTGCCGAACGCCGGACCCTTCGGGATCGCCGTGAAGTACTTCAGCAGGGCTTCCGGCGTCCCGGAGGCGAGCCGGTACTCGTGCTCGTCCGCCTGCTGCTCCACGATCCGCAGCAGCTCCTCAGGGAGGTAGTCGGAGAACGTGATGGTCCGTGAGAACCGGGACGCCACACCGGGGTTGACCGAGAGGAAGCGCTCCATCTCCGCCGTGTAGCCCGCCACGATGACGACGACCGAGTCCCGCTGGTCCTCCATCAGCTTCACGAGCGTGTCGATCGCCTCACGGCCGAAGTCCCGCCCCGAGTCCTCGGGGGACAGGGCGTACGCCTCGTCGATGAACAGCACGCCGCCCTGGGCCCGTTGGAAGGCCTCCTGGGTCCGGATCGCGGTCGAGCCGATGTGCTCGCCGACCAGATCGACCCGGGACACCTCCACCAGGTGCCCCGTCCCCAGGACGCCGAGCGAGGCGAGGATCTCGCCGTAGAGCCGCGCCACCGTCGTCTTGCCCGTGCCGGGGGAGCCGGTGAACACCAGGTGCCGCCGTACGGACGCGGCCTTGAGGCCGGCCTCCTGGCGCCTGCGGCCCACCTCGATCATGTCGGTGAGCGCCCGCACCTCGCGCTTGACGCTCTCCAGGCCCACCAGCGCGTCGAGTTCACCGAGCACGGCCTTCGACGTGCGCGACGGCTGCGCCTCCTCCTGGGGCGGCGCGGCGGGCCGCTGGTCGGGCACCGCGCTGAGCAGGCCCACGGACTGCGTCGCCGTCTGGACGACCGGCTCCGGAGCGGCCGTCGCCCCCGGACGCATCCCGCCGCTCTCGTCGCTGGTGCACTCCTCGACCAGCGGGCCGTCCTCGGCGAACTCGTAGCCACCGCGTGAACACCGCTCGGTCCGGCACTTCTTGAGCGTGGTGCGGCAGCCGTCGATCACGTGGAAGCCGTAGCCGCCGCTGCCCGACACCCGGCAGCCGTGGAAGCTGCCCCGGCCGCCCGCCGACACGTAGAAGCCCGCCTCCGCGGGCGAGGTGACCGTGCAGCGCTCGATGGTCGGGTCGGCGCCCTTGGTGACGATCACGCCCGTCTGGGTCGCGTCCACCGTGCAGTTGGAGAGCGTGCCGCCGCTGCCGTGGTCGCGGAACCAGGCGCCCGTCGCGGCCTCCCGGATGCGGCAGTCGTCGAGCTGCGCGGTCGCGCCGTCGCTCACCGACACGGCCGTGTTGCGCACCTGCGAGAGGTCGGTGTCGACGACGTCCACGCGCGAACCGCGGTCGAGCACGAACAGCGCGTCCGGCACGTCGTGCACCCGGCACGCGTCCAGTACCGCGGTCGCCCCGTCGCTCACCCAGACCGCCGGATAGTCGCCCGTGCTGTCGTGGATCTCGCACTGGTTGGCGTCGACGCGCGTGCCCGGGTCCCACACCGACAGTCCGTTGCGCCCGAACTGCCGCACGGTGGAACGGGTCAGGGTGAGCACGGACCGGGAGCGCAGGTCCACCGCGTTCTCCGGGACGTCGTGGATGCGGCAGTCCGCGAGGGTGAGCACCGCGTCCGTGTCGAGCGTGACCCCGTCGGCCGTCGTGCGGTGCACGTCGCAGTCCGTCAGGTGCGCGGTCGCCCGCCCGGTGATCTGCACGCCCGAGCCCTTGACCTCGTACACCTCGCAGCCGACGGCCTCAAGACCGGTGTGCTCGCCGGTCGCGGAGAGGCCCGACCCCGACGTGTGGTGCACCCGGCAGCGCTCCAGGCGGGGGTGCGCGCCACCGCGCACGGCGACACCGGCCTGACCGGCGGCGACCACCTCGCACTCCTCGAACACACCGCCCCCGCCGTCCAGTACGGCGATGCCGATGCCGCCCGGATTGTCGACGGTGCAGCGCCGCACGGTGGGCCGGGCCCCGCCGCGCACCTCGATCCCGGCCGCGGAGCGGGTCACCACCCGGACGTCGGTGATCTCCGGCGCGCCCTCCTCGACGAGCAGCGCGGGAGCCGCCGCGTCCTGGCCCTCCACGTGCAGGTCCTGCACGGTCGCGGAGGCCCGCACGGTCAGGGGCACCCCGTCGGCGGGCGCGATGCGCACCGAGCCGGGGGAGCCCTCGGGGCCGCGCAGCGTCACCGCGCGCTGGACGACGAGGTTCTCTCTGTACGTGCCGGGGGCGACGGTCAGCACGTCTCCGTCGCCGGCCGCCTCCAGAGCGGCGGCCAGCGACGCGTACTCGCCCGTGCGGCGCCGCCACCTCGATGTGCCGGTGTGCGTCACCTGGACCGTGCCCTGTGCCATGGCGCTGCTCTGCCCCCACCTCGTCGTACGCGGGTCGTCTTCGCGCCCTGACGGACGTCTCCCTGCGAAAGGTGGGTCCACCGTAGCGTGCGCGGGGCACGGCAGTTGACCGGAGCCGGGACCCCGTCGGCGGCCGCTAGCTGCCGGTGCCGGTCCTGCCCCAGTCCGGCCCCGCGATGTCCCAGGCCTGGTCCCACCGTGCGTACCGGCGCCGGACCATGCGCCACACGATCAGGCGGCGGGTGCCCTCGACGAGGCCGGTGACGGCGACCGCCGCCCCGAATCCGGCGAGCACCGCGTGCGTCGTGGCGGTCGCCCGGTCCAGCGGGCGGCCGGTGACACGGCCCTTGTCGTCGGTCCACAGCGGGAACGTGTCGCCCGTGTGCGGTGTCTTGAGCGCCGCTATCACCCTGCCCCGGTGCGCCGAGCCGTCCGGCGCCGTCCAGTGGGCGACGACGCGGCTGTGCGCGTCGCGCGCGGTCGACGTCTCCGGGTCCGGGTCGAGCGGCGGCTGGGACACCTTCTTCTCCACCGTCGCCGTGACCTCGTGGCGCTTGCTGTGCTGGTCCTGCACCGAGCGGTACAGCGCGTCACGGGAGAGGGATCCCGCGACGATCCCGAGGACCGGCCCGGCCACGACGATGAGGATCAGCGCGACCAGCGCCACCCATGCCTCGGCCAGGTCCGTCCCACGGCGCAGTGGATTGTGGCGCCAGCGCCAGAGCCCCCTGATCGCTCGCACGGGCTGCACCCCCTTCCGCGTCCGTCATAACCCCGAACGGCAGCGTCCACGCGTGGGCAGCGGGAAGAGAGAGCGACATCACCCGCTCGACCCTCGTGCCGATGGTTCCGACTCTGCCATTGTCCCTCAACGAGCAGGCCGGGCTGCCGGGTTCCCCGACCGGGTGACGGTTATTCGAGAACGGTGAGCGGATCTCCGACCCGGACCGTGCCGGTCGACTCCGGCACCAGGTTCGTCCCGAAACACAGCTGGTCACCGAAGCGGCGGTGCCGTGCGAGGGTGCGCAGCGGCTCCTTGCCACGCTCCGCGGTCGTCTGGTCCGTCGTCGTCACGACGCAGCGGCCGCTCTTCTTGGTGATGCGGAACGTGACCTCGCCGATCGCGATGCGTGACCAGTCGTCCTCGGCCCAGGGCGCGGTGCCGGAGACCACCACGTTCGGCCGGAAGCGGTTCATGGGGAGCGGGCCCTCGTCCGCGTGGTCACCCTGCGCGATGAGTGAGTTGAGCGCGTCGAGCGAGGAGAGCGCGGTCAGCAGCAGCGGATAGCCGTCGGCGAAGCTCACCGTCTCGCCGGGCTTCCCGTAGGCGGGATCGACGGGGCGTCTGGTCGCCGGGTCGTCCAGGTGCATCAGCCGTATGTCGGTGTCCAGGTACGCACTCCACCACGCGTGCGCGGCGTCGGCGGCGGGGACGGCCTCCACCTTGTCCCGCCACACCTCGATCGTGGTCGTCGTGACCGGCTCGGGCACCTCGATCGTCAGCGGCTTCCGGCCGGGCGCGGACACCCGGACGCCGCCGCCGGGCAACAGCTCGGCGGCGGCCAACGCCAGGCGTGGATGCGGGCGTTGAGTGACGATCTTGTTCGTGGAGTCGACCAGTACCCAGCGCCGGTCCCCCGCGAGCCCCCACGGTTCCACGACCGCTTCGCGCGGTGCGTGCCCCCGAACCGCCTTCAGCGGGTGGACATGGATCGAGCTGAGCACAGGATGCGACATGGGGCCATCCTGCCAGCCTGCGCCGACAGTCCCTCGCGGGTGGTGCCGAGTCCGGTCGCCCCTCAGTAACCGCGGTACTGCTGGCGGTTGTACGGATCCTCGTACGGGGCCGGGGCGGGCGCCGGACGGGGCGCCGCCGGGCGCATCGCCTCGTACCCGGTGGCCGGCCGCTGCGGCTGGGCCTGCGGGCCCGGGTAGCCGCGGGGCGCGCTCTGCTGCTGCGGGATGTACGCCGTCGGCGCCGCCTGCATGGGGGCCGCCTGCATCGGGGCCTGCTGGGGCGCGGCGTAGCCGTACTGCGGTGCGGCCGCGGAGGGGCCGGAGGGGAGTGCGGGCAGTGCCGCCGGAAGGGCGGGCAGATGACTGCCGGTGTCGTACGCGGAGGGAACCCGGATCGGGGCGATCTGGGGCGTGCCCCGCTCTGCGACGAGGGAGTCGTAGATCGGAGTGTCCGGGAAGGACGGCGCGGAGTAGTAACCGCCGCCATAGGTGGAGCGGGGGGAGGTCATGACACATAAGTTAAGCCCACGATGTGGTCGTTGGGGTAGCCCGATAAGAGGGTTCTTTTGCGTGTCGGCAGTGACTTCGCTTCCCCAATGCGAGCGAACTTGGGAAAAACGGTCGTCAGGCCGCGTTGAAATCGTGTAAAGGCCGAGCTCCCGGCGGGTTACCGGCGGTTGGCCAGTGATCTTCGCGCCCCGCCTCTGGGGTCCTTCGGGGAGCGGGGAATAGGTTGACGGCGAAGCCGGAGACGACGTTGGGGGCAGACATGACAATGGCCAAGGGATCGAATGTCGCGGTGCCGGCTTCGGCGGTGCGGGTCGAATTGGGGTGGCGTTCGGGGCCCGGGGTGCCCGACGCCGACGCGTCGGCGCTCCTCCTCGTCTCCGGAAAGGTCCGCTCCGACGCGGACTTCGTGTTCTACAACCAGCCCACGCACTCCTCCGGAGCCGTGCGCCACGACGGCAAGGTCACCACGGACGGTGCCGTCACGGACACGCTCTTCGTCGACCTCGCGCGCGTGGAGCCGGTCATCGAGACCGTGGTCCTCGCGGCGTCGGCGGACGGCGGCGCGTTCGGTCAGGTGCCGGGCCTGTACATCCGGGTCGTGGACGCCGCCACCGGCACAGAACTCGCCCGCTACGACAGCACGGACGCGACCGTGGAGACGGCCTACGTCCTCGGGGAGCTGTACCGGCGGCAGGGCGCCTGGAAGTTCCGCGCGGTCGGCCAGGGCTACAGCAGCGGACTCGAGGGCCTCGCCACGGACTACGGGATCACGGTCGACGAACCCCAGCACGCGGCACCGGCCGCCGCCCCGCAGCCCGTCACGCCGCGCGCCCCGCAGCCCGTCATGCCGCCCCCACCGCCCGCGGCGCCGCCCACGGCTCCGGCCGCGGCGCCGGTGCAGCTGACCAAGGTCACGCTCACCAAGTCCGCCCCCACCGTCTCGCTGACCAAGCAGGGCGGCACCTCGGGCGCGATGCGGGTCAACCTCAACTGGGAGGTGCGCAAGCAGTTCAGCGGCTGGGGGAGCAAGCGGGGCCGGGCCACCGCCATGCACCGCGACCTCGATCTCGACCTGTGCGCGCTCTACGAACTGGCCGACGGACGCAAGGGCGTCGTACAGGCCCTCGGGAACGCCTTCGGGGCGCTGCACCAGCCCCCGTACATCCACCTGGACGGCGACGACCGCAGCGGCAGCCTCGCCACCGGTGAGAACCTGACGATCAATCTCGACCACAAGGACGCCCTGCGCCGGGTCCTCATCTTCGTGACGATCTACGAAGGCGCCCGCAGCTTCGCCGACCTGCACGCGACGGTCACCCTGACACCGCTGAACGGCGCACCGATCGACTTCTCCCTGGACGAGTGCACGGTGCCGTCCACGGTGTGCGCGCTCGCCCTCATCACCAACACCGGCGGCGATCTGACCGTGCAGCGCGAAGCCCGCTATCTGGTGCCCGACCGGGGCGTCAGCCCGCAGCGGACCGTGGACCACGCCTACGGGTGGGGCATGAACTGGACGCCCGGCCGCAAGTAGCGCGCGGGAGCGGCGAGTTCACTGCTGCTCGGGCGCGGCGTCGGGACGGGCGTACGTACGCCCCTTCCAGGCCGCGCCCCGCCCCCGGTAGTGCTGCACCGCGGAATCCACCGTCATCAGCAGGTAGAGGAACGCGGTGAACGGCAGCAGGGGAGCCAGCCACAGCGTCTGCCGGTAGTACCGCAGCATGGGGACGTACGTCGCCGTCATCACGGCCCAGGCGGCCGCGCCCAGCAGCGCGGTCGGCGTGCTGCCCGTGACGAGACCCGCGCACAGTGCGAGGGGCGGCACCAGATAGACCAGGGCGAGCCCGAGCACCGTGCCGAGCAGCACCAGCGGATTGTGCCGCAACTGCGCGTACGCGCTGCGCGACACCATGCGCCACAGGTCCGCGAGGCGCGGATAGGGCCGCACGCTGTCCACGTGCTCCGCGAGGCCCAGCCAGACGTGCCCGCCCGAGCCCTTCACCGCCCGCGCGAGCGACACGTCGTCGATGACCGCCTGCCGGATGGCGTCCGGGATCCGGGCCCGCTCGGCCGCCGCCGTCCGCAGCAGGACGCAGCCGCCCGCCGCCGCGGCCGTGCGCGAGCCCTTCTTCGCGATCCGCCGGAACGGATAGAGCTGCGCGAAGAAGTACACGAACGCCGGCACGACGAGCCGCTCCCACATGCTCGCCACCCGCAGCCGGGCCATCTGCGACACCAGGTCGAAGCCGCCCGTGCGGGCCGCCGCCACCAACTCCCGCAGACTGTCCGGCTCATGGGCGATGTCCGCGTCGGTGAGCAGCAGGAACTCAGGGTCACGCGCGCGTGCCAGCGTGATGCCGTGCCGCACCGCCCACAGCTTCCCGGTCCAGCCCGCCGGCGGCTCGCCCGGTGAGTCGACCGTCAGCGGCAGCCCGCCAAGCCGCTCGGACAGGGCGCGCGCCACCTCACCCGTACCGTCCGAACTGCCGTCGTCCACCAGGAAGATCTCGGCCCGCCCCGGATAGTCCTGCGCGAGCAGCGAGGGCAGGCTGTCCGGCAGCACGGCCGCCTCGTCGCGGGCGGGCACCACGACGCACACGTCGGGCCAGACGTCGGGCTCCGCGCGCGGCGGCAGCCGCAGGTCCGTGCGCCAGAAGAACCCCTGGCAGAGCAGCAGCCACAGCCAAGCGGCGAGCGAGGCCGCGGTGATCCACGCAACGACGTCCATCCGCCGCAGTCTGCCCCACGGACGCCGTCCTGTCGGACCCATCGTCTATGGTTTCCGGGTGAAGATCGCGCTGATGGACTCGGGAATCGGACTGCTCGCGGCCGCTGCCGCGGTGAGGACCCTGCGGCCCGACGCCGACCTCGTGCTCTCCTCCGACCCCGACGGCATGCCCTGGGGCCCGCGCACCCCCGAGGACGTCGCGCAGCGCGCGCTGGCCGTCTGCGAGGCCGCCGCCGCGCACGGCCCCGACGCCCTGATCATCGCGTGCAACACCGCGTCCGTGCACGCCCTGCCCGCGGTGCGGGCGCGGCTGGAGCCGGCCGTTCCCGTCATCGGCACCGTCCCCGCGATCAAGCCCGCCGCGTCGGGCGGCGGCCCCATCGCGATCTGGGCCACGCCCGCCACCACCGGCAGTCCGTACCAGCGGACGCTGATCCGTGACTTCGCGGACGGCGTCGAGGTCACCGAGGTGCCCTGCCCCGGCCTGGCCGACGCGGTGCAGTGGGCCGACGAGGAGGGCATCGACCGGGCCATTGCCGCCGCGGCCGCCCTCACCCCGCGTGACGTGCGGGCCGTCGTGCTGGGCTGCACCCACTACGAGCTGGTCGCGGAGCGTATCCGCGCCGCGGTGCAGCAGCCGGGCGCCGAGCCCCTCGTGCTGCACGGCAGCGCGGGCGCCGTCGCCGCGCAGGCGCTGCGCCGGATCGGGGAGCGCCCCGTGGCGGACGCGGCCGGGAGCGGCAGCCTGACCGTGATCCTCAGCGGCCGGGAGGAATCGCTTCCGCAGGCCGCCCTCACGTACGCCGAAGGCCGTGGGCTGGGAGCCGTCAGTCACGCCGGGTGATCATCGGCACCGTCCGGAGCAGTCACGCTCCGCAAGCCGGTGCCTTCGCCCCGGAACCTGAGTACGCTCGTGTGCATGAAGGAACACGCCGCCGACGAGCACCCCGGGCGACGCACTTCCGCCCACGGGACCGACATCTGGACCGGCCGCGCACACAATCGTGTGCAGTGGCTCCTCGCCCTGGGCGGCTTCGCCTGCCTCGCCCTCGGCATCGAGCTGGCCGTGGACAATTCGTGGGCCACGGGCATCGCGGCGCTGGCCATGTCCGTGGTCGGCCTCATCGCCGTCGGCCTGCTGGTCCTCTTCGGCACCCTCGCGTTCCTGCACGTCGCCGTGAAGGTCGACAAGGACCACCTCGAGGTGCGCTGCGGGCACGTCGGACTGCCGCGCCGCCGCATCCCGCTGTCCCATGTGGTCGACGCCGACTTCGCGCCGCGGGTCACGCCCCGGCAGTGGGGCGGCTGGGGCTACCGGTGGCGTCCGGAGATCGGCACGGCCGTCGTCGTGCGGCGCGGTGAGGGCGTGGTGCTCAGTCTCGGGGACGGCCGCAAGTTCACGGTGACCGTCGACGACGCGGAGAGCGCGGTGCGGCACATCCGCGACCGCCTCAAGCCGACCGCCCCGGGACCGGTCGTCTGACAACAGGCCCTGGGCCATCAGTCGCGGCCGCCCCTGAGCACGGGGGCGGCCGCTTCGTCGTGCGGCGGGTCCTCGGCGAACGGTTCGGCGGTCGCGATGCCCGCGAGCAGGCCCACGCCCGCGGTCACCGTGGTGAAGCTGAGCGCGTTGCCGACCGTCGCCATCGCCGCCACCGCCGTCAGGGCCGCTCCGGCGGCGAGGACCACCTGCGTCGAGCGGGCCGAGCGCCACAGCACGTACAGCAGCCAGCAGTACGCGGCCGCCAGCAGCAGTACTCCGATGACGCCCTGCTCGGCGGCCACCTGGAAGACGGCGGAGTGCGGCTTGCCGTCGGGTGGTCGGGGCTGGCCGAGGGCGAGGGCGCGCTCCTCGAACCGTCCGGGACCCGTGCCGAGCCCGGGATGGGTCTCGGCCAGCTGCAGCGCGTCGCGCCACAGCAGGACCCGGTGCCGGGAGAGCCGGCCCTCCAGGGACGCCCTGAGCCCGGCCGGCAGGGCGTCCTTGGCGAGGGCGACCCCGAGCCCGGCCACCAGCGCCGTCGCGAAGCCGAGCGCGGCGAGGCCGATCGCCCTGCGGCGCAGCCGGGCCACGCCGAGCGAGCACAGCACGACGCCCGCGCACGCCGCGATGCCGGCCACCGAGTCGAGCACGGCGGCGACGGCCACCGTCGCGGCCGCGGGCAGGTGCAGGGCGATCCGCCTGGTCCGCCCCCGGGCCGACCAGGCGGCGCAGCACAGGGCGCCCGCGGACAGGGCGAGCAGCGCGGCCGTCGCACCGGCCCGGCCGATCGGGGTCACGGTGTCGGGGGCGGGGACGGCCTGGGGCACGGCGATCGCGAGGCACAGTCCGCCCAGTCCGGCGGCGAAGGACGCGGCGACGGGCACCAGCGCGCCGCCGATCCGGCCGCACGCGTAGCCCGCGGCGACGGCGAGCACGGCGAGGAGCATGCCTTCGGGGCGGCCGGCCCGTGCGGTCGCGGTGATCAGGGCCCAGGCCGCGCAGCCGCCCAGCACGGCGATGCCGATCGCGTCGGCGATGCCACGGCGCCGCCGGACGCCACCGGCGCCCGCGGACCACCCCGTCGTTCCCACCCCGTCGCCCCCCGACCTTGACGGGCCCCGCGCGCCGTGGCCGGATCCGGCCCTACGTCGGGGACTCGGGCACACCGTAACGGCTGGTGCGGCGGTTTGGGCGGGAGTTGCGCAGGAACCTTTCCCCGGCTGGAAGTCCGGGGCGGGGCGGGCCCGTCCCCTCACATGTTCTCGGCGCCCGCCCTGATCGCCTCCCGGATGCGGAAGTAGGTGCCGCAGCGGCAGATGTTGCGGATGCCGTCCAGGTCCTCGTCGGTGACCTGACGGCCCTCCTCCTTCACCCGGCGGACCAGGGCGACGGCGGCCATGATCTGGCCGGGCTGGCAGTAGCCGCACTGGGCGACGTCCTGTTCCAGCCAGGCCCGCTGCATCGGGTGCAGCTCCTCGCCGACCGTGCCGGGCAGGCCCTCGATGGTGGTGACCTCGTCGGTCGCCCGCAGGTCCTTGACGGGGATGGAACAGGGGTTGGCCGCCTTGCCGTTGACGTGGCTCGTGCAGGCCTTGCAGACGTTGATGCCGCAGCCGTACTTGGGTCCCGTGACGCCGAGGATGTCGCGCAGGACCCACAGGAGGCGCTCGTCGTCCGCCGCGTCGACGGTGACCTGTTCGCCGTTGAGGCGGAAAGTGTGCTCAGGCACGAGGGCTCCTAGGGGTCATCGGACGTGGTCCAGGCCGTCGGTGGGGGAGGCGGGGACGGGCGGGACGGTGGGCTTCGGGGTGAAGGAGAGCGTGCCGTGGTTGATGGGGAAGCTGGTCGGCATGGTGCCGGTGGCGCGGCCGTAGGCGCAGGCCACCGCGGCCATCGACGCGGCGACGCCCAGTTCGCCGGCGCCGCCGGGCTCCCCGGTCGTCGTCGGCATGACGATGATCTCCAGCTCGGGCGGGGTGTTCCACTGCCGCGTGTAGAAGTAGTTGTCCCAGCTGGCCTCCAGGAAGTGGCCGTCGCGCAGATGGAGGCTGGAGGTGAGCGTCTGGGCGATGCCGTCCATCAGGCAGCCCATCATCTGGGCCTCCAGGCCCCGCGGATTGACGGCCAGACCGACGTCCACCGCACACACCGCCTTGGTGACGCGCGGTCCGGCGACGCCGTCCCGGACCGGCCGGTTCACCGTCTCGGGGCGGCAGTCGATCTCCACCAGGACGGCGCTGACCGAGTGGTACTCGGAGTGGAAGGCGATGCCCTGCGCGGTGCCCTCCGGCATCGCCCTGCCCCATCGGCCCACCTCGGCGACCTTGTCGAGGACGGCCTTGGCGCGGTCGCCGCGCAGCGCGTCCCGCCGGAACCGCAGCGGGTCCTTGCCCGTCTTCGCGGCCAGCCGGTCGACGATCAGCTCGCGCGCGCAGGTGACGTCGGGGGAGTAGACGTTGCGCATGCTGCCGGTGTTGAACCCCTTGTCCGTCTCGGACAGCTCCCGGCTGTAGAGGCCGAAGTCGTACGGCATCGACTGGGACAGCTGGAAGAAGGTCTCGGAGAAGCCGATGTCGCCCACGGGGAGCTGCGCCGCCAGCGAGGTGAGGATCTCGCCGAGCCCGTGGCCGAGGTCGGTGGCGACGCTCGTGTGCCGTTGCCGGTAGCTGAGCACCGAACCGCCCAGGTGGGTGGCGCGGACCCGGGAGGTGGCCATCGGGTGGACCCGGCCCTGGCGGGCGTCGTCCGCCCGGTGCCACATGAGCTTGACCGGCTTGCCCATCTTCTTCGACGTCTCGGCGGCCTCCCGCGCCGCGTCGAAGAACAGCTTGCGTCCGAAGGAGCCGCCGCTCTCGGTGACGTGCACGGTGACCGCGCCCTGCGGCAGTCCGAGCTCCGCGGCGATGGTCTGCCGGGCGACGATCGGTGACTTCAGGCCCGCCCAGATCTCCGCCCGGTCGGACCGGACGTCGGCGATGGCGCAGTTGGTCTCCAGCGCGCTGTTGCCGCGGAAGTGGAAGGTGAACGTCGCCTCCACCGACGGGGTCAACGGCGGCAGCCCGAGCGGGAGTTCGGCCTTGCGGAGCTCCTCGCGGACCGTCTCGTCGGACTTGCCCTCCGCGCTGCCGGGCCGCCAGGAGACCTGGAGGGCGCGCACCGCGTCGATGCACTGGCCGAACGTCTGCGCGCGCACGGCCACCCCGGTGGAGATCACCGCGACGTCGGTGACGCCGTGCAGGGCCCGCACCTCGTCGAGGTTCGTGACGGAGCCGACCTTGCCGTTGATGGTGGGCGGCCGGCACACCATGGTGGGCAGCGCGTCGGGGACGGCGAGGTCCATGGCGAACTTCTTGCGGCCGGTGACGGCGGCGAGCGCGTCGACCCGGTTCTGCGGCGTGCCGATGACCTTGAAGTCGGCGCGCTCCTTGAGCTCGACGGAGACCCGGCGGGCCTCGACGCTCGCGGCCTTCTCGGCGAGGTCGCCGATGCCGATGGTGCGGCCCACGAGGTCGGTGACGACACCGGCCTTGAGCGTGAGGTCGGTGACGAGGGCCCCGAGCTCGATCGCCGCGGCGTCCAGGAGCCGGCCCCGGGCGACGGCCGCGGCGACCCGGATCGGCGTGTACGTCGAGACGGTCGTGTTCGAGCCGCCGGTGAGCTGGTTGAACAGCAGCTCGGGGCGGGCGTCGGACAGCGTGACGCGGACCTTGTCGAGCGGGACGTCCAGTTCCTCGGCGATCAGCATCGCCGTGGACGTGGTGATGCCCTGTCCGACCTCGGCCCGGGGCAGGGAGAAGGAGACCGTGCCGTCCGGGTGGACCACGACCTTGATGAGGTTCGCCGTCGGCCGGGCGGCCAGCGTCATCACGTCGTTGAGGTCGACGAGTTCCGTGATCTCCGCGGAGGGGATCCCGTCCGCGGCGGCCGGTGCCGTCGTGCCGAGCTCGGCGGCGGTCGCCAGGGTCGGCGCGGCGAGCACGTAGCCGAGGAACCGGCGCCGGCCGATGCCCGGGGCACCGGCCGCGGGCCGGGGCGGGTGGTCCTGCGGCCGGCTCATCGACGCCACCTCCGGCACCGGGGGCGCCTCGCTCCGAGACCTCTCGGTCCTGTCATCTCCTGGCGGGACACGCGCGTCATCGTCCTTCCGCTCCTGGCCGTTCCTGGGGCCGTGATCGTTCGACTGTCGATGGTGGCCGCCCGAGTCCCCGGAGAGGACCGCGGGGGACGGACCTTCACATGACCTCCTCCGCGCCCCGGCCGGACCGCCGCCACCGGTGGGCCGCCGGCCGGCGCCACCGACATGTCGCCCTGACAGTGACGCGCCGTACACTCCCCGGGTGACCGCCACCGCACCTCCCGTCGCCCCGCCGGACGAGCCCGCCGCGCAGCCCGCTCGCCCCTCCCACCTGCGACGGCTCGTGCCGGTCGCCCTGGCGGCGATCGCCGGACTGGTGCTCTACGCGAGCTTCCCGCCGCGCGAGCTGCCGTGGCTGGCGCCGCTGTCCTTCGCGCTCTTCGGCCTCGCCGTGCACGGGCGCCGGCTGCGGGCGGGCTTCGGGCTCGGGCTCGTCTTCGGACTGGCGTACCTGGTGCCGCTGCTGTCGTGGACGGGCGTCGACGTGGGGCCGCTGCCCTGGCTCGCGCTCGCGGTCGCCGAGGCCCTGGTCCTCTCGCTGGCGGGGCTCGGCATCGCCTACGTGTCGCGGCTGCCGATGTGGCCGCTGTGGGCGAGCGGGGTGTGGATCGCGGACGAGGCGCTGCGGGCCCGTTTCCCGTTCGGCGGCTTCCCCTGGGGGAAGGTCGCGTTCGGCCAGCCCAGCGGCGTGTTCCTGCCGCTCGCCTCGCTCGGCGGCACCCCGCTCCTCGGCTTCGCGGTCGTGCTCTGCGGATTCGGTCTCGCCGCGCTCGTGCTGCGGGTCAGGGAGGTGCGGCGCTCTCCGGACGCCCGCCCGCTGCGGGACCGGGGCGTCGCCGCCGCGGCCGCCTTCGCCGTCGTTCCGGTGCTCGCCGGAGCCGTGGCGATGCCCCTCGTGGCGACGTCGGCCGAGGCGGGCACCGCGCGCGTGGCGCTCATCCAGGGCAACGTGCCGCGGATGGGCCTCGACTTCAACGCCCAGCGCCGCGCGGTCCTCGACCACCACGTGCGCGAGACGATGAAGCTCGCCGCGAAGATCAAGTCGGGTGAGGTGAAGCGGCCCGACCTCGTGCTCTGGCCGGAGAACTCCTCCGACATCGACCCGTACGTGAACCTGGACGCTTACCAGGAGATCCAGCAGGCCGCCGAGGCCGTGGGCGCGCCGATCTCGGTGGGTGCCGTCGTCACCGCCAAGGACGGCACGACACGCAACCGCCTCATCCTGTGGGACCCCAGGACCGGACCCGGCGCCACCTACGACAAGCGGCACCTGCAGCCGTTCGGCGAGTACATGCCGTACCGCAGCTTCTTCCGGATCTTCAGCAAGGACGTGGACCGGGCCGGCAGCTTCGTGCCCGGCAAGAAGGCCGTGGTCTTCGACATGAAGGGCACCCGGATCGGCAACGTCACCTGTTACGAGGCCGCCTTCGACGACGTCGTGCGCGACCAGGTCCAGGAAGGCGCGCAGATCCTGTCCGTGCCGAGCAACAACGCCACGTTCGAGCGCAGCCAGATGACCTACCAGCAGCTCGCCATGGACCGGGTGCGGGCGGTCGAGCACGGCCGGGCCGTCATGGTCCCGGTCACCAGCGGCGTCAGCGCCGTCATCCGGCCCGACGGCTCCGTCGCCCAGCACACGGGCATGTTCGAGGCCGACACGCTCCTCGCCGACGTCCCCCGGCGCACCTCACTGACGCTGGCCACGCGCGCGGGCGTGTGGCCCGAGGTGTTGCTGGTCGCCATCGGTGCGGGGGGTCTCGCGTGGGCCGTCGTGCGGTCCCGCCGCGGGCGGCGCGCACAGGTCTGACGGGCCGGGTGACGGGCCGGCGGGCGCCCGGCTGCGGTTAGGGTCGGGCGTATGACCACGCCTGACTACATCCGCGATATCCGGGCCACCGCGGGCCACCAGCTCCTCTATCTGCCGGGCGTCACCGCTGTCGTCTTCGACGACGAAGGGCGGGTGCTGCTCGGGCGCCGGGCGGACACCGGGAAGTGGGCCGTGCCCGCGGGGATCGCCGAGCCGGGCGAGCAGCCGGCGGACGTCGCGATCCGCGAGGTGTTCGAGGAGACCGGGATCGAGTGCGTCGCCGAGCGCGTCGTCCTCGTGCAGGCGTTCAGGAAGCCGGTCACGTACCCCAACGGTGACCAGTGCCAGTTCATGGACATCACCTTCCGCTGCCGCGCCACGGGCGGCGAGGCGCGGGTGAACGACGACGAGTCCCTCGAAGTGGCGTGGTTCCCGCTGGACGCGCTGCCCCCGCTCAGCGAGCACGGGACGCTGCGCATCAAGCAGGCACAGTCCGAGGGACCGACATGGTTCGAGACCATGACTGGGCAGTGAAGTATGGGTGCTGACCACATCGGGCGGTGCTGATCGGCTGCCTAGGGTGCGAAGCATGACCCCGCGCACCCCTCTCGCCGCATCCCCCGTCGCGCCGCTCGACCTCGGCGGACGCACCGCACTCGTCACCGGCGCCGCCAGCGGCATCGGCCGGGCCTGCGCCCTGCGGCTGGCTGCCGCGGGCGCCAAGGTGAGAGCGGTGGACCGGGACCCGGCCGGTCTGGACGCACTGGCCGACGCGGCGGACGGCATCGAGCCGTACGTCCTCGACCTGAGCGACCTCGACGCCGCCGAGGCGGCGGCGGCCGGCACCGACGTCCTCGTGAACAACGCGGGCCTGCAACTGGTCCGCCCCATCGAGGAGTTCCCGCCCGACGTCTTCCACACGGTGCTCACCGTGATGCTGGAGGCGCCGTTCCGGCTGATCAGGGGCGCGCTGCCGCACATGTACGGGCAGGGCTGGGGCCGGATCGTGAACGTGTCGTCGGTGCACGGACTGCGGGCGTCCGCGTTCAAGTCCGCGTACGTCGCCGCGAAGCACGGGCTCGAAGGGCTGTCCAAGACGGCCGCCCTGGAAGGGGCGCCGCACGGCGTCACGTCGAACTGCGTGAACCCCGGCTACGTGCGCACCCCTCTGGTCGAGCGGCAGGTCGCCGACCAGGCGGCGGCGCACGGCATTCCCGAGGACCGGGTGCTGACCGAGGTGATGCTGCTGGACAGCGCGGTCAAGCGGCTCATCGAACCGGACGAGGTCGCCGAGGCCGTGGCGTACCTGTGTGCGCCGCAGGCCTCGTTCATGACCGGCACGTCGCTCGTCCTCGACGGCGGCTGGACCGCGCACTGAATCATGGAGTCCGTCCGCATTCCTCCTGTTCGACGGCATTCATCGTGCTCGTCGATCCATGCGGTCACTCATGTGGGTGGCCGCATTTCGGTGATCCCTTGAGTTGTCCACAGGGCTGGCGGGGCCGGCCGTACGGCGGGTAATCCTGTTGAGCATGTCGCACCACCAACCGCACGCAGCCGCAGCCTCCGACCCGGCGACCACGGCCGACCCGGAGGCTCCGTTCCTGGAACTGCTCGCCAGGGGCGCCTCCGCCGACGCCTACGAACAGCCCGTGCTGCTCGCGCGCGCCGAGGGGGCGCAGCCCGCGCGGATCGCCGCGCTGGAGGCGGCGAAGCGGCTCGCGCTCGGGGTGCGGGAGGAGATGGAGGGCAGGCGCCGCCGCGAGGCCGAGCTGTCCGCGCTGTTCGAGACCGCGCACGACCTCGCGGGCCTGCGCGACCTCGACGCCGTGCTGCAGGCCATCGTGCAGCGGGCCAGATCGCTGCTCGGCACGGACGTCGCGTACCTGACGCTGAACGACCCGGCCAGGGGCGACACCTACATGCGGGTCACCGAGGGCTCCGTCGCCGCCCGCTTCCAGCAGCTGCGGCTCGGCATGGGCGAGGGGCTCGGCGGCCTCGTGGCCCAGACCGCCCGGCCGTACGTCACCGACAACTACTCCGACGACGTGCGCTTCCAGCACACCCGCACCATCGACGCGGGCGTCTACGACGAGGGGCTCGTGGCCATCCTCGGCGTCCCGCTCATGCTGGGACCGCAGGTGATCGGCGTGCTGTTCGCCGCAGACCGGCGGGCGCGGGTCTTCGCACGGGAGGAGATCGCGCTGCTCGGCTCGTTCGCGGCGCTCGCCGCGGCGGCCATCGACACCGCGAACCTGCTCACGGAGACCCGCGAGGCGCTCGGCGAGCTGGAGCGGGCCAACGAGATCATCAGGGACCGCAGCGGCGTCATCGAGCGCGCCTCCGACGTGCACGACCGGCTGGCCGAGCTGGTGCTGCGCGGCGGCGGTGTGCACGACGTGGCGGCGGCCGTCTCCCAGGTCCTGGACGGCAGCGTGGAGTTCGCGGACGCCGAGGCCGCGCCCGGCGAGGCGCTGGAGGCGTCCAGGGGCGAGGGCCACGCGGTGCGCCGCGGCGCGGACTGGGTCGCGGCCGTCGCCGCCGGCGGCGAGCTGCTCGGCGCCCTCGTGCTGCGCGGCCACCCGGGCCTCGACCCGGTCGACCAGCGCACCCTGGAGCGGGCCGCCATGGTCACCTCGCTGCTGCTGCTCGCCCGGCGCTCCGCGTCCGAGGCCGAGCAGCGGGTCAGGGGCGAGCTCCTCGACGACCTGCTGGACGCGCGCGACCGGGACCCGCGGCTGCTGCGCGAGAGGGCGGCCCGCCTGTACGCCGACCTGGACGCGACGCACGTCGTGCTCGCGGCCCGGCTGGAGTCGGCCGGGGCCGACGCGGAGCAGGAGGCGGCCGCGCGGCGCCGGCTGTGGTCCGCGGCCAACCACCTCGCGGCGACCCGGCACGGCCTGGCCGCCGCGCGGGACGGCGGCACCGTCCTGCTGCTGCCGCTGCGCGGCGACGGCACCGCGTCCGGGATCGCGGCGCACGTGGCCAAGCGGCTGTCCGCGGCGATCCGCGAGACGGTCACCGTCGGCGCCTCCGCGCCGGTGGACGACCTCGCGGGCCGGGCCGACACGGCGGCGACGGCCTACGCGGAGGCCCAGCGCTGTCTCGACGCGCTGCGCCTGCTGGGCAGGGCGGGGGAGGGCGCGGCGGCCGAGGACTTCGGTTTCCTGGGGCTGCTGCTCGCCGGGAGCCGGGACATCGCGGGCTTCGTCGACCGCACCATCGGCGATGTCGTCACCTACGACGAGCGCCGGGGCACCGATCTCGTGCGCACCCTCGACGCCTACTTCGCCTCCGGCACGAGTCCGGCCAGGACGAAGGACGCGCTGCACGTCCACGTGAACACGGTGGCGCAGCGCCTGGAGCGGATCGGGCGGCTGCTCGGCGCCGACTGGCAGTCGCCCGCTCGTTCGCTGGAGATCCAACTCGCCCTGCGGCTGCACCGGTTGGCGGGCGCGGACATACGGTGACCCCGTACGCCGGGGGCGTACGGGGTCGACACTGGCTGACCGGGGCTGACCGGGGCTGACCGGGGCTGACCGGACTGAGTGGGGCTGAGCGGGTCCGGTCGGTCAGACGCGGTGGGCGTCCGCGGTGCGGTCGACGGGCGCCGCACCGAGCCCGTCCTCGCCGTCCACGTCGGCGAGGTCCCGGTGACGGGTCTCCTTCGCCACGGCGACGGCGATCAGCGTGATCACCGCGGCCGCGATCACGTACAGCGAGATCCAGGTGGAGCCGCCGGACTCGGCGAGCAGCGCGGTCGCGATCAGCGGGGCGGGCGCACCCGCCGCGACCGAGGCGAACTGGGCGCCGATCGACGCGCCGGAGTAGCGCATCCGGGTCGCGAACATCTCGGAGAAGAAGGCGGCCTGCGGGGCGTACATGGCGCCGTGCAGCACGAGGCCGACGGTGACGGCGAGGATCAGGTTGCCGAAGCCCCCGGTGTCGATGAGCGCGAAGAACGGGAACATCCACAGGCCCACACCGGCCGCGCCGATCAGGTACACGGGACGCCGGCCGACCCGGTCGGACAGGGCGCCCCAGGCCGGGATGACGGCGAAGTGGACGGCGGACGCGATGAGGACGGCGTTGAGCGCGGTCTGCTTGGAGACGTCGGCCTGCTCCGTCGCGTACACGAGGATGAAGGCGGTGATGACGTAGTAGCTGATGTTCTCGGCCATGCGGGCGCCGATGGCGACGAGCACGTCACGCCAGTGGTGGCGCAACACGGCGACCAGCGGCATCTTCTCGACCACGTCGCCCTGGGCGGCCTTGCGCTGCTCGGACCGGGCCAGCGCGTCCTTGAACACGGGGGACTCGTCGACGGAGAGACGGATCCACAGGCCGACCATCACGAGCACCCCGGAGATGAGGAACGGGATGCGCCAGCCCCACGAGGTGAAGGCGGCGTCGGAGATCAGCGCGGTGAGCGCCGACAGCACGCCGGTGGCGAGCAGCTGTCCCGCGGGCGCGCCGGTCTGCGGCCAGGACGCCCAGAAGCCGCGGCGCTCGGCGTCGCCGTGCTCGGAGACCAGGAGCACCGCGCCGCCCCACTCGCCGCCGAGGGCGAAGCCCTGGACGAGGCGGAGCACCGTCAGCAGCACCGGAGCGGCCGTCCCGACCGTGGCGTGGGTGGGCAGCAGACCGATCGCGAACGTGGCACCGCCCATCATCAGCAGGCTGACCACCAGGAGCTTCTTGCGTCCGAGCCGGTCGCCGTAGTGCCCGAAGACCAGGGCGCCCAGCGGCCGGGCGGCGAATCCCACGGCGTAGGTCAGGAAGGAGAGCAGGGTGCCGACGAGCGGGTCGGAGTCGGGGAAGAAGAGCTTGTTGAAGACGAGCGCGGCGGCGGAGCCGTACAGGAAGAAGTCGTACCACTCGATCGTGGTGCCGATGAGGCTCGCCGCCACGATGCGCTTGAGATGCGCGGGCGTTGGCGGAGCGGTTGCTGCGGAGGCCATGTGCACCACTTCCTGATGAAGGGCTGGGGACGGTGGGTGTCGCCACAAGGTAGGAAGGCGCAGGTCAGTGGCACATGTGGTGGGGCACCATACTTTGGCGCGCGGCTGTGGTTGATCTGCACTGCTCGCAGGCCGCGGATCAGTCCGGCGATCTTGGGGGCGGGCCCCTTTCGAAGATGGGGCGGTCACGAGATATCTTGATGTCGAGCAATCTGAGAATGCCGACGACATGGAAGACGTGGAGCGGAGCCCCCGGTGACTGACTCGACCATTATTTACACGCACACTGACGAGGCCCCGGCCCTCGCGACGTATTCCTTCCTGCCGGTCATCGAGGCCTACGCGTCCACCGCCGGTGTGCGCGTGGAGACCCGTGACATCTCCCTGGCCGGCCGCATCATCGCCGTGTTCCCCGAGTACCTGGAGGAGGGCCAGCGCATCCCCGACGCCCTCGCGGAGCTCGGCGAGCTGGCCAAGACGCCGCAGGCCAACATCATCAAGCTGCCGAACGTCTCGGCGTCCATCCCGCAGCTGAAGGCGGCCGTCGCCGAGCTGCAGGAGCAGGGCTACGCGCTGCCCGCGTACCCGGACGAGCCGAAGACGGACGAGGAGCGCGAGATCCGCGCCCGCTACGACAAGATCAAGGGTTCCGCCGTGAACCCGGTCCTGCGTGAGGGCAACTCGGACCGCCGCGCCCCCGCCTCGGTGAAGAACTACGCCAAGGCCCACCCGCACCGCATGGGCGCCTGGACCCCCGAGTCCAGGACCAACGTCGCCACGATGGGCGTCAACGACTTCCGCTCGACCGAGAAGTCGGCCGTGCTCCCCGCCGCCGACCAGCTGCGCATCGAGCTCGTCGCCGACAACGGCACGACCACCGTGCTGCGCGAGTCCGTACCGGTCCTCGAGGGCGAGGTCGTCGACGCCGCCGTGCTGCGCGTCGCCGCCCTGCGCGAGTTCCTGACCGCCCAGGTCGCCCGCGCCAAGGAAGAGGGCGTCCTCTTCTCCGCGCACCTGAAGGCCACGATGATGAAGGTCTCCGACCCGATCATCTTCGGTCACGTCGTGCGCGCGTTCTTCCCGGAGACCTTCGCCCGCTTCGGCGCGGACCTGGCCGCCGCCGGCCTGACCCCGAACGAC
This sequence comes from Streptomyces sp. KL116D, assembly GCF_030766975.1. Taxonomy (NCBI): domain Bacteria; kingdom Bacillati; phylum Actinomycetota; class Actinomycetes; order Kitasatosporales; family Streptomycetaceae; genus Streptomyces; species Streptomyces sp. KL116D. Next base: position 26,126 of record NZ_JASERH010000127.1, on the reverse strand, counting down.
GGTCTGGGCGGCATCTACAAGGGCCTGGAGTCGCTGGCGAACGGTGCCGAGATCAAGGCGTCCTTCGAGGCCGAGCTCGCCGCGGGCCCGGACCTGGCCATGGTCGACTCCGACCGGGGCATCACCAACCTGCACGTGCCGTCCGACGTCATCATCGACGCCTCGATGCCGGCCATGATCCGCACGTCCGGCCACATGTGGGACAAGGCCGGCGCCGAGGCCGACACCCTCGCCGTCATCCCGGACTCCTCCTACGCGGGCGTCTACCAGGTCGTCATCGACGACTGCCGCGCCAACGGCGCCTACGACCCGTCGACCATGGGCTCCGTCCCGAACGTCGGCCTCATGGCGCAGAAGGCCGAGGAGTACGGCTCCCACGACAAGACCTTCGAGATCCCGGCGACCGGCACCGTCCGCCTGGTGAACCAGGCCGGCGACGTCGTCCTGGAGCAGACGGTCTCCGAGGGCGACATCTTCCGCGCCTGCCAGACCAAGGACGCCCCGATCAAGGACTGGGTCAAGCTCGCCGTCACGCGCGCCCGCGCCACCGGTGACCCGGCCGTGTTCTGGCTGGACGAGGGCCGCGCCCACGACGCCCAGCTGATCAAGAAGGTCGAGCAGTACCTGCCGGAGTTCGACACCGAGGGCCTGGACATCCGGATCCTCTCCCCGGAGGACGCCACCAAGCTCTCCGTCGAGCGCATCCGCCAGGGCCTGAACACCATCTCGGTCACCGGCAACGTGCTGCGCGACTACCTGACCGACCTCTTCCCGATCCTGGAGCTCGGCACCAGCGCCAAGATGCTGTCGGTCGTCCCGCTGATGAACGGCGGCGGCCTCTTCGAGACCGGCGCCGGCGGCTCCGCCCCGAAGCACGTCCAGCAGCTCGTCAAGGAGAACTACCTGCGCTGGGACTCCCTCGGTGAGTTCCTGGCCCTGGCCGTCTCCTTCGAGCACCTCGCCACCACCACGGACAACGCCCGTGCGAAGGTCCTCGGCGAGACCCTGGACCGCGCCACCGGCACGTTCCTCAACGAGGACAAGTCGCCGACCCGTCGCCTCGGCGGCATCGACAACCGCGGCAGCCACTTCTACGTCGCCCTGTACTGGGCCCAGGAGCTGGCCAAGCAGACCGACGACGCCGAGCTCGCCAAGGCCTTCGCCCCGCTCGCCGAGGTGCTCGCCGCGAACGAGCAGAAGATCGTCGACGAGCTGATCGCCGTCCAGGGCTCCCCGGCCGACATCGGCGGCTACTACCAGCCCGACCCGGCCAAGGCCGCCAAGGTCATGCGTCCGTCGCAGACGCTGAACGACGCCCTGGCGACCCTCGCCTGAGCCGTCCGACCGTCATCGCCCCGTCCGGTCCCGCACCGGGCGGGGCGATGTGTCGTCTCCGCTGCTATATCACATCGCTGACCTGGGTAGGCTGCGTCGATGAGCACTCTGGATGACGCCCGCCCGGGCATGGACCCGGCGATCCGACCGCAGGACGACCTGTTCGGCCATGTCAACGGCCAGTGGCTGGCGACCGAGCCGATCCCCGACGACCGCTCCAGCTGGGGCCCCTTCGTGCAGCTCGTGGACGTCGCCGAGCAGCAGGTGAAGGAGATCATTCAGGAGATCGCGGCGGGCGGCTCCACCAGCCTGGACGACGCCGAGGCACGCAAGATCGCCGACCTGTACGCGTCGTTCATGGACGAGGAGGCGGTGGAGGCCCGCGGCCTCGACCCCGTGCGTCCCCTCCTCGACGAGGTCGCGCACCTCGGTGACGTGCGGCAGCTCGCGGCCTTCCTCGGCCGCTTCGAGCGCACCGGCGGCTCCGGCCTGTTCGGCTCGTACATCGACTCCGACGACCGCGACTCCGACCGCTACCTCTTCAACATCCTCCAGGGCGGCCTCGGCCTGCCCGACGAGTCGTACTACCGCGACGACAAGTTCGCCGAGACCCGCGAGAAGTACGAGGCGTACCTGACCGAGCTGCTCACGCTCGGCGAGCACCCGGACCCGGCCGCGGCCGCGCGCACCGTCCTCGCCCTGGAGACCCGGCTCGCCGAGGGACACTGGGAGCGGGCCGAGACGCGGGACGTGCAGAAGACGTACAACCTCACGACCTTCGACGAACTCACCACGCTCGCCCCGGCGTTCGACTGGCGCGCGTACGTCGACGCGCTCGGCGGCAACGACACCACCCTCGCCGAGTCCTGCGTACGCCAGCCGTCCTACCTGGCACACCTGTCGACGGTCCTCACCGAGGTGCCCGTCGAGCAGTGGCGCGACTGGCTGTACGCGCGCGTGCTGCGCTCCAGCGCGCCGTACCTGTCCGCGGCGTTCGTGAACAACAACTTCGAGTTCTACGGCCGCACCCTCAACGGCACCCCGGAGCTGCGCGCCCGCTGGAAGCGCGGCGTCCAGTTCGTCGAGGGCTCCATCGGCGAGGCCGTCGGCAAGGAGTACGTGGCGCGGCACTTCCCGCCGGCGTCCAAGGCGCTCATGGACGAACTCGTCGCGAACCTGCTGGAGGCGTACCGGCAGTCCATCGGCGCGCTCGACTGGATGACGGACGAGACCAAGGAGCGGGCGTACGAGAAGCTCGCCACGTTCCGCCCGAAGATCGGCTACCCGGACCGGTTCCGCGACTACTCCGCGCTGACCGTGGTCTCCGACGACCTGCTGGCCAACGCGTACGCGGCCGACGCCTTCGAGCACGACCGGCAGATGGCGAAGATCGGCGCGCCGGTCGACCGCGACGAGTGGTTCATGCTGCCGCAGACCGTGAACGCGTACTACAACCCGGGCACGAACGAGATCTGCTTCCCGGCCGGCATCCTGCAGAAGCCGTTCTTCGCGCCGGACGCGGACGCCGCCGAGAACTACGGCGGGATCGGCGCCGTGATCGGCCACGAGATCGGCCACGGCTTCGACGACCAGGGCGCGCAGTACGACGGCCAGGGCAATCTCAACGACTGGTGGACCGCCGACGACAAGGCCGCCTTTGAAGCCAAGTCGAAGGCGCTCGTCACGCAGTACGACGGGTTCGAGCCGCGCAACCTGCCCGGCGAGCGGGTCAACGGCTCGCTGACGGTCGGCGAGAACATCGGCGACCTCGGCGGCCTCACCATCGGGCACACCGCCTACCTGATCGCGCTGGCCGGCGCCCCGGTGCCCACCGAGGACGAACTCACCGGGTCCCAGCGGCTGTTCATGAACTGGGCCTACTGCTGGCGCACCAAGCGGCGCAAGGAGCAGGAGCAGCAGTACCTGACCATCGACCCGCACTCGCCGCCGGAGTTCCGGGCGAACATCGTGCGCAACCTGGACGAGTTCCACGACGCGTTCGGTACGCGGGACGGTGACGGCCTGTGGCTCGACCCGGCGGACCGGGTGCGCATCTGGTGACGTGAGTCCGCGCGGGGCCGGACGGTGGACGCCGTCCGGCCCCGCGCCTGGGGCTCAGCTGCCGGAGAGGCTGGACCTGAGGAAATCGACCGTCGCCGTCCACGCCTGTGCGGACGCCTCCGGGTCGTGGACCTCCGGGCGGCCGTCGTTGAAGAACGCGTGGTCCGCCGGGTAGACGCGGAAGTCGGCCGTGACGCCGGACTGCTTCTCGATGGTGGCGCGCAGGCCGTCGAGCGTCGGCAGCGGGATCGACTCGTCCCGCTCGCCGTAGTGGCCGAGGATCTGCGCCGCGAGGTTCGAGAAGTCCGGCACCTCGCCCTGGATGACGCCGTAGAACGGGACGGCCGCGGTCACCCGCCGGTCCTTGGCCGCCAGGTAGAGGACGAAGCCGCCGCCCATGCAGAAGCCGACCGCGCCGACCGTGTCCGAGGTGACCTCGGGCAGGGCGAGCAGGTGGTCCACCGCGCCCGCGAGCAGTTCGACGCCGCGCTCCACGGGCAGCTCCCGCATCAGGCGGAACGCCTCCTGGGAGTCGTGCGCGACGTTCCCGCCGTAGAGGTCGGGGGCGAGCGCCACGAAGCCTTCGGCGGCCAGCCGGTCGGTGACGTCCGCGATGTGGTCGGTCAGGCCCCACCACTCCTGGATGACGATGACGCCGGGGCCGCTGCCCTGCGGCGGCAGCGCGAGATAGCCGTGTGCGGGGGTGCCGTTGCTGTCGAACGTGACGTTCTGGTGGGCGGGACGGCCGGTGGAACGGGGGGATTCCGACACGAGGTGCCTCCTGTACTGGATGATCACCTTCCACACTGCCACCACGGCCCGCGACGCGAAGAGGCGGGGCCGCCGTCTCCCTGAGGACGGCGGCCCCGCGGCCGGTGCGGGCGGTCGTCACATGTGGACGACCGGGGCCGCGTCCGGATCCTGCTGCCCGGCCCCGCGCCGGTACAGGAGGAAGGCGATGACCGCGCCGGCGGCGAAGAAGCCCGCCGACCACCAGAACGCGGTCGTGTAGCTCTCGATCGTGGCCTGCGCCTGGGTCAGCTTGTCGGCAGGGTTGCGGCCCGCGAGGTAGCTGGTGGCCGCGCTCGCCGCGAGGGTGTTCAGGAGCGCGGTGCCGATCGAACCGCCCACCTGCTGCATGGTGTTGACCGTGGCCGAGGCCACGCCCGCGTCCTCGGGCGCGATCCCGCTGGTGGCGAGCGCCATGGCGGGCGGCATCACGACGCCCAGACCCGCGCCGATCAGGATCAGCTGCGGCAGCACATGCGTGGCGAACCCGGCGTCCAGGCCGATCCCGGTCAGCCAGGCCATGCCGACCGCGGCGATCGCGAAGCCGGCCGGAATGACGATCTTCGGGCCGATCCGGGGCACCAGGACGGTGGTGGAGACCTGCGCCATGACCATCATCGCGGCGACCATCGGCAGGAACGCGACGCCCGTCTTCGTGGGGCTGAAGCCGAGGTTCAGCTGCAGGTAGTACGTGAGGAAGAGGAACACGCCGAACATGCCCGCGCCGGTGATCAGGACGGCGACGAACGAGGCGGCCCGGTCCCGGTCGAGCAGGACGCGCATCGGGAGCAGCGGGTGCTTCGCGCGGGTCTGCCACCAGGCGAACGCGCTCAGCAGGACGGCGCCCGCGGCCAGGAAGCCCCAGGTCTGCGGCGAGCTCCAGTCGTGCGTCTCGGCGTTCGAGAAGCCGTACACCAGGGAGAACAGACCGGCCGAGACGAGCAGCGTGCCGGGCAGGTCGAGCTTGGCGCCCGCGGCGTCGCGGTGGTTGCCCAGGAGCAGCCAGCCGCCGATGAAGGCGGCGACCGCGAAGACGACGTTCACGTACAGGGTCCAGCGCCAGTCGAGCGCGTCGGTCAGGACGCCGCCGAGCAGCAGCCCGACCGCACCGCCCGCGCCGGCGATCGCGCCGTAGACGCTGAACGCCTTCGCGCGTTCCTTGGCGTCGGTGAACGTCGTGTTGAGCAGGGACAGCGCGGCCGGTGCGAGCAGGGCGCCGAAGACGCCCTGCAGCGCGCGGGCCGTCACCAGCATCCCGAAGCTGGTGGACGCGCCGCCGAGGACGGAGGCGCCGGCGAAGCCCGCGACACCGACGAGGAAGGCGGGCTTGCGGCCGAAGAGGTCGGCGATGCGGCCGCCGAGCAGCAGCAGGGAGGCGAAGGCCAGCGCGTAGGCGGTGACGATCCACTGCCGGTTGCCGTCCGTGAAGCCGAGGTCCTGCTGGGCGGAGGGCAGCGCGATGTTCACGATGGTCGCGTCGAGGACGACCATCAGCTGGGCGATGCCGATGATGCCGAGGATCCACCACCGCTTGCGGGAGACGCCGTGGGCGTCGGTCACGCGCGGGGTGCTGGTGTCCTCGGCCAGCGAGGTCTGGGACATGAGGGTCACTCCAGGGAAGCGGGAGCCGTGCGAAGATGACGAGTAAGTGAACGAAACGGTTTCGTTCCGAACCCTCGACGAGCGTAAGCCCTCTCCTAGCGAAACGGCAACGTTTCGCTAGTGGGGTGACCGAGGTAACAGGCCCAGGACGCGGTGATGCCCGGCACCCCACGGGGGAGTGCCGGGCATCGATCGATGCGGGTCAGGCGCCGGTGCGCGCCTTCTGCAGCGCGGTGAGGGCCGCGGAGATCGCCGCCTGGAGCTCCTCCAGACGGCGCACCATGTCGTCCTCGACGATGTCGTCGATCTCCTCGACGTCGTCGAAGGTCAGCTCCTCGAAGGCCTTCGTCGCCTTCTGCAGGCTGCTGTAGAACTTCGCGCGCCGCTCCTGGACCCGCAGCTCCGGGTCCTTCTCGACGGTCTCGGCGACGAGCGTGCGCACGGTGTCGTACGCCTCGCGGGCCCACTCGCCCGCCTCCTCGCCCTCGTCCAGCTCGTCGATGAGCGAGAGGTGACGCTCGGCCTCCTCGCGCAGCTGCTGCGGAGCCTCGATCTTCTGGCCCGCCGGCGTCTTGACCTGGCCCTCCTCGGCGATCCTCCGCACGTACTCCAGCCGGTCACCGGTCTTGGACTCCTCGGCCACCGCCTTCTTGAGGTCGTCGGCGCGCACGATGTCGCGGGCCAGCCCCGACCGGAGCACCGGGTCCTCGCCCAGCCGGTCCATCAGCGCCTTGCGGGCGGCCTCCGCGGTGCCCGGGTCGGCGAGGATCGCGGCCCGCAGGGCCGTCGGGTTCTCCGCTACCTCCAGGGCCTTCGTCGGCCGGATGCCCTCCGCCTCGGCGGCCTCGGTGATCGCCTGACCGCGCACCGACGTCGCGCTGTTGCGCGAGACGTAGTACGACAACCAGACGTCGGCGTCCGGGAGTTCGACGTCCGCGCCCGGCGCCAGGGCCTCGAACTGCGGCACCAGGCCGTCGTCCGCCGCCCTGTCCCACGCCTTGTAGAAGCGCATCACGCGCTCGGCCGAGCAGCCCGCGAGCGCGGCGAACCGCCGCGCCGAGACCTTCGGCGACTCGCCGGCCGGCTGGCCGCCCGGCCGCACGCTGCGCGCGACCTTCAGGGCGAAGGCCCAGCCGCCGGTACGGGCGTAGACGCCGAACTCGTGCGCGTCCCGGGTGATCGACTCCGGTACGTCCGCGGTGGCGAGGTCGGCCTCGTCCTCGGCGTCGTCGGCGTCTGTGGAGTCCTCGGCCTCCGCGTCGTGCTGGGGGGCCTGGTTCTCGTCCTCCGCCTGGCCGGGCTGCCAGAAGTTCTCGGCGGGGGAGTCGGTGGTGCCGGTCGACGGGGTCCACGTGTGCGCGGTGTCCCCCGGCTCGGCCGTCTCCTCGTCCGTGGCGGCAGTGGCGGCAGGGGCGTCCGTGGCGTCAGGGCTGGACAGGCGCGCCTCGGGTACGTCCGTCGCGGGCGTCGGCTCCACGGCGGGCGCGTCCAGGGCGTCGTCGTCGCCGGACGGGACGGCTGCTGCGGACGAGTCGATGGCTACGGTCACGTAGGTACTCCTGGGTGATCGGGCGCGTGAAGGTTGACGCGATACTTTATCGCTCCGATTGGGGTGTTTTGCGCGCGAGTTGCCTCGTCGGGCGTATGGGCGCGCCGCCCCCCCGTGCCGGGTCCGCCGTTCGAGGCTCCCCCTCCGACGACCGGCGGACCCGGGCCTCGACCGTGCGCCGCGGCGGGAGAGCGAGGGCACGGGAGGCTCTGCGCAGCAGCATCTCAGGGGGGCGCACCGGTGAGGTGGGGCCGAATGTCCCTCCTGGGGGGCCGAACGGCCCCGCTTCCCGGACACGGACCGGGCACGGACTGCACACGGACTGCATACGGAGCGCGCACGGACCGCACACCGACCGCGGGCACCGGCCGCCGGCACCCCCGGCCCGCCCCCGCTAGACGGCTCCGGCGTCCCGCAGCGCGCCGATCGCCTCCGCGGCGTAGCCCAGCTCTGTCAGGACCGCCTCCGTGTGCTCGCCCACGCCCGGGACCGGGTCCATCCGCGGCGCCACGCCGGTCAGCGTCGCCGGGGGCAGCAGGGCGCGGACCGGGCCGCCGGGGGTGGGCACGTCGCGCCAGCGGTCGCGGCCGGCCAGCACCGGATGGTCCAGCAGGTCAGCGACCGTGTTGAGCCGGGCGTTCGCGACCTTGGCGCGGTCCAGGACCGCGACCGCCTCGTCGGCGGTGAGCTCGGCGAAGCGGGCCGTGACGATCGCGTCGAGTTCGGCGCGGCGGGCCACGCGCGCCGAGTTGCGGTGGAACCGCGGGTCCGTCGCCAGGGGCGCGTCGTCGAGGAACTCCGCGCAGAAGGAGGCCCATTCGCGCTCGTTCTGGATCGCCAGGAGCACCGTCGCACCGTCCGCCGCGGCGTAGGGCCCGTACGGTGCGATCGTCGCGTGCGCGGCGCCGACCCGCGGCGGCTGCGCACCCGAATACGCCGTGTAGTAGGCCGGATACCCCATCCACTCCGCCAGCGCCTCGAAGAGGGAGACCGAGACCGCGCGCGCGACGCCCGTGGCCCGGCGTTCGTACAGCGCCGTGAGGATGCCGGAGAACGCGTACATGCCGGCCGCGATGTCGGCGATCGCGATGCCCACCTTCGCGGGTGCCTCGGGCGTGCCCGTCACCGACACGACGCCCGTCTCGCACTGCACGAGCAGGTCGTAGGCCTTGCGGTCGGACCACGGCCCGTCCGCGCCGTAGCCGGAGATGTCGCAGACCACGAGGGACGGGTGGCGCTCGGCCAACTCGCCCGCGGACAGGCCGAGTCGGGACGCCGCGCCCGGCGCGAGGTTCTGCACGAAGACGTCGGCGCCGGCCAGCAGCCGCTCCAGGACCTCACGGCCGCCGGGCGTCTTCACGTCGAGCGTCACCGAGTCCTTCGAGCGGTTCAGCCACACGAAGTGACTGGACTGCCCGTGCACCGTCTCGTCGTAGCGGCGCGCGAAGTCGCCCTCGCCGGGCCGCTCCACCTTGATCACCCGCGCGCCCAGATCGGCCAGCTGCCGGGTGGCGAACGGCGCCGCCACCGCCTGTTCGAGACTGACGACGGTGATGCCCGCGAGGGGCAGGTGGGCGGCGGCCATGGGGCATCCTCCGTGCTCGTACGGCGTGTCGTCGTGCACCGTATGCGACGGTGACCGGCGTGGCGCGGCCGCCCTCGGCCACCGGCGCCCCCGTGGCGCTAGGCGCCGTCGGCCAGCCGCGCCGACCAGCGTTGTTCGACCTTGGCCAGGCGCCAGTAGGCGATCGCCGCCGCCCACACGACGACGAACAGGCCGACGATGACGTAGCCGACGTTGTCGAGATCGAGTGCGGCGATCCAGCCGGTCACCGCGTCCGTCAGGTCGAGCTTCTCGTGCAGCACGCCGACGAGTTCGATGGTGCCGATGAAGAACGCGACCGCGATCGACAGGCCCGTGATGGTGAGGTTGTAGAACACCTTGCGCACCGGGTTGGCGAACGCCCACTGGTAGGCGAAGTTCATGAAGGTGCCGTCGAGGGTGTCGAACAGGCTCATGCCCGCGGCGAACAGCAGCGGCAGGCACAGGATCGCGTACCAGGGCAGACCCGCCGCCGCGCCGCTGCCCGCCATCACCATCAGCGTCACCTCGGTCGCGGTGTCGAAGCCGAGGCCGAAGAGGAAGCCGAGCGGGTACATCTGCCCGGGCCGGGTGATGGACCGGGTGAAGCGGCCGAGCACGCGGTTCATGAACCCCCGGGAATCCAGGTGCTGTTCGAGCTCCGTCTCGTCGTAGGATCCCGCGCGCATCGACCTGAACACCTTCAGGATGCCGGCCAGGGCGACGAGGTTGAGCGCGGCGATGAGGTAGAGGAACGTCCCGGAGACCGTCGTCCCGACGACGCCCAGCGCCTGGTGGGCGCGCGAGTCGTCGTCCATGAGCGTGCCGGCCAGGGCCGCGCCGCCGGCGACGAGCGCCGCCATCGCGACGACCACGCTGGAGTGGCCGAGCGCGAACCAGAAGCCGACCGAGACGGGACGCTTGCCGTCCGCCATCAGCTTGCGGGTGGTGTTGTCGATGGCGGCGATGTGGTCGGCGTCGAAGGCGTGCCGCATGCCGAGGGTGTACGCGGTGACGCCCAGGCCGATGCCGAACGCCTTGTCGTCGACCTCGTAGTGGCCGGGGACGACGAGCAGGAAGAGCACGCCGAAGGCGACGACGTGCAGGGCCAGGATCACGGCCATGAGGCCCGCGGTGCGCACGGTGTCCTCACGGCGCCAGCGGAAGTCGGGGTTCGGCCCGGTGGGCCGCGCGGGGGAGTTCGCGGACAGGGTCATACGGCGGTCACGCTCCAGCACCTCGTGGATCACTTCGTGAGATGCCGTGGCCGGTCTCCTGGCTTACGGGCGTGCGCCGCCGCTCCTGCCTTCCCAGCTGCCGGGCGGCAGCCAGTGGCACGGGTGGAGCGGTGCGCTCCGGACCTGGGGGTCCGGAACCCGATCACAGTGGCGAGGGCCGCTCCGGACTCGGCCCCCTGAGGGGCTGTCACCGGTCTTCCCGAACACCACGGCCCGCCCACCCTAGGCGGCCCGGGCGCCGCCCGCGCAGCCGGACCCCGTACGGGTAGGCAAGATCACATCGGGGGCGAGCCGGGCGTCACCGGCCGCCGGACCTGCTCCGGGCCCGCCTGATCTCCTCGTACGCCATGTCCCGGCCCTCCCAGTGGGAGCCGTCCACCGACTTGCCGGGCTCCAGGTCCTTGTAGACCTCGAAGAAGTGGGTGATCTCCAGCCGGTCGAACTCGGGGATGTCCTCGATGTCCCGGACCGACGCGTGCCGCGGGTCGTGCGCGGGGACGCAGAGGATCTTCTCGTCCGGGCCCTTCTCGTCGCTCATCACGAACATGCCGATCGCCCGGCACTCGATGGTGCAGCCGGGGAACGTGGCGTCGCCGGTCAGCACGAGCGCGTCCAGCGGGTCGCCGTCGCCGCCGAGCGTGCCGTCGACGTAGCCGTAGTCGGCGGGGTACTGGGTCGACGTGAACAGCATCCGGTCGAGCCGGATCCGGCCCAACTCGTGGTCCATCTCGTACTTGTTGCGGGAGCCCTGCGGGATCTCCACGATCACGTCGAACGCCTCGTCGCGCGCGTCACTGCCGCCCAATGTGGCCTCCTTGCCCCATTGCTGCCCGCTCGTTGGACCCGAGTGTGCGCCGTGCGCGGCGAGGGCGGAACCCCTCAGGCGGCGGGGGGAATGACGAATTCGAGTTCGGGCCGGTCCCAGGCGACGGCCGGCGGGCGCGCGGGCGCGGTGCCCGTGCGCCGCGCGCCCATGCTGCGGTAGAAGCCCTCGGCGGGCGGGTGCGAGACGACACGGACCCGGTCGAGACCGGCCGCCTGCGCCTCGGTCCGCATGTGCGCGACGAGCAGCCGGCCGATGCCGAGCCCCTGCGCCGCGTCCGCGACGAACATCAGGTCCAGCTCGGCCGGCGCGAGGACCAGCGCGTAGAAACCGAGGACCCGGTCGTCGGCCGTGTCCACCGCCACGAACACGCGGTGCGTCTCGATGTAGTCCGGGCCCACCCGGTACCCCTCGACCATCGCCGCGTACGGGCCTTCGTAGGCGCGGGAGCCGCGGACGAGCCGGGTGAGGCGCTTGGCGTCGCGCGCGGTGGCCGGACGGATCGCCACGGCCGGGCCCCGCCCCGGACGTGTAATGCTCGAAGTCATAGGACGAGTATTACGCATCCCGGGGGTGTGGTCACCCCGTGGGGACCGTCGAATGCACCTGTCGCAGGAACGCGGCGTTGTCCGGGGAGTGCCGCAGCTTGTCGAGCAGCGCCTCGTACGAGGACTGGCCGTCGCGGCTCTGCAGGGCGCGGCGCAGGCCGCGGACCGCGGCCGACTCGGCGGCGGGCAGCAGGAGTTCCTCGCGGCGCGTGCCCGACGGCGTGATGTCGACGGCCGGGAAGACGCGGTGATTGGCAAGGGTGCGGTCGAGGCGGAGCTCCATGTTGCCGGTGCTCTTGAGCTCCTCGAAGAAGTAGTCGTCGGCGCGCGACCCGGTGTCGACGAGGGCCGTCGCCAGGATGGTCAGCGACCCCGCCTCCTCGGTGTTGCGCGCCGCGCCGAACAGTCGCTTCGGGCCGTGCAGCGCCGCCGCGTCGACGCCGCCGGACAGCGTGCGGCCGCCCTTGGCGGAGGCGTTGTTGTGGGCGCGGCACAGCCGGGTGATCGAGTCGAGCAGGATCACCACGTCGCGGCCCTGCTCGACGAGGCGCTTGGCGCGCTCCACGGCGAGTTCGGCGAGCGCGACATGGGTCTTGGCCGGGCGGTCGAACGTCGAGGCGAGCACCTCGCCGCGCACGGAGCGCCGCATGTCGGTGACCTCCTCGGGCCGCTCGTCGAGGAGCACCACCATGAGGTGGGCCTCGGGGTGGTTGACGGCGACCGCCGCCGCGAGCTGCTGCAGCAGCACCGTCTTGCCGGTCTTCGGGGGCGCGACGATCAGGCCGCGCTGCCCCTTGCCGACGGGCGCGAACAGGTCGACGACGCGGCCCGTGAGCCCGCTCACCGGGCTCTCCAGGCGCAGCCGTTCGGCGGGGTGGAGAGGGGTGAGGTCGGCGAAGTGCGGCCGGGTGCGGGCGCCGCCGACGGGTTCGGCCTCGGTGAGCGTGTGCGGCCGCCCGCACACTCCGGTGACGAAGTCGCCCTTGCGCAGGCCGAGTTGGCGGATGAGCCGGGCGGGGACCTGGACGTCGTCCGGAGTGGGGAGCAGGTCTCCCGTCCGCAGGAATCCGTTCCCGTTGGCGCCGGTGTCCAGGATGCCGGCGGCGCGGACGGGCGCCTTGGGGGGTGCTGTGGTGGTGGGGGGTTCGAAGGTGGTGGTCATGGTCGGTCACGGTCCTTTCGCGGACGTCGTGTCGTACGCGGGCAGGGAAGGGGTGGGGAATCCGGCGACTGGAGGGAGCGGATGTGTCACGCTCGGTGGCCGGGAGAGGGCCTGGGGGCAAGCCGGGCAAGAGCCCGTCGAAACCTGCTGACCAGGAACGATGCGCGCGGTGACACCGGCCGGAGAGCGGCGGGAGGTCCTGCGCTGAGAGAGGTGGATCGGCACCGGCGCCTCAGAAGGGGCGTACACACGTGCCACAGCGAGAGTACCACCACACCCCCGGTGCGCGGCAAGACCGGATTTCGGCCGACCGCCGTCACTATGCTGATCCGCCATGTTCACACCCCAGGGCCCCACCCTCCGCGAGCTGGCCGTCCAGGCGCTGTCGTCCGTCGAGCGCGGCTACGACCTGCTCGCCCCGAAGTTCGACCACACCCCGTTCCGCACCCCCGACGCCGTCCTCGCCCCGGTCACCCGCGTGCTGCGCGAGCTCGGCCCGTACGAGACCGGGCTCGACCTGTGCTGCGGGACCGGGGCCGGGCTCGGGGTGCTGCGCGAAGTCGGTACGGAGCGGGCCGTGGGGGTCGACTTCAGCGCGGGGATGCTGGAGGTCGCCGGGCGGGGCGAGCCGACCGCCTCGTACGTGCGCGGTGACGCCCTCGCCCTCCCCTTCGGGCCCGTCTTCGATCTGGTGGTCAGCTTCGGCGCGTTCGGCCACTTCCTGCCCCAGCAGCATCCGGCGCTCTTCGCGCAGGTGCACCGGGTCCTGCGCCCCGGCGGGCAGTTCGCCTTCCCGATGCCCGCGCCCGCGCGGCCGGGATCGAGGGGCTACTGGGCGATGCTCGGCTTCGACACGGTGATGCGGGTGCGCAACGCGCTGTGGCGCCCGCCGTTCGTCATGTACTACCGGGCGTTCCGGTTCGGCGACGTGCGCCGGGAGCTGACGCGCGCCGGCTTCGACGTGACGCTGCGGGCGCTGCCCGAGCTCGGCGAGCGCCCCGACGGCAGTCCGCGCTGCCGGCTCGTGGTGGCGACGCGCCGGGCGTAGCCGTCAGACACCTTCCCGTTCCACCGGGAGCCACAGCTCGGCGTCCGCCTCGGTGCCGTCCGCGGACAGCCGGGTGCGCAGGATCTCGGGGCCGGGGCGGCTGCGGTAGGGGTTCGAAGGGAACCACTGCGTGAAGACGTCCCGCCACAGCTCCTGGATGGCCTGCGGTGCGGGACCTGACACCGTGAACACGGCCCAGGTGCCGGCCGCGACGGGCAGGACCTCGGTGCCCGCGGGCGGGGGCGCGGACGTGAGCACGCCGTGCCAGTAGTCGAGCTCGGTGCCCTCGGCGCGGCTCGGGTCCAGATCGTCGCAGACCGCGACGATGCCGTGCGGCTCCTGGTCCGACGCCTTCGCCAGGCCTTCCACGGCCTGCCGGTCGAGACCGCGCACGAAGTCGATGATCGCCCGGTTCGGTCCCGCGTGGACCAGCGGGACCCGGGCCTTGAATCCGACGACGGTGAGATCCGGCCGGTCCACCACGCGGTAGCGCATGCTGCTGCTCCCCTCGACGGTGAGGCGGAAGGAGAGCCGGGGCTGGGAGACGAGCGCCGCGCCGGTGCGCCGGGCCTCGCCGGGCCCGACCCCGTGCACGGCGCGGAAGGCCCGGGCGAACGCCTCGCCCGACCCGTAGCCGTACCGCACCGCGATCTCCAGCAGCGAGTCCCGCCCGGCGAGCACCTCGGCGCCCGCGACGGTCAGCCGGCGGCGGCGCAGGTACTCGGACAGCGGCATGCCCGCGAGCGCGGAGAACATCCGGCGCAGGTGGTACTCGGAGGTCGCCGCGATCCGGGCCAGGTCGGCCACGTCGACGTCCTCGTCGAGGCGGCCCTCGATGTACTCCAGGGCCTGGTTGAGGCGCTCCAGCACGTCCGGTCCCTCCTTCCTGTGGTGCGGTCACCACGTTAGGCAGGAGGCATCCTGCCGGACCCGACATCCTGTGCCCGATCATGTCGGGTGCGGGACGCAGGGTGCGGCCGGTGCGGACGTGCCGCGGTCGGAAGCGGTCGGAAGCGGTCGGCCGCGATCGACCCGGCGAGCCGCTCGCCCGCCTCGCGGAGCAGGTGGGGGAGACGTACCTTTCCGCACGGATCGCGCACTCCGTCCGGCGCGCCTAGCGTGGACGCGTACCCGCCGGGCCCCGTCGTGTCCGGCGATCCCGAAGGAAGGGTGTCGCGTCATGCCCGCTCAACCCGAAGGCGCGCCCGTCTGGGCCGACGCCATGTTCCCCGACCTGGAGGCGGCGAAGTCCTTCTACGCCGAGCTGTTCGGCTGGGACTACGACTCGGGCGCCGAGGAGTTCGGCAACTACACGCAGGCGAAGACCGCCGACGGCAAGCACGTCGCCGCGCTGTCGCCGCAGATGCCCGGCATGGAAGCCGTGCCGGCCGCCTGGAACCTGTACCTTGCCACGGCGGACGCCGCGGCCACCGCGGAGAAGATCAAGAGCGCGGGCGGCACCCTCGCCATGGAGCCGATGCAGGTCGGCGACTTCGGCACGATGGTCACCGCGCAGGAGCCCGGCGGCACCTGGTTCAGCGTCTGGCAGCCCGGCTCCCACGCCGGCTTCGAGAAGGTCAACGAGCCCGGCGCGTTCTGCTGGGCCGAGGTCAATACGCGTGACGCCGCGAAGACCGACGCGTTCTTCACGTCGGTCTTCCCGTACGACGTCAAGAAGATGGCGGACGAGCATGTCGACTTCACCGTATGGCAGCTCGGCGGCCAGCCGTACCTGGGCCGGATGCAGATGACGGACGAGTTCCCCGAGCACGTGCCGTCGTACGTGAACGTGTACTTCGTCGTCGAGGACTGCGACGCGGCGGTCGCCACCGTCCAACGCCTCGGCGGGAAGCTGCACTTCGGGCCGATGGACAGCCCCTTCGGGCGGTTCGCGGCGGTCGGTGACCCGCAGGGCGCCGCGTTCTCCGTCATCGACGTCACCGCCGCGAAGGGCGAGATGCCGTCGCTGGACTGACGGTCAGCCGGACTCCGGCAGCGAGAACCCCAGCTCCTTCGCGGCCAGGTGCGGGGTGGGCTGCGCCCAGCGCTCCCGCACCGACTGCGTGGACGCGAGGGAGCGCGGTTCCGCGCGGTCCAGGTACAGGGTGCCGTTCAGGTGGTCCGTCTCGTGCTGCACGATCCGGGCGGGCCACCCGGCGAACTCCTCGTCCACGGGACGGCCGAGCTCGTCGAGGGCGCGCAGCCGCACCCGCTCGTGCCGGGTGACCACGGCCTGGTAGCCCGGCACGCTCAGGCACCCTTCGTAGAACGCCGCGCTGCCCTCGCCCACGGCCTCGTACGACGGATTGACCAGGACCCGGAACGGCTGCGGCAGCCGGCCGCGCGCCGCCCGCACCTCGTCGGACACGGTCGCCGCGTCCTCGACGACCGCGAGCCGCAGCGGCACCCCGATCTGCGGCGCGGCGAGGCCCACGCCGGGCGCCGCGCGCATCGTCACGCGCATCGCCTCGGCGAGCCGGGCGAGCAGCCCGTCGGGCAGCTGCCCGTCGACGGGCTCGGCGGGCCGGCGCAGGACGGGGTCGCCCGCGGCGACGATCGGCAGCGGAAGCCCGCTCGTCAGCAGGGCCTCGACGTGATCACTCAGTGGCGTGGACGGCATCGCGCCAGCATGCCAAGAACGATCACCGTGCGTCCATCGTGAACCGTGCGTCCGTCGCGAACCCTGCGTCCGTCGCGAACCGTGCGTCCATCGTGAACCCTGCGTCCGTTGCGAACCGTGCGTCCATCGTGAACCCTGCGTCCGTCGCGAACCGTGCGGCGGCATTGCGGGCGTGTGAACGCGTTGCGACCTCGTGAACACGGTGCGCGCGCCGGAATACGGACTCCCGGACCGATGGTTCGATCATGTGGCCGCCCTGGTGGGCGGGCAGGCAGAGCGACCGCGCGGCGAGGGAGTCCGGATGACGCAGACGTACGAGGAGCGCGGGGGCGCGACCGCCCGGGAGCCGGGCCGGCATCCGCTGGACAACCCCGCGTACGCCGCCCTGACCGGGCCGCACGCCCATCTCGCGGAGCGGCGCGGACGGGTGCTGCGCTACCCGGTCGACGTCTCGCCGTGGCTCGCCCTGCCCGACGACCCGGGCCCCGCCGACTGGGCGGATCTCGCCGCGCTCGCCGGGCCCGGGGAGGTGCCGCTGCCGGGCGTCGCCCTCGACGTGCCCGACGGCTGGGAGCTGACCGCCGACATACCGGGGGTGCAGCTCGTCGGGGTGGCGGTGGACGCGGCCCACGACCCCGAGGCGGTCCGGCTCACCGCGGCCGACGTGCCCGAGATGCTGGACCTGGTGGCGCGGACCCGGCCGGGACCGTTCCTGCCGCGCACCGTCGAGCTGGGCACCTACCTCGGGATCCGGCGCGGCGGCGCGCTCGTCGCGATGGCGGGGGAGCGGCTGCACCCGCCGGGCTGGACCGAGATCAGCGCCGTGTGCACCGACGACGCCCAGCGCGGCCAGGGCCTCGCGGGGCGGCTGGTGCGGGCCGTCGCCGCCGGGATCCAGGAGCGCGGCGAGACCCCGTTCCTGCACACCGGCGAGGGCAACGTGAACGCCATCCGGCTGTACGAGTCGCTCGGCTTCCGGCTGCGCCGCACCACCCGGTTCCGCACGGCGCGCGTGGCTCAGGCCTCGTCGGCCGCGCGGGACGCCTCGTTGTAGCGCTCCAGGTACCGGGCGAAGCGCGTCAGGTCGTCCTCGGCCCAGTCCGCGAGGCGCTCCCCGAACATCTGCCGGCGGCTGACGGTCACCTGCGCGAGGATCTCGGCGCCCGCCGCCGTGGGGTGCAGCACCTGGACCCGGTGATCGTCCGGGTCGACGCGCCGCGCGACCAGGCCGGCCCGCTCCAGGGCGGAGACCTGGCGGCTGACCGTCGACTTGTCGAGCGCGTAGTGGGCGGCCAGGTCGGTGGCCCGGCAGCCGCCCTGCTCGTCGAGATGGCTGAGCAGGGTGAACGAGACGAGCGACAGCTCGGGGTGCATGCGTGCGGCCGTCGCCCGGGCACGCCGGGCGAAGGACGTCAGCTCACGCTGAATGGTCTCCACGGCCGACTCCCGGTCGTCCGCACGGTCGTGCTCTGCCACGGCAAGGTCCTTTCCTGCGCTGGTTGCACTCTACAACCCGCGTGGCCGGTCGTGGGCGGCGCGACGGGCGGCTCCCGGCGCTCCGCACTAGCCTCCCGAACATGAGCGAAAAGCCCGAAGTGCCCGACCGTCGCACCCTCGTCCTCAAGCCCCGCCTGACCGACGCCGAGGGCCGCCCCGACCACGGCAACCCGCTGCGCGCCGTACCGGTCGTGGCCACCGGCGAGGAGGGTGAGTCCGGCTACCCCCGCTACGAGGGCGAAGGCGTGGCGGCCGACATCGACCCGGCCACCGGCACCGTGGAGGCCGTGACGGTGGACGGCGAGGAGCTTCCGTACGGCTGGGTGGCGGAGGTCGCGGGGGACTGACCGGTCTGCCGCGGCGTGGCGCAGCTCTCTTATGCAACTTGTTGCAAAAGCGAGTCGGGGTCGTCTACAACTGACGTGACGTTCGCCGCGCACGGAGGGCCCCATGAGCCGTTACCCGCACCTTCTCGCCCCGCTCGACCTGGGCTTCACCACGCTGCCCAACCGCGTCCTGATGGGCTCGATGCACGTGGGTCTGGAGGAGGCGCCCAACGGCTTCGCACGCATGGCCGAGTTCTACGCCACCCGCGCCCGCGGCGGCGTCGGCCTCATGGTCACCGGCGGCATCGCCCCCAACGCGGAGGGCTGCTCCTTCGAGGGCGGCGCCAAGATGACCACCGAGGCGGAGGCCGAGCAGCACCGCGAGGTCACCGACGCCGTGCACGCCGCGGGTGGCAAGATCGCCATGCAGATCCTGCACTTCGGCCGGTACGCGCACCACCACGGCCTCGTCGCGCCGAGCGCCGTCCAGGCGCCGATCAGCGCCCACGTCCCGCGCGCCCTCACCGACGACGAGGTCGAGCGGACCATCGAGGACTACGCCCGCGCCGCCGAACTCGCCCGGGCCGCCGGGTACGACGGCGTCGAGGTGATGGGCTCCGAGGGCTACCTCATCAACGAGTTCATCGTCGCCGCCACCAACCACCGCACCGACCGCTGGGGCGGCTCCTACGAGAACCGCATCCGGTTCGCCGTCGAGATCGTGCGGCGCGTGCGCGAGCGCGTCGGCCCCGACTTCATCGTCATCTACCGGCTGTCGATGCTCGACCTGGTCCCCGGCGGCTCCACCCTGGAGGAGGTCGTGCAGCTCGCCAAGGAGATCGAGGCGGCCGGCGCGACCATCATCAACACCGGCATCGGCTGGCACGAGGCCCGCATCCCCACCATCGCGACCTCCGTGCCGCGCGGCGCCTACACCTTCGTCACCAAGAAGGTCATGGGCGAGGTGAGCATCCCGCTCGTCACCACCAACCGCATCAACACCCCCGAACTCGCCGAGCAGTTGCTCGCCGACGGCGCCGCCGACATGGTCTCCATGGCCCGCCCGATGCTCGCCGACCCCGAGTTCGTGAACAAGGCGGCGGCCGACCGCTCCGACACCATCAACACCTGCATCGGCTGCAACCAGGCCTGCCTCGACCACATCTTCAGCCTCCAGATCACCTCCTGCCTGGTGAACCCGCGCGCCTGCCACGAGACCGAACTCGTGCTGACGCCGACCCGGCTGAAGAAGAGCGTCGCCGTCGTCGGCGCGGGCCCCGCCGGTCTCGCCTGCGCCGTCAGCGCCGCCGAGCGCGGCCACGACGTGACCCTGTTCGACGCCGCCGCCGAGGTCGGCGGGCAGCTGAACGTCGCCCGCCAGGTCCCCGGCAAGGAGGAGTTCGACGAGACGCTGCGCTACTTCCGCACGCAGCTCGAACTGCGCGGCGTCACCGTCGAGTTGAACACGCGCGTCGCCGCTACCGACCTCGACGCGTACGACGAGGTCGTCGTCGCCACCGGCGTCGCCCCGCGCACCCCGGCGATCGACGGCGTCGACCACCCCAAGGTCGTCGGCTACCTCGACGTGCTGCGCGACAAGGCGCCCGTCGGCGGGCGCGTCGCCATCATCGGCGCGGGCGGCATCGGCTTCGACGTCGCCGAGTACCTCACGGACGACGGCGAGAAGGCGAGCCTGGACCCGGCCACGTACTTCCGGCAGTGGGGCGTCGACATGGACTACGCCGACCGCGGCGGCCTCGCGAAGCCCGAGCGCCCCGCACCCCCGCGCCAGGTCCACCTCGTCCAGCGCAAGACGACCAAGGTCGGCGCGGGACTCGGCAAGACCACGGGCTGGATCCACCGCACCGAACTGCGTCACCGCGGCGTCACCATGGTGGCCGGTGCGACGTACGACCTGATCGACGACGCGGGCCTGCACATCACCGTCGACGGCGAGAAGTCCCTGCTCCCCGTCGACACGGTCGTCCTGTGCGCAGGACAGGAGCCGCAGCGCACGCTCTACGACGAGCTGCTCGCCGCGGGCCGCACCCCGCACCTGATCGGCGGCGCCGACGTCGCCGCCGAGCTCGACGCCAAGCGTGCCATCAAGCAGGGCACCGAGGTGGCGGCGGCCCTCTGAGACCGGGTGGTCACGTGGCCGGGCCCGCCGGCCGCGTGACCGCCCTCACCTACTCTGTCGACATGTCACTCCCGCACGCGATCCTCACGGCCCTCCTGGAGAAGCCGTCGTCGGGTCTCGAACTGACCCGCAGGTTCGACAAGTCCATCGGCTACTTCTGGTCGGCGACGCACCAGCAGATCTACCGCGAGCTGGGCAGACTGGAGCGCGACGGCCTCATCCGCGAACTGCCGGCCCGGGCGCCGGCCCGCGGGCAGAAGAAGGTGTACGAGGTCCTGCCGGAAGGCCGTGCGGAACTCGCCCGCTGGACCGCCGAACCCCAGGACCCCAAACCGCTGCGGGACCCCCTCCTGCTCCGGCTGCGCTCCGCCGCGGTCGTCGGCACGGACGGCATCGACGAGGACCTGCGCCGCCATCTGGAGCTGCACCGGCGGAAGTTGGCGACGTACCTGGAGATCGACGAGCGCGACTTCCCGCCGGAGAAGGACACGGTGCCCGACCGGCTCCAGCACGCCGTGCTGCGCGCGGGCATCGACCTGGAGACGTTCTGGGTGCAGTGGATCGAGCGGACGCTCGCCGATCTGGAGCGGCCTTAGGGCCCGTCGTCATACTCCCGTCTGCTCCGCGGTGCCTGGCACGCACGCTCGCGGCGTTGCCGAAAGGCCCGGGTAGCTCCGCCACCAGGACCTTCCGGCGCCTTGCGATCGCACGCACCAGACACCGCGGGGCCGCCCTCCGGGCGACGACGGGAGTGTGCCGACAGGCCCTGGGACCGGTCAGCCCAGCGTCGCCGCCGTCGGATCCCAGTCCACGGGCAGCGGCTCCGGCGACGGCACGCGGTCGGGGAGCCGGGCGAACTCGCCGCGGGCCGCCGAGTCCGTCACCGCCGCCATCGTCTGCAGGACGTGCAGCGCGAGCGCGCCCGACGCGCGCGGCGCCGCCCCCGACCGGATCGCCCTGGCCAGGTCGACGACGCCCAGGCCCCGCCCGTCCGTGCGGCCGCCGACGGACAGCTCGGCCCAGTCGTCCGCGCCGTTGGCGCGCACCCGCAGCGGGCCGCCGAACGTGTTCGGGTCGGGCACCGCCAGGGTGCCCTCCGTGCCGACGACCTCGAAGCCCACCTGCGGCCGCGCCGAGTCCCAGCTGAACACCGACGTCGCGGTCGGGCCCGACGCGAAGTCCAGCAGCGCCGACACGTGCGTCGGCACCGCCACCGGGAACGCCCGGCCCGCCTCGGGACCGGCCCCCGCCACCCGCTCGTCCCTGGCCCGCCGCACCGACCCCGCGACCCGCTCGACACCGCCGAAGAGCGCCACGAGCGCCGTCAGGTAGTACGGGCCGAGGTCGAACAGCGGCCCCGCCCCCGGCTGGTAGAAGAAGGCGGGGGAGGGGTGCCAGCGCTCGGGACCCAGACTGCGCAGCGCCGTCGACGCCGCGACCGGCGTGCCGATCGTCCCCGCCGCCACGGCCCGCAGCGCCGACTGCAGGCCCGCCCCGAGGAACGTGTCCGGAGCGCTGCCCACCAGCAGGCCGCGCTCCGCCGCCTCCGCGAGCAGCTTCTCCGCCTCGCCCGGCAGCAGCGCGATCGGCTTCTCGCCGTACACGTGCCGGCCCGCGCGCAGCGCCGCCAGCGCCACCTCGACGTGGGCGGCGGGCACCGTCAGGTTCACCACGAGCTCGACCTCGGGCACCGCGAGCGCCGTGGCCAGATCACCGGCGACCGGCACGCCGTGGGCCCGCGCCGCGGTCTCGGCGCGCCCCGTGTCGAGGTCCGCCACCGCGAGCACCCGCACGTCCGAGAACCCGGACAGCGTCCGCAGGTACTGCTCGCTGATCACACCCGCCCCGACGACGGCCACTCCCACCGGACCCGAACCCACGCTGCCCCCCAGGTCGTTCGCGGACGATCGGTCAGTTCCCGGTCCACGATCAAAGCCGAGGCGCGCCGCGCCGACAAGAGGGCCTGCACGCACGACCGCCGCCGCCCGGGGCCCGGACGGCGGCGGTCGTGGCGGGGACGTCAGACGCGCTGACCGGCTCCCCTGCGCCGCAGGTACCAGGCGCCGCCGACCACCGCGGCGGCCACCAGCGTGCCGCCCGCGGCGAGCGTCAGCGGGCCGAAGTCCTCGGCGGCACCGCCGAGACCGCCCCGGACGCCGCCGATCGGGCTGGACGTCGCCGAGATGGTCGGGGCCGCGGAGACGGTCACCGACTGGGTGAAGGACGGGCTGCCGCCCTTGCACACGACGACGACCGTATAGGTGCCCGAACTGACGCCGAGCCAGGTGGCCCGGCCCGATTCGAGCGACTGCTGTTTGCCCTGCGCGAAGTCGGCCTGCCCCGGTGAGAGGAGCGAGCCGTTCGCCTCGCCGGGGCACGAGCTCGTCGAGGCGACGACCGTGGACCCGGTGGTGGTGACGGTGATCCCGTCGGCGTGCGCCGACGAGGCGCCGAGGGTCAGCGGCAGCGCGGCCGCGGCGGCGACGGTGAGGCCCGAGCGAGCGAGTATGAACGTGGTACGCATGGTGTCTGCCCTCCGGCGGCACGGGAGGCGGTACATCCCGTGCCCCGCCCGAGTAGGCAAAGCCCGTGCTGCCTGACGCACACTCAACGTGCGTGCGGACGGCCCCGCATGCGGGCCGGGGCCGGGCAGGTGACGCGTTCCGCCGTCCGGCCCTACCCGCCCGTGACCACCGTGCGCTCCGGCGAGAACGCGCCCCACGTGCCGTCCGGGAGCTGGGCCCGGATCTTGACGCGGTACCGGGCGCCCGCCTCCTCGCCGACGTAGAAGCTGTACTTCGCCGCGTCCTGCGGGGCGCTCTCGCCCCACGCCACCGTCGTCGCCTGCTTCCCGTCCAGGTACATCTGGTACGCGGGGACCTCGCCGCCGGTGCGCGGCGGCGTCCACGCCAGGTCGAGGTAGTACGCGCCGTCGGCGCGGCGCGCGGTGGCCCGGAAGTCGTCCGGTGCGGTGCCGGATCCCTCGTCCTTGCCCCCTCCGGTGGTCAGCCGGACGACGTCGCTCGGCGGCGAGGTGTGGTCGGCGGCGTCCCGCGCCCGGACCCGGAACGCGTAGGCGGTGCCAGGACGCAGCCCGGTCAGCAGCGCCCGCGTCTCCGTCCCGCCGACGCTGTGGATCTTCGTGGTGCCCTGGTAGACGTCGTACGAGACGACGCCCTTGTCGTCCGTCGCCGGCCGCCACGACAGCGACACCGCCCGGCCGCCGGCCACGGTGCCGCGCAGCGCGGTCGGCCGGGTCGGCGCGGAGCGGTCGGCGGCGACGGCGGCCGGCGTGGTGACGGTGACCTTGCGGCCGGCCGGTCCGAGTGTGTCGTCCTTGCCGCGGGCCCGCACGGTGAACACGTAGCGGGACTTCGGGCGCAGGCCGGTGACGTCCACCATGTGCTGGTCGGCGGAGAGTTCCCTGACGCGCTCGGAGCCCTGGTACACCTCGTAGCCGGTGATGTCGGTCGGGTTGGTGGGGCGGTTCCACATCACGTGCACGGACGTGGCGCTGCCGGCCTGCGCGGTGACGCCGAGCGGGGCGGAGAGGGCGGGGCCGCTCGCGTCGTCTCCGTCGGACAGCAGCCCGCAGCCGGTCACCACCGTCAGCAGCGCGGCGGCGCAGGCCGCGTGGGGGAGCAGAGTGCGTGGGGGGACGCGTCGCACGGCGGTGCCTTCCGCTCGAACCGAATTGGTACAGACCTGTATGGCACGACTGACGGGTCCTCATCAAGAGGGGGTGCGGGTCGAACCGGCCCCACGTCCGGCCCCCGACCGGTGGACGCCTCCGGCCGACTGTCCGAGATTGGACGGGTATGTCCATCCGCTGTCCCTGACCGTCGATGTCCCCGACCGAAGGCCACTGCCCGTGCACCCTCGCTTCATGACGCTCGCCGCCGCGTGCGGCGCCGCCCTCCTCGTCCCGGCGTCCCTGCCCGCCGCGGCCGCTCCCCTGAGGGACCCTCAGGAGCCCATCGCCCGGCCCGCCGTGCACAGTGCCCGCGAGGGCGGCGTCCGCGCCGCCGACCTGCTCGCGGCCGTCCGCGGCTGCCACCAGATCTCGCACGGCCGCTACCGCAGCGACGACGGCGCGCGCGCGAACGTCCCCGTGTGCGGCAAGAAGGGCGTGGTGCACTGGAAGGCCGACCTCGACATCGACTGCGACGGGCGTCCCGGCCGGTACTGCAACCGCCGCACCGACCCGCTGTTCCTCGGCGCGACCGCCTATCAGCAGTCCGACGGGCGGCAGTTGAGCTCCGAGAAGCTCCCCTACGTGGTCGTCCCCGGCGCGAGCCGCATCTGGAACCCGGCGCGCTCCGGCATCCGCGGCGGCACCGTCGCCGCGCTCGTGTACCGGGGGAAGGTCCTGTACGCCGTGGTCGGTGACACGGGGCCCACCGACCTCATCGGCGAGGCGTCCCACGCGGCGGCCCGCGCACTCGGCATCAACCCGCACCCGGTGCGCGGCGGGGCAGGGGGTGACGTTACGTACATCCTCTTCCCCGGCGCCTCGGCCCGCCCCATCGAGAGCCACCGCTCCGCCGTCTCCGTCGGCGAAGCGGCCGCACGCAAACTCCTCCGCGCCAACTGACGCGCGCAGAAAGCCGATTCAGCCCGGACGGGCCCGTGCCTGCGCCGCCCACGCGCGGGCGCCGGCCCGTCCGGCCAGGTCGAGCGCCCGGCGCCAGTGGGCGCGGGCCGCCTCCTGCCGCCCCAGGAACCGGTCCAGGTCGCCCAGGTACAGCGCGACCGGCCCGAAGGCGCACAGCCCGCTGCCCGCCCCCGCCAACTCCCCGGCCGCGGGCAGCAGTTCGGCGTGGACCCGCTCGGCGGACGCGCGGTCGCCCCCGTCGATGGCGGCGACCGCCGCCAGGCACAGCCGGGCCTCCGTCAGCAGATCCCCGGGTGACGGAGGCAGCGCATCGGCCCCCCGCCCTTCCAGGAAGGCCCGGGCCCACGGCTCGTACGGACCGAAATCCCCCTCCGGCAGGCCGTGTTGAGGGCGAGCCGGAGAGCGGTGGCGGGGGAGGGGCAGCCGGGCCAGCTGCGCGAGGCCCTCGCGGACGCCGGGCATGCCGCTCGCGTCGAGCCGGGCGACCGCATCGTCGAACGTCTCGCGGGCCGTCGGCTCCTCGCGCACGGCGGCCCGCAGAGCGGCATGGCAGGCCGTGAACACGCCGACCAGCGGCAGGTCGTGCCGCGCCCCCAGCCGGTCGGCCGCCGCGGCGTGCCGGTCCGCGGCGTCGAGACGGCCGAGCGCGGCGTGCGTCTGCACCAGGATCAGATGCCCGAGCACCTCGTACGTCACCAGCGTGTGGCGGGCCCCGAGAGCCACCAACTCCTCACCGATCAGCGCCCTTCGGGGGGCCAGGCCGGGGCGGTGGAAGGTGTGCAGGTACCGCGCGTCGAGCGCGAGGGCGAGCAGCGCGGGATCGGCCTCGCCGCGGCCGACGAGCTCCCGGGCGAGTGCCTCGGCCTCCCGGGCGGCCTCGGCACCACGAGGGCCGGTGCTGCCGCGCAGTTCGAGGGCGAGGGTGCTGAGGAGCGCGCTGCGCCGCACGGCGGCGGGACCCCGCTCGCCCGGGAGGGCGCTCAGCGTGCGCTCGGCCGCGGCCGCCACCCGCGCCGACAGCGCTTCGTCGTCGTTGCGGGGCCAGTTCGCCGGGACGTCGAACGCGGTCAGGACCTCGGCCGTCAGCTCCGGGTCGTCCAGCGCCCCGGCCGCCGCCAGCGCCTCGGCCCGCAGGGCCCTGGCCCGGTCGAGGCGGCCCGTGACGGCCAGGGTGCGGGCCCGGCCGGTCAG